>NZ_CAJPPN010000017.1 GCF_905372525.1 uncultured Porphyromonas sp.
GGCGTGGGAGGATTGGGGTTGGGTGTGGGAGGCGTGGGAGGATTAGGGGTGCCACCATGCTCTGTACAGCGGGTACCCTTCAGACCGTCGAGATCCTGGAGGTTACGTATCCAGAGGTTGTAGTGCTTGACCTTGCTCTTGTCCTTGCTGTTCTCCGTCACATTGATCTGGATGATCCCTACGATGCGTCCATTCTTATCGGAGGAGAGGGTAGAGCGTAGTGCCTCAGAGGTATAGCCCGAGATGGGTACGGAGAGAGCTCCTACACCCTGTGGAGGAGTAGTGACGCAGTCGGTGAGGGTATTGAAGAAGGTGTTTGGAGCCTTCCCACCCTGAGGCTTGTTCGGGTTGAGTGCCTTGCCTGCGGTCTGGAACTGTACACCCTCTACAGCGAGGAGGATATTGTCGTACTTGCCTGCGTAGATGTCGGCTAGGGTAACCGCCTTGGGCTGGATGGTGATGACCTCGGTGGTCGGAGTCACGGCACTCTCATCGGCGACAGCACTCATGTCGAGCTGGAGTGAGCCCTCGCGGTAGCGAGTGACCTTCCCACCCTTAGCCTTGACGGCGAAGACCGTACCAGGCTTCCAAGCCTTGTTGGCTGGGGTCTTGAGTCGGACGGTGATACCGACCTCGCCTGCCTGTAGGACGATGTTCTTGTTGCTAGCGGAGTTGTTGCCCTCGATGTCCGTGATGAGGGATGCCTTGAGTACGATCTCCTCATCTACGGTTACTTCCTTGCCTTGGTCATACTTCTTGATGAAGTCTGCTAGGGCAGTCTCTGCACCTTGGTTGCCACCGCCACCGGGGGTGTCGCCCGAGGTTTGCTCGATGGTGTAGATCTCGGTGATGCCGCTGATCTTGAAGATTATTTGTGCTCGGCGAGCCTGAGCCGTGCTGTTGGGGAGCACTCGCACCGTGATGTCGAGGACGCCAGCTTCCCCAGAGGTGGGGTTGATGCTGACCCAGTCGGCTGTGGAGCTTACCTCCCAGCGTCGGTTGGTCTCTAGGTGTAGGGTGAGTGTCCCCCCTTCTTTGGCTAGAGAGAAGGTCTTGTCGGCCTTCCCATCCTTGGTGATGGAGTAGGTGGGCTTGGTGTAGGTGTCATCGTTGTCCTTACAGGACGAGAAGCCTACGGATAGTAGCACACAGCTCAGAGCAGTGAGCGACCAGCGAAGAAGTGCTTTCTTAGTCATCTTGCGAGGTGTTATAGGGTTGTACGGAAGTGTATTCGTCCTAGAAGCGAGGAGAGGAGAGCTGGACGTCATGCTCTCGGAGGATCAGGAGCTGAGGCGTGTCCCTGAAGTAGGTCAGTAGGGCGACGATGCTCCCTGAGCCCTCGGGCAGGGTCTTACCTGCGAACTTGGCATAGCTACTAGTGCGTACGATGAGGGTCTTGCCAGAGCGATCGGTGAGGGTACGATTGACGTTAGAGACTTTGGTCTTCTGCTCGGGGCTCGCATAGGTCTGCCCTAGCTCCGAGGAGACGAACTGCACCCCCTCTATACGAACAAGTGTGGCGGCGTACTGCTTGCTGAGCTGGTCGATGGTGAGTGTACGGGGCTGAAGCTCCTCTGCACCTAGACGATGTAGGGCTAGAGGTACGAGCTTCTCGGGGTAGAAAGCCGTCTCGTACTTAGGGTCGCTGGAGCGGTAGCCTAGGCCGATCTGTCCCCCGTAGGCTCCGAGGGTGAGCCCCTGACACAGCAAGAGTACTCGTGAGCCCTGTGGGTAGAGGGTACTGAGGCTACCCATGGCGAACTTCAGCTCGATCCCGCCCGTCTCGTCCTGTATGAAGCAGCTCTTGTATAGGTTGCCCTCGCTATCATCCGATGCCATAACGGCGGAGACGACGACTGGGCTACTGAGGGTCACCCCCCCCTTCTGATAGAGTGCCTTGAGCTGGCTGATCGTATGTGTAGGTAGGGGAAGCTCCTGACCTGGGGTAGCAGGCTTATAGCTTGGGGCTGGTACCTCATTGTACTTCTCACAGCTCACCAGCGATAGGGTGCAAAGTGTGAGCAGAGGGAGGATATACTTACCTAGAGATCTCATAATCACAAAGCTTAGAATTGGAGGGACGTGTTGAAGAAGAAGGTCGTCCCATACACATAGGAGATCTTGCTGTCGAAGGGCTGATGAAGCTGCTGCACTCCATTGTCATCACGTAGCGTACGTATGCGGAGCTGCTCGTAGCCACTGTTGGGCAGGCGCTTGTTGTTCAGTAGGTTGCTCACCGAGAGGTTGAAGCGCAGATAGGTGTTGTAGTTGAGCCTCCAGGAGTAGCTGGCGAAGACATCCACCGTGAAGCCATCCTGTAGCTTCTCTGGCAGGATGTACCGCTCGGGCAGTGCACTACGGCCACGGTCGGTACGTACCAGCGGTGCCATGGAGACGAAGTTGCGACCAAAGTAGTTGGCATTGATTCCGAAGTTGGCATACCAAGGTGAGTAGTACGTCAGCCCTAGGGTAGCAGCAGTCTGTGGAGTACCGCTGATGTTGAGCCCCTTCCAGTAGACGATATCCTGGTCTACGATCTCGTTGGAGTTGTCGATAGTCTGGACATAGGAGGGGTTATTCGCATACTTATATTGCCCGAGAGCCAGCGCTGCATTTGCCGTGAGGGTGGGAGAGAGCTTAGCCTCGAGGCCGAGCTCTACGCCAGCGTGCTGAGTGGCAATACCTGTAATCGTATAGTTCGAGAAGGAAGCACGGGTATCGTCGTAGAAGTTCACGTTCTGCACGTGGTCGGCGATGTGGGTGTAGAAGGCCGTTACACGTCCTCTGAGCCAGGGAAGACGTACGAGGTAGGATGCTTCCGCAGTGAGTATCTTCTCGGACTTGGGGTTGCTGATATAGCTATCTCGTGTCCTAGGGGAGATGAAGAGGTTACGGAAGGTAGGAGCCTGCTCGATATACCCGAGGTTAGCCTGCAGGTAGTGGTGCCCAGTGATCTTGTAGGTCACCCCAGCCTTGGCTGCTAGGTCATTGAACTTGATGTGGTCTGAGTAGCCGAAGGAGTTGTCTGGGAATAGACCTCTACGCTGCTTCCCATCACGCTGTAGGGCTGTGTGGGTGTAGCTGAGTGCCGTGTAGGCATCCAGTCTAGGGAGGCGGTAGGTGAGGTTGAGCCAAGCTTGGTAGCGGTTGATACGAGAGTCGTAGTCGTAGCTAAAGCGATCCCCCTTCTGGACGATACGGTCGGGGTGGTTGAGGTCCACCTGACTCTTGGTAGGATCTCCACCGAAGTCTCGCTCGGCGAACTTATCGATGTCGTAGACGAAGTCTGCCCCTAGGAGGTCAGCGACCTCAGAGTAATTCTCGGTGACGTTGGTACGTGCATTCCCTCCAGCGTTTACTTCGAGCCAAGAGAGAGGGAGCCAATCCATCGTGGTAGCCCAAGCGAACTCCCTCTGGTCTGTATGCCTGTCCTCGACCATATAGAGAGCCTTCTTCCCTGTGGCTAAGACACGCCCAGAGGCATCACGTACGGTCGTCTGATTGAGTCGATTGATCTCATAGAGACGATCCCAGTCGATGTACCTCATGTTGGGATCACTATGCCATAGCTCCTCATAGCGAGCAGCGGCAGAGGGATCCTGTGCATTGGGGTCAGCCATGCGGGTGAAGTAGGAGGGGAGGTAGCGGTAGTAGTCGGGGCGAGGGTCTGGAGCATTATACCAGTTCAGTGCCGAGTAGGCATTCTTCCCAAAGCGATAGCTGAAGGTGGTGTGTAGGTGGAGGTTCGATAGCGCATTGGAGTAGTAATGGTTGAGCTGTAGGATGGGCTCGTGATTACTACGTACTCGAGCATTACGCCATTTCCCTCCTTGACGACCGATGTTAGGGTTGTAGAAGTTTGAGCCAACTAGGTCATAGGCCTCTTGGCTAGAGGCGCTGGCTACCCCTCGGCGGGTGGGAGCACCTAGGGCGATGAAGCTCACGCTATTCATCTCGTCAAACTTCTTTTCGATCCCGAGGAAGTAGCTCCAGGCATCATAGAATTGTCCTCTGACGTAGGAGTATTGTCCGCTGCCGGCTCTGCGGGCTGCGCTCAGGGCAAGTGACCAGCCCCCCTTCATCTCGCCTGTTGTCCAGGTGAAGGCTAGGCGTCCCGTATAGGTACGGTTACTTAGCGAGGCTGTCGCTCTACGCTGTGCTCCGTACATGGAGGGACGCATCGTCACATTGTTCGTTACGCCTGCGTTACCGAAGGCGGAGGCTATAGGCTCAAAGCTCTGTGAGGTCTCCTGTAGACGTGTCACATCGTTGAGCCCACCCCAGAGTGACCAGGGTGAGTAGCCCGTGTTTAGGTCGTTCATCGCTACCCCGTTGAGCATCTGCTCGCTGTACTGGCTGTCGAAGCCCCGGTTGCGGAAGCGTGCAGCGCTGAAGACGTAGCCCGAGGCATTGAGGAAGGGATCCTTGGAGGAGGTCAGTAGCGTGACCCGATCCTGTGTGCCACTCTCTCCGTCATCGCTCCCCTCGCTCACGAGGAGGTCATCGTAGAGGCCTTCACGTCCCTGTGGTAGGGGTGTGAGCTGGAGCTCAGTGGGGAGAGTGGTGTGGTACTGGTCTTTCACGTACTCGATTTGTCGGGTCTCGTAGCCTCCGGCACTTAGGGTGAGGGTGTAGCGTCCATTAGGAAGGTCGGAGAGACGATAAGAGCCATCCTTAGCCGTCTTGAGGCGCTTCGATACGGGGCCGTAGATGCTGATCGTAGCTTGAGCGATAGGCTTACCGCTCTTGCTGTCCAACACCTTTGTCCCCTCAGTCTGCTGTGCTAGGGCTGCACCCCCTAGGAGGGAGGCGCAGACGAGTGTGGTAATAAGTTTGTTCATGCGTCGGCACGTATGGGTATAATGCCCGTCCCTAGGGGACAATAGAGCAATATAGCGAGTGATAATTATTACTTTTGCACCATAAAGATAGATAATATGCTGGATACTCACTCCTTATAATACACCGACAACGATGAAGCGACCCTTCCTTACCCTCCTACTCTCGCTCTGCCTCTCCCTCTATGGCCTCTCGGGGCAGACGAAGAAGCAGGTACGACTGACTGTAGCCTTCTACAATCTGGAGAACCTCTTCGATACCATCGATGGAGACAACAACGACGAGGACTTCCTCCCCGAGGGGAAGAACCAATGGACCCCAGAGAAGTACAAGCAGAAGCTCCACAATATGGCCTATGCCCTCAGCCAGATAGGCTCCAAGCATGGTCCCGATATCGTCGGCCTGTGTGAGATAGAGAACCGCCAGGTACTCCAGGATCTGCTGCGTGAGCCCGAGCTCCGTGACCTAGGCTACGAGATCGTCCACTTCGACTCCCCAGACAAGCGGGGCATAGACTGCGCACTCTTCTATCGGTCTAAGTACTACCAGCTCCTAGACGCTCGCCCTCACCCCGTACGCCTCCAGGGCGAGGAGTATATCAAGACACGTGATGTCCTCGAGGTCAATGGTCTGCTCCTCGGGGAGCCCGTCTCCTTCCTCGTCGCCCACTGGCCCTCTCGTGTCGGAGGGGAGCAGATCTCGCTGCGTCGGCGTATGCAGGCAGCGCAGGTCATGCGCTCGGTCACAGACTCCCTCCTGCAAGCCAACCCTGCGAACAAGGTCATCCTCATGGGGGACTTCAACGACGATCCTACCTCAGCTAGCGTCGTCGAGGGACTACGAGCCAAGACGACCCCCGAGGGACTAGCCCCCGAGGATCTCTACAATCCCATGGCCAAGATCCATGCCTCAGGGCGTGGTACGCTCGCCTATCGTGACGTGTGGAACCTCTTCGACAACCTCGTGGTGACGGCCAACCTCATCGGCGGGCCAGACACCTCGCTCCACCTCCAACAAGACAAGAAGAGTGGGGACTATGCCTATATATACAGCGCCGACTTCCTGACGCAGAAGACGGGGCACTTCAAGGGCTATCCCTTCCGTACCTTCTCCTCGGGACGCTTCCAGGGGGGCTACAGCGACCACTATCCCGTCTATCTCTATCTGACCCGTACGGTCGAGGAATAGGGGGATAGTCTGCTATTCGATCCTCCAGATCTACCGCTGGTACTTCGCTCCCCGCTAGTGCATCTCCCCATTAGGGCGAGTTGCACTAGCGGGGTTTGTTCTGTCCTAACATCCTCTGGTTCTCCCTCTCCCCCTAGGCCTTGAGCCGAGGTCGGGTATACTCCTACTATTATCTTACCAGCGGTTCATCTCCTTACTCTTTCCTTGGGTCAAGAAGAGGATAGTATTGCTTGAGGATCATATAGAGAGGCGTATCATATCCACACTCCCTAAATTTATAGATCACTCGCTCTGTCACATCAATGAGGATAGGCCGATCCTCCTCATGAGAGACAACAAACTGGTGCTTCCTGCCAGAAGACCAAAATATTCCACCTCCAGCGACGACTTCCTTCAGCCCCCAATCTCGCTCCAGCTTAGCTCGGGTCATCTCCGTATAGAGCAGCTCACGGAGCTCTGGCTCAGGCGCTGGAACGAGAGGATACTGCCCTGGCCCTTGTCCCGAGAGTGCCCTTCGGAACCATCCTGTGCGTCCTCCACGAAGGAATGAGGTCGTCACAGAGATCGAATCAATCGGTGAGCTAATCCGATGGAGAGAATGTCCTAATAGAAAGCAGGACTCAAATGATAGCGAGACCAATATGAAGATGATTGCTCGCCAGGGGTTTATCCAGCAAAAAGAGCCTTTAGTATTCATACGAAGTGAATATAAGGGGTGAAAAGAACAAGGTGTCAGCCTTTGGCTCAAGAGATAAGCTTGAGCCATGAGCAAATGCAGTATTGTACGATCCATGGGGCCATAGCCTTCCTGCTCCCTCGCTATAAGCTTTGCACACCTCAGGGGGTGACTGGCTTGCCTCGGTAGACCACCCGGTAGTTCATCGCCTTGAGTTCCTCTATCGTGTACGATAGCACCGTATCATATAGGGAAGGCTTACCATAGTTGGCTGGCCACAGGCTTTCATTCTTCCAGTAGGTCTCCCGAGAGGCAAACCAGATATAATATCGGTAGCGCTCTGGATGGCTATACAGTTCACTACGATCAAGAACAGATTGTTGACTTGAATCTCCGGGGAGAATTGGGACAAAAATACTCGGCGCAACGATGAAGGGATCACCCATTCGACGGAAATAGGAGCTATAATACATCGTATCAGGAGTTGCATTAATCTCTTGAACCGTGTATACTACTCTACGTGCCACAATCTTCGGTATGAAGTCACACCCTGTCAGTAGCAGAAGGGCGGCAACGAGTAATGTTATTCTCTTATTCATGATCTATTGCTTGTCTACATGAGGGAACCAACAAGAAGGGACGATAGTAGAGGGATACCAACATCCCCCAAGGGTGAGAATTGTGCCCCTATGATAGGGCTTTGGTCTTTAAGACTATTGAAGCTCCCGTAGCATCATCGGCGAGGTGCAACTGCCCCCGCCCTACGAGGGGTAGGCTACCACCCACAGAGAGTGGTAGGATGATAAGGTATAGATACTGCATAGAGCTCCTTATTTATAGTTTAGTAGTGTGGCAAATATAGGTATTCCTCAGTAGAGGTAAGCATCTCGTCGGGGGGATACGGGGTCGACGCATAATCTCGCTCGTACACTCCTGCCTTTGGATCTTCGGGGGGCATTTCATATCCCAGGGAGCCTTAGCCCATCACTAGAGATCCTACGTATTATCTCCAAGGAATAGACATACTAGCGAGCCCTACAGAGGATATACTTAGAGCGAGGTAGTGTACACGCGTGTATACTGTTGTGTACACGTGGGTATACAGTTGTGTACACACGTGTACACTCATCCCTCCTAGGTAGGAGGTATTCGCTGGGCATATCTAGACTAAGACATAGATACTTCTATCTTCTATCTCCTATCTTCGGCGTATACACCTTCACGACCTTGCCCTCGCACTACAGTGATTTCATGCGTCAGCCCTGGGGGGCATCATCATACATCCCATCCATAAGATCTGGTGCTAGAGTAGGGGATAAGGGTAGGTCGGTATCTTGCTCTCGATCAGCTATCTATCGGGCACGCCGAGAGTGCCTCAACGAACATGCCGAGAGCACATCAGCGCTCTCGGTATGCTCGTTTTCGTCTGCTGGGTATACGCATGATAGGGGAGCTGGAAGCCCCTCAGTGATCCTAGTCGTTAGAGGCGTCCGTGCTATCGAAGCTATGGGATCTACCTCCGCTCCCTAGGGATCGGACGAATAGGTCGGCTAAGCTCCATCCGGAGTGAAGAGTAGGAGTAGAGCGTGTGTGAGATGTGAATTGTTGTATTTTTGTCCTAATAGACAGAGCTGATGGTACTACAAAGCGAACAGAGGCAACAGAGCCAAGCCCCCCAAGGCTCAGGACGTAAATACGGTCTGATCGGTCGGAGGCTCGCTCACTCCTTCTCCCCCAGATACTTCGGGGACTTCTTCGCTCGTGAGGGTATTGATGCGACCTATCGAGCCTATGAGCTTGCTTCGATCGAGGAGCTCCCGAGTCTACTAGCCCGAGAGCCAGACCTCTGCGGGCTCAATGTAACCCTCCCCTACAAGCGGGAGATACTACGCTACGTAGACGTCTCCAGCCCTGACGTGGAGGCGCTCCAGGCAACCAATGTCCTGCGGATCAGACGAAGCGCTACGGGGCTCCCCCGGGTCTACGGCTATAATACGGATGTGGAGGGCTTCAGACGCTCTCTATCTACGTGGTTAGATGGGACGAGGCCAAGGGCTCTCGTCTTCGGGAGTGGGGGCGCAGCCTCGGCAGTCCTCTACGCCCTATCTCTACTGGGGCTGGAGGGGCTACAGGTCAGTCGTCATCCCCGCTTAGGGATGATCGCCTACGAGGAGCTCCGTGGGGGACTAGCCGAGGAGTGTCAGCTGTGGATCAATGCGACTCCTGTCGGGCTTTGTCCCGGAGAGCTCCTTCCCCTGCCCTATGAGGCTCTGTCGGATCAGCACCTCTGCTACGATCTGATCTACAATCCCTCTCCCACAGCCTTCCTCCGGGAGGCACAGCTGAGAGGAGCCCAGACCAAGGATGGGCTAGAGATGCTCTACATCCAGGCAGATGAGGCCTGGGAGATATGGACTACAGATGAACAAGTATAAGTACCCGATCCTCGCACTGATCGCCTGCCTACTCGCCGTCTCCTGCTCGACGACCAAGTATGTGCCCGATGGGAGCTACCTCCTCTCCAAGGTCAGCATCCGTGTGGATTCGCTCACGGCCTACGAGCAAGAGCAGCTCGGAGAGCTAGAGCCCTACCTGACGCAGCAGCCCAATGCCCGCCTGCTGGGGCTCGTCAAGTGGACGCTAGCCGTGTACAGCCTAAGTAACCCGAAGAGCAATAGCTTCCTCAATAGACAGCTCCGTAAGTGGGGCGATCCCCCCGTACTGTACAGCGAGCAGGAGGCAGAGTTTGGCCGAGCCAACCTCACTGCAGCGATGTATAACCTAGGCTACCTCGATGCTCATACTCGCCTATACATCGACACTACAGAGCATAAGCGGGCCAAGCTCCTCTACCAGATCCAGCCTGGCCCACGCTACTATGTGGGACGGGAGGAGGAAGTCCTCTCCGACACCCTCATCCGCCCCCTCCTGCATCCCCGGGATAGCCTTCAGCAGAAGAAGCTCTTCCGTGGCGAGCGATACACCTCCTACCTCGCCCCAGGTTCGGTACTCTCGCCTCAGAACATGCAGCTCGAGCGGGAGCGCATCGCCCTGATCCTAGCTAACCGAGGCTACTATGGCTTCTCCTCCGACAGCATCCGTTACGAGGTGGATACGCTGGAGGTGGACAATGGCTGGGTGCGCAAGCTCATCTCCGTCCCTCCCACCACCTACCGTATAGGCCGAGTGACCCTGCGACATGAGGGGAATGATCGGAGCCTACCTCTCAGACGGGATACCCTAGCAGGTATAGCCTTCGCGATCGACCCAGAGCACTATGTGCGCCCGGGGGAGCTCGCTCACCGCATCTGGGTACGCCTAGGGGCAGACTACTCTCTACAGAATACCTCCCGTACCTATGCTGCCCTATCCGACCTCGCCCCGCTGAGGAATATCTCTGTGCGCTATCAGATAGATAGCCTCTCGGGGGACTCTTCGCTCCTCAACTGTGATATAGTGACAGGCTCGGAGCCGAGCAAGAGCTTCGGCGGAGATATCGTCGGGACGAACTCCTCGGGCAACCTCGGGGTAAGTGCCTCGCTGACCTTCAGACACAACAACCTCTTTAACGGAGGCGAGCAGCTGCAGCTCCAGGTACGCGGGGGCTATGAGTCCTTTCGTAGCCGAGCCAACGATCACTTCAGCTACGGGATGGAGGCTTCGCTGACGTTCCCGAAGCTCCTTGTCCCCTTCCTCTATACCCGTGGCCCCTCTACCTTCCAGTCGTCGACGAATTTCCAGGCGAGCTATGACTACCATGGTCGTCCAGAGTTTAGCCGAGATATCTTCTCCCTCGAGTGGGGATATAGCTGGCACAGCCACTACACTCCAGCCTACAAGCACCACCTGAAGGTACTGGATCTAAACTTCCTACACTTCGCCTATATCAACGAGAGCTTCCGCCAGTCGATGCCTCTGATCACACAGATCCTGAACTATCGGGATCAGTTTGTCCTCGGTGCCTCCTACCTCTTCCGCTACAACTCGCTCAATGACTACCGCCTCTCCTCCTCACCCTGGGTACACAACCTCAGGCTCTACCTACAGTCCTCGGGGGCGATACTCTATGGGCTGTCCCAGCTGACTCACCGGGAGCGTGACAGCTATGGGACGTATCGGCTCTTTGGGACGAACTTCGCACAGTTCGTCAAGGGGGAGTTCGACTACAGCGGGCTGCGGAAGCTGAGTGAGGGCAATTCCTTTGCTTACCATCTGGGGTTGGCTCTAGCAGTACCCTATGGGAATAGCTCATTCGTGCCTGTGGACCTCCGCTACTTCGCAGGGGGAGCCAATAGCATACGAGGCTGGAGTGCCCGTAGCCTAGGACCAGGGAGTATGCCCCGATCAATGAGTCGCTCTATCTTCGATCAGGTAGGCGACATCAAGCTGGAGCTCAATGCTGAGTATCGGATGCGTGTCCTCGGCCCCGTCCAGCTCGCTCTCTTCGCAGATGCTGGGAACGTCTGGACGATACGGCCGTATGAGAACCAGCCCAAGGGGGACTTCCGATGGCAGAGTTTCTACCGAGAGATAGCGCTGTCGGCTGGGCTGGGTCTACGCTGGGACTTCGAGTACTTCGTCCTGCGCTTCGATACAGGGGCAAAGGTCTATGACCCTCAGGTAGAGAATGGTCGCCCCTGGGTGATCACCTACCAGAGCCCGAGGGATGTGCTTGCGCTACACTTCGCCATCGGCTACCCCTTCTAGCGAGAGGAAGACTCTCCTAAGGGGGGAGTAGGGTCGAGGGGGATGTGAACCTGAGGATGGGATACTCTCCAGATGGAGGTGATACAGAGATACAGAGATACTTTTTTTGTGTACCTTTGTGAAGTTATCGCTATGTGCACGGGGAGAGAATGCTCTACACCAAGGAGTACCTCGTGATCTAATAATAGTAACATTATAAATGTCTTAGATATGCAGAAACTTAAACTATTCGCCTTAGGAGCACTGCTTCTGACTGGCTTCATCACCAACGCATCAGCTCAGGAGCTCGGCAAGGTTCGCTATCGTGTAGAGGCTGGTCCAACGCTCTCCAAGGTCTCGAACTTTGCGCTCGACCACGCTAGTGATAGCGGTAAGGCTCTACTGAACTTCCGTGCAGGGGTAAGCTTTGCCCTACCCTTCGTCCATACACCCTTTACCCTAGCTACTGGGGTCTTCATCAACGGACGAGGAGAGAAGCAGACCGGCAACCGCAACAGCGCACCAGGCTCGCTCGCTAAGCTACAGACCTATGCTATACAGGTGCCCGTGGACTTCTCCTTCCGCATCATCACTATTGAGGAGAACCAGCACATCTTCCTGAACGTATCTCCCTATGCTGCCTATCTCCTGAGTGCTAAGCTCACCCGTGGAGGTAGCCCTATCGTAGACAAGGCCGGGGATCCACTGAATATCAAGGAATACGATATGCTCTCTGGGGGCGATGCCAAGAAGTTCGAGGCCGGTCTTCAGCTCAGCCTCATGTACCGCTTCAATAGCCTCTACGCACGTGCGGGGCTAGAGTTTAGCGCCCTCAACCAGTTCTCTGGTGCAGGTCAAGAAGGGCTCTTCATTCGGGATACCGGTGCTTCGCGCTACGTGTCGAGCTTCCTGACTGTAGGGTACGAGTTCTAACGCACACCCACAACTAACCTCCCTGCCCTAGCGTAGGGACGTGTGAGCCACCTAATGGGATCATATAACCATACCCATTAGGTGGCTGCCTTTTTACCTCCAGTATATCCAGGAATGCCTCGACCCTACCGACCTATGCGCCTTGCTCTCACAGCTCTATTGGGAGCACTACTCACCCTCTCCTCCTGCCGCTCTATGTACCCTCATAAGCGTGCCCAGCTCTATCCTCGCATGTATGCGGAGAGCCCGAAGACGATCCTCCTAGTGCCACCTATCGATAGGATCGGGTGGCCAGACCTCCGAGATCAGCTGTACGCAGGGCTGGCTCCGATACTGACCAACCGAGGGTATTACGTCTACGCACCCTCCTTCATGAGCGAGTATCTCCGAGATAAGAGCCTGCTACGTCCAGAGGAATACCTACGGAAAGACCTTGAACCCTTCCGCAAAATCTTTGGGACGGATGCTGTGCTCTTCACAGTGATTCATCAGTGGGACCAGCATCTGAACGCCGAGCTAGAGTTCGAGGTTCAGTACATACTCAGATCCACTAAGAGTAATGAGATCCTCTATACAAGGGAACTCAAGGGGCGCATGGATAGACGTGTGCTAGCCGAGGGGGAGGATGGCGGGTTCTTCGGTTGGCTCTTTCGTCTCTTCGTTAATGCCGTTGGAGTAGGACTCAAGGGTAGGCGCTCCGCTATCAATCAAGTGAATAACGAAGCCTTCTCCGACCTACCACTCGGGCCTTACCTCCCTAAGTACGGGAAGGACGGCAGTACGGGTGCTGCTCCCTCTCGCATCCCAGACCTCAAGCTATAGACGTCGTAGTCATAGAGTAAAGGAAATCGCCCCGAGGCTCGAAGCCTCGGGGCGATTTCCTTTACTTAGGGGGTAGGTAGGCCTAGCCTACCTGCACCTAGAAACTCTCTACCTTGCACCAGAATTCATCATTGTCCTTCGGCGAGGTCAACCAGTGATAGCCATGTGCATCCGTAGCATCTGTCACCGTGTAGGGAGAGTAATACACGAGGTACTCTAGTAAGAATTCCTGTGCACGACGAGCATAGAAGTAGGTCGATCCATACTGGATGATACGTATCGTATGGAACTGGTTGGGCTCACCATAGATAGAGGTAAAGTCCATGTAGTAGACGGGTCGGAAGCCCTTCGAAAGTCCCTCTATTCCTTTCTCGAGAGTCAGGCTCATAGATGGTCTGGAGATACCAGGTGACAGTCCTAGGTCGATGTACTCCTCGTATAATCCCTTGTAGGTATCCGTCCTCTGAATCTCGTTAGCTGTCTTAAAGGCATCAAGAGCTACATTACTCGCATAGCCCTCGTAGAAGTATAGGTACAGATGCTTCTTCGTCAGGTCGTACTTCCCGACCTGGAGGGCTAGCTTGCTTCCGCCGTGCAGGGGCGTCATAGTTGCCTTATCCTTGTCTAGTGTCAGTCCCTCAAGCGTCTCGCCACCTAGGGTAAGAGGCTTGATAAGCTTGATCCCCTTGTCTGTATAGTAGAAGGGGAGGAGCTCAGACTTGTCATCGTAGCGTACCCAGAGCTGGCGTGCAAGCCCAAAGATGGAGAGGGCGACCGTCTTCCCCCCGAGCTTTAGTGGGGCAAGCGCCTTACCCGTCACAGCCTGCTTGATGACCTTTGTCCCCTCTAGGTAGGCTTTAGTGTCTCCCTTGAGGCGGATCATCTGCATCTTGTTGCCTGTGCGACAGCCCGTGAGGTAGATCACATCCTTGTCGGGGCTGACCTTATCTACGATGAACTCATAGTCTCCGTTGTAGCCATTGGGGATCCCCCAGTCGGGTGTAGAGTAGTAGTTCAGGGGCTTGTTGTACGTGTCGAAGGTCAGCCGAAGGCCTGAGTTATGGGAGAAGTGATAGTTGGAGGTAAACTCCGTCTGGTAGATCTGCTCCGTCCCAGCACCTGGGTTCTTGGGATCCTTGGGTACCTCTACCGTCTCTCCGTATTCCTCGGAGGCGATGGTAGCCTCCTTGTCAGAGATGAACTTCATCGAGAGGTTGATCCCCCCATGGTTCCCCTCGTCGGGGATGAGGATGAGCGACCAGCCATACTCACTGGAGCGAAGGAGACTGATGATCTCCTGCTCCTGCTGAGTGATCACTGTCGCGGCATAGTCCTTGCCACTGGGCATCTCTTCGTACTGGCTGCATGCCCCTAGGGCGAGTGCTAGAACCAGAGACCAAATATGATAGTAGCGCATAGTTAGTATCCTGCTGGGTATTGGGTGAAGTCCTTATAGGGGATTTGGTAGAGCTTCTCGAGTGCCTTCTGGCGGATGGCATCGAGGTCGGTATGGTACTCGTCACGGATGTACTGCTTCATGATGGCGAGCTTCTGTAGGATGATCTCCTTGCCCGTGTACTTGGCGCTGGGTCGGATCTTTGCGTCTGCATACGCCAGGAGCTCATTCCACTCGCCTTCGGAGGAGAGGACATAGGTGGCGAAGAGCTCTGCGAAGTCTTCGTCGGCATCAGTACTAGCATAGTCACTAACGAAGCCCGCGTGACGTGAATCCTTACCGTTACGCCACCAGTAGGAGAAGGCATCCTGCTTCTGATAGTCTAGTGCAGAGAGCTTGTCGTACTCAGGTGGGTAAGCACGCTCCTCATGGAGCGTATGGGCCGACTCGTGGAAGAGGGTACTGATGTAGCTGCTACGCATACGCTGCTCGAGCTCAAGTGTAGCTGTCTTGATGTGCCCCTGGTACTTCTCACCAGACAGTTCCTCCTGCTCGTACTTGGGTGTCAGCTCATCCTTGAGCTTCTTCTTCTCTGTATCGGTGAGCCCTGTGCCCGTCTTTGCCTTGGCTTCTTCATCGAGTCTCTCGATCTCTGCTGTCACACGCTTGGAGGCAATCCAGTAGGCATAGTCCTTAGCTCGAGTATCGAGCCTCGTCCTATCGATATGAGTATTCAGTTCATTGATATTGTACATCCAAATCATACCCTGTGGAGCTGCCCCAGCCATACGCCTGTCCATGGCGTAGCCGGAGGAGCCATAGAGGTTGACGAACTTGACGGTATGCCTCTGGGCATAACCCTCGGGAGCTGCTTCCTTGTAGGTCTCGAAGAAGACGAAGTCAATGAGGTTGAGGAACTCTATTGCCTTCTCTTCCTTGACTGGGGCTAGGAGGTAGCGACGGTCGGTCATCTTATCGTCGTAGCGATAGTCGATGCTGACGTTGTACTTCTCGGCGAAGGCCTTCTGTATATATCTATCTAGCCTCGTCAGTCGGCTTACATCCTCGGTGTCGATGACCTTGCGGTCGGGCTTAACCCTATCGATATCGGAGCTACATGAGGCGAGTGCTCCTAGGGCGCAAGCGATGACGAAGGGGAATATTAGCTTCTTCATAGCTGTTTCTTATTGAGTTACTTCGTAGGGTTCTGAACGATGCTACCCTTGATCGCCTGCTGGGGGAGAGGTATAGCCTGGCGAGGGTCACGATCACCGAGCTCTGCGGCGACACTGTAGTTGCTGTTCTTGTTGATACGGCGGTAGATGGTGATGCCGTAGCGCTTGATGTCCTGCCAGCGTAGTCCCTCGTGTAGGGTGAGGATACGACGACACTGCAGTACGTGGTGTAGGAGGAACTCTTCATCACCTGCCGTGATGGTGAAGTGTGGGTTGAGCTTCTTCTTCATCGTAGGGCGTACCTTGGAGTCGTAGCTAAGCGCCTTATAGAAGGCGATGATCTCATCCTTTGTGAAGGTCTTCTTACGTGGCTTCTGAGCGTTGTCGCCATCGTTGAGGTAGCGAGAGGTCCAGAGGTTGAGGTCTGCCACCCCCTCATCGTACTTCTTCTGGTGGATACGAGCCTCAGCACGTACCAGCAGGGTCTCGTCTGTGGTCAGCGGGGTATCCATCGTCTGGTAGTCGCTGCTAGGGAAGGATGGGAGCTTGGCCTGCACCGTCTTGTTGATATTCCCCTCCACATAGATGAATGGAGCGAAGTAGTAGGCATCGCTCTGCCCCCAGATGTTCTGAGCGAAGAGGGTCTCGTTCTGTGTCAGCTCCTTGGCTTGGGTGAAGCGAGACTGATAGTAGCTCGTACCGCTCGTCGTCTGCCACTGGTAGGAGCTGTAGGTGGAGACGGAGAGTAGGTTGGCCGCTAGCTTCGTGTCGTAGTAGGCGAGTGCATAGGCCTTCTCGGTGCGGGGGATCTTGGTGAAGATACTCCAGTCTCGTAGCACGAGGCTGGGGTTGTTCCCGAGTACCTTCGTAGCATATTCCTCAGCCTTGGCCCAGTCCTGATAGTAGAGGTAGAAGCGAGCAGCGAAGGCATAGGCAGAGGTAGGGTTGAAGTGGAACTTCTTGATGTCCTCACTGTAGTTGGATGGATAGCGCTCGAGCAGGGCGATCCCCTCCTTGAGGTCACTCGCTATATGCCTATAGGTCTCAGCTAGGGTACCACGAGGGTAATCGGGCTGTAGGTTCACCACACGCTCTGCTACGTAGGGGATACCTAGATCCTTGGAGCTCGTCTGGGGGTCGTAGGGGAGGCAGAAGGTATTGGCGAGCTGGAAGTGTGTCCAGGCTCGTGCCACAAGCGCCTCACCCTTGCTGACCATGGCGACATTGTCTTTTAGTCCTAGGGAGTTGACCTTTTGGATGACTTCGTTTGCTAGGGCGATGGCATAGTAGCTTTTCTCCCAGAGCTTGTAGGGTGCATCGTAGTAGTCATCAGCATTGTGGATAGCCTTCCAGTAGGCTGCATCCTCGGCGAAGGTACTGGTATTGGGGTTACTCGTCCCGTCGTCTAGGATATTATCCGAGGAGAGCTCGGTGAGGAAGTTGATCGAGCTGGTGGAGTAGACGCCGATGAGCATCTTCTGTATCTGAGCTGGTGACGTTGGGTCTACTAGATCGGAGTCTGGGTTCTCACTGAGGAAGGCATTGCACGAGCTCATCAGTAGGGGTAGAGCGAGTGCGATCAAGCCCCTTAGTGGGCGAATTCTTAGCTTCATAATTCTCTCGTATTATGATGATGACTAGATACCTACAGTACAGGTGAAGATGATCGAGTGGGGCTCATAGCCATAGGGTAGGGCACCATTGAGCTTCTTGTCCGAGTAGATCAGGAAGAGGTTGGAGGCCTGTAGCTTTAGATCTACAGAGGAGAGGAAGGTCTTCTCCAGTACGGGCTTGGGGATACTATAGCCAAGGGTAATATCACGTAGCTGGATGAAGTCTAGGCGGGCGATGCGGACATCAGAGTTGTTGTAGCTGGTGTAGGCATTCGATAGGGTAGGGTTCTTCTCCCGCTGTGCGGAGGTGGGGAGGCTAGGCACGTTCGTACGCTCCTCGTCTCCAGCCTTGATCCATCGGCGGTTGAACTCGTGTCCTAGGGTATAGTAGTCCCCATAGGTCGTACCGAACTGGCTAGGCAGACGCTTCACAGCTCCGAAGGAGTAGAGGACATAGACGCTGAGGCTAAAGTCCTTCCATCGGAAGGCGTTATTGAAGCCCCCTTCGTCGATAGGCCTTCTCGTACCTGAGTGCTTGAGGTAGTCTAGATTCGTCGTCGCACTGTAGTCGATATGGTCTCGCTCGATCTTCCCTTCAGCATTGTAGAACTGGGGGAAGCCCTCAGAGGATAGCTTGTAGAAGGGGATCGAGAAGATCGACTGTAGGGGATAGCCCTCGCGTGCAGCACCCGAGGAGCCTACCAGCGTAGAGACGTCTGGGCGAGAGTTCAGCCTAGTGACCTTGTTGGTATTGCGTGAGTAGGAGAATGTGCTCGTCCAAGCGAAGTCCTTGGTCCTAATGTTCTGTGTCGTCAGGGAGAGCTCGACACCCTTAGCCGTCATGGAGGCTACATTCCCATAGAGTTTGAAGAAGCCCCCTGTACCCTGATTGTAGGAGATGTCCACGAGGTCACGACCCTGACGAGAGAAGACACTCAGCGAGGCCGAGATGCGGTCCTCTAGGAAGCCTAGATTGAGGTCCCAGTTCAGCTCATACATCTTCTCATAGGTGAGGTCATGGTTCGCTGGCTGGTCGATATAGAGCTCTGTCTCACTGACACCGTTGGGACGGAAGGGGAGATAGGGCTTGATACGCTGATTGGAGTTGTAGACGAAGGGGAGCGTAGCGGTCATCCCATAGGAGAGCTTGGTGGAGAGCGAGGATAGAGGTCTGAGGTGCTCGAAGAAGGGCTCACTCGTCACATCCCAGCCGAGAGCTACGTTCCAGGTCGGCATCCAGCGGGCGATGGTGGCCTTCCCATACTTGTTGGTCCCCTCGTAGCGGAACGAAGCATCTAGGGTATAGCGGCCTAGGTACTGGTAGGAGGCGCTACCCACGAAGGCGACGTTGCGGTCGATCGTCGTCGTACGCTTGAAGTAGTCCTCACTCCGGTCACGTAGCCAGCGGAAGATCAGTGGATCGTAGGTCTGTAGCTGACCGAGGTCAAAGTTCACCCCATACTCATTATGCCAGCCGTTGCGCTGCATATTGTCGTAGAGGTCTGACCCGACGGTGGCCGTGAGGGAGTGCTTCCCCTCATCGAAGCTGTCGGTGTAGATAGCACGAGCCATCACGTCTACCTTACGTGAGAGATAGTCCTGCACTGTACGGTATCCACCAGAGGGCATGACGGTCTGGGGCAGGGCGTAGACATCCTCGGCAGGCTTGTAGAGGTAGGGGTTGTTGCTACGGATGAGTCGCTTGTCCATCGCACGGAATCGCTGAGCGACGTTGGAGTGCTCGGTACGAGTGAACTCATACGCCACACTATTGACCTGCAGCGAGGTGACGAGGGATGCTCTGAACTGTCGGATAGGGTTCCACTCGAGAGAAGCCTGGAGACGGAGATTGAGATCGTCATCATCTCGATAGTTCTGCCGTAGCTCGTTCTTGATGTTGAAGGGAGTGTATTTATACCGGTAGTATGTGTTTGGATCCATCGTGCGGGATAGGCTCTGTGCCTGATCTAGGGCAGTGAAGTCGTTCCCGCCATGGTATTGGCCGTAGGAGGCATTTGCTCTCATCCCGAAGGTCCAATTCGCTAGGGGCTTAAAGGTTGCGTTCAGTGAGAAGAAGTAGTCTCTGGAGTGTGTTTCCCTTGCCCATCCTGGGTCTAGTGTGACCCCCAGGGTCGCATAGTAGGAGGCCTTCTGGCTACCTGAGTTGAGGGTGATGGTGTGCTGTTGCTTGATACTGTTCTTGAAGAGTTCCTTGAACCAGTCCGTATTTCTTAGCTCTGCTTGTCTTAGGTAGGCGAGCTGGCCTGCGCGGGTGTTATCCTGATAGAACTTCCCATTCTCGTACTTGATCGAGTTGTCGTACATCCACCCGTAGATCCCGTAGGTGTCTTTGTAGAGGACATTCTCGGGGGTTAGTGTTCCTCCAGCCTCTAGCTCCTTCATCATCGACAGGTGGTCCTGTGAGTTGAGGATATTGAACTCCCGATATGAGGGGCGGAAGCGATAGGTGAGCTGCGAGGTATAGCTGAGGAAGTTCGTCCCTTGCTGGGCCTTTCGTGTGCGGACTGAGATTACCCCCCCCGTAGCTTGGTTCCCATAGAGGGCTGTGGCGGAGGCATCTGTGATCACTGTGAAATCCTCGATGTCACGCTCCGAGAGCCCAGGCAGGGCAGCTGCTATGATACGGTGGGCATCGGGAGAGGCGAGGTCGGCTGTGTTGAAGTCCTTGTCCTGCTTGTAGGCGACTCCGTCGATAACCCATAGGGGGTAGTACTTAGTGTTAATAGAAGTCGTCTGGCGCATAGTCGTCACGACTGCACCCTTCTTGTCAGCATCCTCTAGGGTGACCTCTAGGGGCTTGTCGGTGGCAGCGACTTCTGCGGTCTTCTTCCCTGTCAGGGTGAATACGAGTACTGCCTGCTGAGGAGTTTCTAGGGCGAATTTACCTTCTGAGTCCGTTGTGGTGCGCTTGGAGTTGTCTAGTTTGATGGTGACGGAGACGTTAGGCAGGGGGCTGCCCTTGGAGTCTCGTACCGTACCACTCACTCGAAGCGTCTGAGCACAAACGATACCCATAGAGCTGATCAGGAGGATCAAGCTCAAGATCAGACGACGTAGTCTAATAGTCATAATCGGATAGATACGTTTATTGGTTAGTGCTTAGTTGCATAGCAAATATAGTCAAAAGATTTTAAAAAGTTAAGGTGTTGAGGATTATTCGATTTCCTATAAAATTTAAGGAAGTATCCGCCCTCATCAAGCCCCCGTATCCCCTCTCCCCTTCCGCTCCATCCCCTATTATATAATAAGGTGTATACGAGGCCTACATCTAGCTGAGGACGAGGAGCGTATGGCGTAGGTGTGGAAATAGAGGTTCGCTGGGTCGGGGAGTAGCTATGGAGTATCTGGGGGAGTAGGGTATATGCCGTCTAGGAGCCCACTCTCTGGTCTGACCGAAGCTGGAGATACTGCACCCTCGGGGTCAAGAGGGAGAGCGTGGAGGGATAGATGGGAAGAAAATCGGGGGGGCGCATCTGTATCGGGGCGCTATCACGGAGTCGTTAGTATGCTCCTAGGCTGATGGTGCCTGAGGCTATGGGAGGAAAAGTAGAGTGGCTAGTAGGTCTCGGTGGAGAGATCTACTAGCCACTCCTGCTACTCAGGGACTACCTGAGGGGGGAGGCCATAGAGAGGGGTACCCACCCTCGGGCTTCGGGATGTACGGAGGCTAGAAGCGGTAGGTAGCGGAGAGGATGAGGTTGCGAGGGGCTCCGGGGAAGGAGCGTAGACGGTCGTAGCCCGAGATGTAGTAGCGCTTGTCGAGGGCGTTATCGAGGTTCAGCTGGAGCTGTACGGCACGGATCTTATAGTAGAGTGCGAGGTTCAGGAGGGCATAGCCTGGGTAGCTGATGACGTTCGCACGCTTGGCGACCTGACCGAGACGCTCCGAGACGCCATTGATCCCGAAGCCGAGGCCGAGCCCACGCAGTGCCCCCGTGGGGACGATGACCTTCGTCCATAGGTTGGCAGAGTGCTTGGGGGTACTTGGACGCTGGAGGTTGAGGTCACGGGTGGAGGCTGGTGCCTTGGTGATCTCGGCCTCGTTGTAGGCATAGCTGGCCATTACGCTCCAGTAGGGGAGGATAGTGCCTGCTACGTCGAGTTCGATACCTCGGGAGCGCTCCTCTCCGATGGGTATCATCAGGTCAGGCTGTCCGGAGACCCCTGCGTTGTAGAGGGTATTGCGCTGGCGTAGGTCGAAGATAGCAGCTGTGACACTGAGTCGTCCATGGAGGTACTCGCCCTTGGCTCCGACCTCCCAGAGCTCACTCTGTACGGGGGCAAAGGGCCCACCCGTAGCGGGGTTGCTCTGTACGGCGACACTCTGGGGCTCGAAGCCTCGTATCCAGGTGCCATAGAGGTTGGTCGTCGGCAGGACGCTGTAGACGAGACCGACACGAGGGGTGAAGGCCTGCTGGTGGGTCTTGGTCTCCGCACCCGAGGCGAGCTTGGTCACGTCGGTGAACCACTCCAGACGAGCCCCGAGGAGGAGCTGGAGCTTCCACCACGAGAGCTGCTCCTGGAGGTAGATCCCCTGGGAGTACTGTGTGGAGGGGAGCATCGCCTTGGAGGTGTAGAGATACTTGGTGATGTCCTGATAGCGGTTGCCATCGTTGGTGTTGAGGTCAAAGGCCGGGACGTTGGTCCGTGGGTTCCCATCCTTGTCGAGGAGGTAATTACTACTCTTCGTCGGGTCGAAGTCCTTGGCGGTACGTCCGTTCTTCAGTAGGTAGCCCCCGGCTTCGATATATGAGGAGGTGGGGAGGAGATCGGTGGCGAAGTAGTCGTAGCCTAGGAGGAGCTTGTGACGGACGGCTCCTGTCTCCACATCCCAGGTCAGGTAGTTGTTGAAGCTGTGGTTGCGGAACTGGCGGATACGCTGCGTAACACGCATCAAGACCTTGGTTGGGTCGAGTGAGCCATCGGCCTTCTTGACGAAAGCATTGTCCTGGGAGTGCTCCAGCATATCCTCGTCGTAGGAGGAGTAGAGGTAGGTGCTATTGAAGAGCAGTCCCGGGGTGATCTGGTGGGAGAGGCTGAGGGTGAGATTGACCTTCTGCTCCTTGAGGTAGTCGTTGGCTGCGGACTGGGTGGCAGAGATTGGGCGAGAGAAGAGATCCCCGTCCCCGAAGACGGCTACTCCACGGTCTATCTTGCCTAGGCTACGGTCATAGACGAGGTCCATCCCTAGTCGGGTCTGCTCGGAGAGCAGGTAGGAGAAGGAGGGAGCGACGATATAGGTCGTGACCCCCTGTAGATCACGGAAGCTGTCAGAGCTCTCGTAGCCGAGGTTGAGGCGGTAGAGCAGGGTCTTCTTCTTCTCGTCTAGCGGGCCCGTGAGGTCGGTATAGGCACGCGTGGTGCTGAAGCTCCCAGTGGTGAGGGTCACGGAGCGTCGGGCGACGTCGAGGGGTTTCTTGGTCACTCGGTTGATCACCCCACCCGGGGCGGCATTGCCGAAGAGTGCTGAGGCCGGCCCCTTGATCACCTCCACACGCTCTACGTTGGCGAGCGAGGACTGACGCCAGAGGCTGGTCTGGGAGCGCATGCCGTTGACGAGGTTGCCCGAATTCCGATTGCCCGTAGCACGGAAGCCTCGGATGGAGAAGTCGTTGTAGAAGGAGTACTGGTTCACACCACTGATATTCTTCACGACGTCATTGACGGTCGTGGCTGCTTGGTCTAGGACGAGCTCCTTGGTGACGTAGCCGATGGACTGAGGGACGTTACGTAGCGCAGTCGCCGTCTTGGTCCCTGCGAAGGAGAGCGTATTCTTGTAGGTCTGCTCACGACGCCCGACGACATCTACTGCGGGGAGGATACTCTCCCGCTCGGTGAGGACAAAGTCCTCGTGCTGGTGGCTATCCTTATTCCTCCCGTCTAGCCCGAAGATGATCAGTCGTTCCTGAGGCTCATAGCCTGCGCCGTGTACCCTCAGGAGGTACTTCCCCTGAGGTATCCCTGTCAGGTGGTAGAAGCCCCCTCGGCCACTCACTGCCTGTAGGGGTGTATCCTGGAGTCGTATGAGGACGCCAGAGAGGGGGACGCCGTTGGCGTCGGTGAGCTGTCCACGTAGGTCGTAGTATTGGCTCTGTGGGGCTTGGTGCCCACGACCCTCGGAGCCGTATCCAGAGGCATCCTCTGCCCGCCCTTGTCGCAGGCTATCTGCAGGGTTCTGAGCCACCGTATCTACACTCATCGCCAGGGCGACGAGGTATAGGGATAGGGAAAGTCGTAAAAGCTTCATCTAGTGTATATAATTTTGAGTAAGGATGGTGTCCCCTAGGGACGTAGCACCCACTCCTTAGGGTGCTGATACCAATTCGTAATCACACCCGAGGGGTGGAAGCAATCTGTAGGCTCGCCCTCGGGGGAAAAGCGGTGCAAAAATATAACAAGCTCTCCATCTAGCTCTATATCAGACTCATTATACCTATATGTGGGGATGCCTAATGCCTCGCCCCCGTACCCTCTCAGTGGTAAGGGGGACTCTCCTCCCAAGCTAACTATATATAAAAGGTAGGAGGTAGGGCGGGGTAGCCGACTAGCCAGCTCGTCGTCATCGAGTCGCTGTACCTACGCCCCCTCTGTGATAGGAGATGGACTCCCCTCCTAAGCTAGCTATATATAAAGGTAGGAGATAGGATTGGGTCGCCGACTAAGGGGGTGAGGGGGTGAGGCACTTACCTACCCCCCCCTGCGTACCTCCTAGAGTAGGGGGAAGAGCTCCTATCGTATACACTCTTGTGTACACGCAGGTATACAAGAGTGTACACGCGTATATACAGTAGTGTACATGCGTGTACACAGTAGCCCTCTCGGTAAGCCCGTCGTATGGGGGGAGAGTATCCCTTCGTAGGCCTCGTAGAGGCAGTGGATGGGAGGAGATAGGGGTACGGAATTAGCTCCCTGCGACTCGGGGATAAGGAGGGGCTCAAGCTACCCCTATATCCTATGATCCTCTATCCCCATATCCGATTACTCCACCTGTGGGCGATGTGCTGTCGGATACGGCTGTACTAAGGAATACGGCGGGGGTGCGGGTTAATAGCGTTAATTTACCTAACTTTGCGCCCGATTAAGAAGGATTATATCAGTAACTCAATTTAAGATAATGCTACAGCCAATTAGCAAGACCATCACACTGCTCGATGGGAGAGAGATCATCCTAGAGACAGGCAAGCTTGCCAAGCAAGCCGACGGTGCGGTAGAGCTCCGTATGGGTAATACCGTCCTGCTCGCTACCGTCTGCGCCGCTAAGGATGCCAACCCCGGAGTAGACTTCATGCCCCTACAAGTAGAGTACAAGGAGAAGTATGCCTCCTTTGGCCGCTTCCCCGGTGGCTTCACCCGTCGTGAGGGCAAGGCCTCGGACTACGAGATCCTGACCTGCCGCCTCGTAGACCGTGCCCTACGTCCACTCTTCCCCGACGACTACCATGCCGAGGTCTTCGTCAATGTCCTCCTCCTCTCCACCGATGGTGTCGATATGCCCGACGCCCTAGCTGGTCTTGCCGCTTCGGCTGCCCTAGCTGTCTCTGATATTCCCTTCAATGGTCCTATCAGTGAGGTACGTGTAGCACGTGTCGATGGTGAGTTCGTCATCAACCCCACCTTCGAGCAGCTCAAGAGAGCAGACATCGAGCTGATGGTCGGCGCTACCCTAGACAACATCATGATGGTCGAGGGAGAGATGCAGGAGGTACAGGAGAGCGAGATGCTCGAAGCCATCAAGTTCGCCCACGAGGCTATCAAGGAACAGTGCCGAGCACAGCTGGAGCTCTCCGAGGCTGTGGGCAAGCTCGTCAAGCGTACCTACTGCCACGAGGAGAACGACGAGGAGCTCCGCAAGGACGTCCACGAGGCCTGCTATGCCAAGGCCTATGCTGTAGCTACCTCGGGCACAGACAAGCATGCCCGTGCCGAGGCCTTCGAGGCTATCGTAGAGGAGTACAAGGCGAAGTACACCGAGGAGGAGCTCGAGACGAAGGCTCCACTCATCGCCCGCTACTACCACGATGTAGAGAAGGAGGCTATGCGCCGTGCTATCCTCGACGAGGGGAAGCGTCTGGATGGACGTAAGACCACAGAGATCCGTCCTATCTGGATCGAGACCGACTACCTCCCAGGGCCCCACGGCTCAGCGGTCTTCACCCGTGGTGAGACACAGTCCCTGACGACCGTTACCCTCGGGACGAAGAGCGATGAGAAGCTCGTCGATGACGTCCTAAACTACGGCAAGGAGCGTTTCCTCCTCCACTACAACTTCCCTCCCTTCTCTACCGGTGAAGCTCGCCCACAGCGTGGTGTCGGTCGTCGTGAGATCGGTCATGGTAACCTCGCCCACCGTGCTCTGAAGCGTATGCTCCCCGCAGACTACCCCTATGTGATCCGTGTAGTCTCCGACATCCTCGAGTCCAACGGATCCTCCTCAATGGCTACGGTCTGTGCCGGTACCCTCGCCCTACGTGACGCTGGGGTGCCCATCGCTAAGCCCGTCTCGGGAATCGCTATGGGACTTATCTCTGAGAACAAGGGGACGAACTACGCAATCCTCTCTGATATCCTCGGTGATGAAGACCACCTAGGGGACATGGACTTCAAGGTCACAGGTACAGCAGACGGGATCACCGCTACCCAGATGGACATCAAGGTCGATGGTCTTAGCTATGAGATCCTAGAGCGTGCTCTTGCTCAGGCTCGTGAGGGACGCCTACATATCCTAGGCAAGATCCTAGAGGCTCAGCCAGAGACTCGTGATGACCTCAAGCCACACGCTCCACGTATCGTCACCCTACGTATCGGTAAGGAATTCATCGGTGCTGTCATCGGCCCTGGTGGCAAGATCATCCAAGGTATGCAGGAGAAGAGCGGTGCCTCTATCAGCATCGAGGAAGTCGATGGCGTTGGAGTCGTCGAGATCAGCGCCTCCAACAAGGATGCTATCGATGCCGCAGTGGGCATGATCAAGGGCATCGTCGCTATGCCTGAGGTCGGTGAGGTCTACTCAGGTAAGATCTCTTCGGTTATGCCTTATGGTTGCTTCGTAGAGTTCCTCCCAGGTAAGGATGGTCTCCTACACATCTCGGAGATCGACTGGAAGCGTTACGAGAAGATCGAAGACACGGGTCTACAGGAAGGCCAGCAGATCGAGGTCAAGCTCATCGACATCGATGCTAAGACGGGTAAGTTCAAGCTCAGCCGTCGTGCCCTCCTCCCCAAGCCTGAGGGCTACAAGGAGCCCGAGCGTCGCCCCCGCCCTGAGCGTGGCGAGCGTCGTCCCCGATAGCACTCCACTATAAGTATACGGGGTAGCCTCTACCCCTCTATCCCCTGAGTCGCCGTAGACCCAAGTAGCTCGCCCCAGAGAGGGCTGAGCCTCGGGTCTACGGCGACCTCTTTGTATGGGGCACTATGGAGGCGCATCTATTCGAAGGTTTGATCTACCCCGTCTCCTACTGTAGTTCACGCCTAAGGTGCCATCTATGAGCTACTTCCCCCAGCTGGGAGAGGAGGTCGATCGGACGAAAGGGCGGACATAGCCCTCTAGGGTAGGCTATCTCAGTGATTTACCTTACCTTTGCGTAATAAATAATCAATTCACTAAATTGAACTATTATGGCAACTGACAAAGAACGGTTATTGAGTGAATTCCCTGCCATTAGCACACAGGAATGGAAGGATAAGATCATAGCCGACTTGAAGGGAGCAGACTTCGACCGCAAGCTCGTCTGGCGTACCAACGAAGGGTTTAACGTAAACCCCTACTACCGCCGTGAAGACCTCGAAGGACTCTCTACACCTAATGTAATGCCTGGTGAGTACCCGTACGTGCGCTCCACACGCATGGACAACGAGTGGCTCATCCGCCAAGACATCCACGTCCTCGATCCTAAGGAGGCCAATGCCAAGGCTCTGGACATCCTCAACAAGGGGGTGACCTCGCTCGGCTTCAAGCTAAGCCGTGACCAGGTGAACAAGGAGACCCTAGCCATCCTCCTCAAGGACATCATGCCCGAAGCTGTCGAACTGAACTTCGCCTGCTGTATCTCTGTCGCCAGCAAGCTCGCTGGGGCTCTGGCAGAGTACCTCACAGAAGTAGGCGCAAACGTCCAGGAGTGCAAGGGCTCGATCAACTTTGATCCCTTCAAGCGACAGCTCGTCAAGGGGATCTCCAATCCCAAGTGGGTCACCATGTGCACCGAGGTGCTGGAGGCTATCCGCCCTCTGCCTGCCTTCCGTGTCCTCACGGTGAATGCCCTGAACATCAGCAACGCTGGTGCCTATATCTATCAGGAGCTCGGCTACGCTCTGGCCTGGGGCGCTGAGCTGCTCGACAAGCTCGGTGATGCCGGCTACTCGATCGAGGAGCTGACCTCCCGTATCAAGTTCGTCTTCGGTGTCGGATCCAACTACTTCATGGAGCTCGCTAAGTTCCGTGCCGCACGCTGGCTCTGGGCTGAGATCGTAGGTGCCTATGGCGACCAGTATAAGGGAGAGGCAGCCAAGATCCACATGCACGCTGTCACCTCCACCTGGAACAAGACCATCTATGATGCGCACGTGAACCTCCTTCGTACACAGACCGAAGCGATGTCCGCTACGCTAGGTGGTGTTGATTCGCTTACCGTACAGCCCTTCGACGTTACTTATCAGGAGTCGGATAACTTCTCTGAGCGTATCGCACGCAATCAGCAGCTCCTGCTCAAGGAAGAGTCTCACTTCGACAAGGTCATCGACCCTGCCGCAGGCTCCTACTACGTAGAGCACCTAACGAACGCTATCGCTGGTGAGGCTTGGAAGCTCTTCCTCGCCGTCGACGAAGAGGGTGGCTTCGCTGCTGCTGCCGAGGCTGGCTCGGTGCAGAAGGCCGTCAATGCAAGCAACACCAAGCGTCACGCTGCCGTAGCTGCACGTAAGGAAATCTTCCTCGGGACGAACCAGTTCCCTAACTTCACCGAGACCGCCTCACAGAAGGTACACGCTGAAGAGAAGGGTGGTCACAGCTGTGGCTGTGGTACTCCAACCATCGAAGCCCTATGCTTCGACCGTGGTGCCTCTGAGTTCGAGGCGCTCCGTCTCTCTACCGAACGTAGTGGCAAGGAGGTCAAGGTCTTCATGCTCACCATCGGTAACCTAGCGATGCGTCTCGCCCGCTCTCAGTTCTCTAGTAACTTCTTCGCTTGTGCTGGCTACAAGATCCAGGATAACCTGGGCTTCGCTACCGTACAGGAGGGGGTAGATGCAGGGCTAGCAGCCGGCGCCTCGATCATCGTCCTTTGCTCGAGCGATGACGAGTACGCAGAGTATGCCCCCGAGGCCTACAAGTACCTCGCTGGTCGTGCAGAGTTCGTCGTAGCTGGTGCTCCTGCTTGCATGGAGGATCTCAAGGCCGTCGGCATCGAGAACTACATCAACGTCAAGAGCAACGTCCTCGAAACGCTCCGCCAGTTTAACCAAAAGCTCGGTATTAACTAATAGGTAAGGAGACGAAAGAAATGAAACCACAATTCAAGAACATAGATATTAAGTCTGCAGGCTTCGCTCATACCTGTCCCGTCAAGTGGGCTGAAGAGCAGAAGAACGACGCTGTATGGCGTACGGCTGAGCAGATCCTCGTCAAGCCCGTCTACACCGCTCATGACCTAGAGGGCATGGAGCACCTAGACTATGCTTCGGGTATTCCTCCTTACCTGCGTGGTCCATATAGCGGTATGTACGCTATGCGTCCCTGGACGATCCGTCAGTACGCAGGCTTCTCTACCGCTGAGGAATCCAATGCCTTCTATCGCCGTAACCTTGCCTCTGGGCAGAAGGGGCTCTCCGTGGCCTTTGACCTGGCTACCCACCGTGGCTACGACGCTGACCACCCACGTGTAGTCGGGGACGTCGGTAAGGCTGGGGTATCTATCTGCTCCCTAGAGGACATGAAGGTACTCTTCGATGGTATCCCCCTCAACAAGATGTCTGTCTCGATGACGATGAACGGAGCCGTACTCCCCGTAATGGCTTTCTACATCAACGCAGGGCTAGAGCAGGGCGCCAAGCTCGATGAGATGGCGGGTACGATCCAGAACGACATCCTCAAGGAATTCATGGTGCGTAATACCTATATCTACCCACCCGAATTCTCGATGCGTATCATCGCTGACATCTTCGAGTACACGTCGCAGAACATGCCTAAGTTCAACTCGATCTCTATCTCTGGCTACCACATGCAGGAGGCTGGGGCTACGGCAGACATCGAGATGGCTTACACGCTGGCAGACGGTCTGGAGTACCTCAAGGCTGGTATCGCAGCTGGTATCCCTGTCGATAAGTTCGCACCACGTCTCTCCTTCTTCTGGGCGATCGGTATGAACCACTTCATGGAGATCGCTAAGATGCGTGCTGCTCGCTGTCTGTGGGCTAAGATCGTGAACCAGTTCCACCCCGAGAACCCCAAGAGCCTTGCTCTGCGTACGCACAGCCAGACCTCTGGATGGTCACTCACGGAGCAGGATCCCTTCAACAACGTCGGTCGTACGTGTATCGAAGCTATGGGTGCAGCCCTCGGGCACACGCAGTCGCTCCACACCAACGCCCTCGACGAAGCGATCGCTCTACCTACGGACTTCTCCGCTCGTATCGCTCGTAACACGCAGATCTACATCCAGGAGGAAACTCTTATCTGTAAGGAGATCGACCCTTGGGCAGGTTCATACTACGTAGAGAGCCTGACCAACGAACTCATGCACAAGGCTTGGGAGCACATCAAGGAAGTAGAGAGCATGGGCGGTATGGCTAAGGCGATCGAGACGGGTCTACCTAAGATGCGTATCGAAGAGGCTGCAGCTCGTACTCAGGCTCGTATCGACTCTCGTCAGCAGGTCATCGTGGGGATCAACAAGTATCGCCTCGAGAAGGAAGATCCTATCGACATCCTCGAAATCGATAACACTGCAGTACGTGAGCAGCAGATCGCTCGGCTCAACGACCTCCGTAAGAACCGTGATGAGGCTGCCGTCAAGAAGGCTCTCGAGGCGATCACTCACTGCGTAGAGACCAAGGAAGGTAACCTCCTAGACCTCGCTGTCAAGGCAGCCGCTCTGCGTGCTTCGCTCGGTGAAATCTCCGATGCTTGTGAGAAGATCGTAGGTCGTTATAAAGCAATCATTAGAACAATCTCAGGCGTGTACTCATCTGAATCAGGCGAAGACAAGGACTTCGTCCGTGCTAAGGCTCTTGCGAAGAAGTTCGCAGAGCGTGAAGGTCGTCAGCCCCGTATCATGATCGCTAAGATGGGTCAGGACGGGCATGACCGTGGTGCGAAGGTCGTAGCTACGGGCTACGCAGACTGTGGCTTCGACGTCGATATGGGTCCTCTCTTCCAGACACCAGAGGAGTCTGCACGTCAGGCGGTAGAGAACGACGTACACGTCATGGGTGTTTCTTCCCTCGCTGCAGGGCACAAGACACTCATTCCTCAGGTCATCGAGGAGCTGAAGAAGCTTGGCCGTCCAGACATCCTTGTCACGGCAGGAGGTGTGATCCCAGCACAGGACTATGAGTTCCTCTACAACGCTGGTGTCGCAGCTATCTTCGGCCCTGGTACACCAGTCGCCTACTCCGCTGCTAAGGTCCTCGAGATCCTCCTCGGCGAAGAAGCATAATGCGTGCCCCTGACGGGTACTCTATATGCCCGTCTTGAAGTATAGAGCGAGCCCTATCCCAACCGGGATAAGGCTCGCTCATTTTATAGAGCTTGCCCATTTTATAGGGTACGCTTACCTCTGCGCTAGGGTATGCTTATCTCTGCGCTAGGGTATGCTTGCCTTGAGGGGAGGCACTTACTGTCTACGGTGTACGCTTACGACTATCGATTGGGAAGGCTATGTACTCAGCTTTATTCTGGGGGAGATACAGACTAGAGGGTATTTAGGGGTTAAGAGAGACTCAGGGGGTACTCCGAACTCTTTGGCGGAGTAGGGACAGCCTATTTGCTCATATGAAAGGTTTTTCGTTACTTTGCACCGCAAAAGCAACGTAGGGTTCCTTGGCCGAGTGGTTAGGCACCGGTCTGCAAAACCGTTTACGGCGGTTCGATTCCGCCAGGAACCTCGATAGAAGCTCCGAAGGTCTTAAGATAAGGCCTTCGGAGCTTTCTCTTTGTCGTAGGAGTGTAAAGCGACCCGATATAGAGGTTTTCTCTATTCGGTAGCCTCGGCGGTGCTAGTGGGCATAAGGTATCCTACGGACGCTCCATCCCCTCCGTCTGTCAGTGGAGCACCTATACTACGTATGCTTGTCCCCCCCAATTATATGTGCAAGAGCCCTGCGCCCTCTATAGCTCCTCCAGTCCTATACCCTCCTATATATGACTAGCCTCCTTACCTTGCGGTGATAGGAGTGGGCTAACTATGTCAAAAGAGTCCTTCGTGACTTAGTGCCCTCCTTAGGCGGGAGGCGAGTAGGGAAGGGTAAGGTGAGTGGGATGAAAAGTAGTGTCTATGGGACGAGTAGATAGTACTCAGAGGCCAAGGGGCTTAATACGTAAATTTAATGTAACTTTGCCCCCGCATTTTACTCCTATTGAGGCTCCTCCCTCTAGGGGGTAAGGTTGCCAAAGAGAACGATATAGTCAGGTTATTAGAACTTATTTGTACAGAAACTAGATGAGCAACTACGTTGGGAATCTTATCCCCCACACCTTCTTCGTGACCAAGGGGAGCGGAGAGTCTGACCTCGAGCTCCATGCTGGATCCTACCACATGGCGCTCTATGATGCTGGGATCTCGGACTTCAACATCATGGTCTACTCCTCGGTCCTACCTGCCACCGCCCACTTGGCTACAATGGATGAGATAGACCTTCCCCCCTTCGGCTCTGAGCTCAAGACGATCATGTCAGTCTCGCACGGACAGCAGGATGAGTTCGTCTCTGCTGGGATCGTCTATGCGTGGATGTATGCGGATGAGAACTTCGACAAGAAGATCGGAGGACTCGTCTGTGAGGTCAGTGGTCGCTATCGTATCGAAGAGCTCGAGTCTCGCTTGATCCGTGTGATCAACGACCTACACCAGAAGACCTATTCGCAGTACTTCCTTGGTGAGCTCAACTTCGTGACCGAGGGGATTACGATCGAGAAGCGCTACGGTACAGCTCTCGCAGGGCTATGCTTCGTAGACTTTCAGCTCCCCGAGGTAGAGCCACTGGAGCGTCACACCTTCTAGGTTAGGCTGGATAAGCCCTCTCCTAGCTACATAGACGAGAGACCGCAAGAGGAAGCCCATCAGGCTCCCTCTTGCGGTCTCTCTCTTTTCTCTGGCTTTACGTCTCCCATCTTCATACAGTGAGCCTGGGGGCATACCCTCTTTGCTCTAGTGAGGAGCTGCTAGCGGGGGAATAGATCAAGTCTGATTGAGGAGGAGACGGTATAAAATCAAGAGAGGCTACAACTCTCGGGGTCTCCACCGTCGGCCTTGACGGAGAGGGGTGTTGGTATAAAATCAAGAGAGGCCACAACCTAATAAGGGGTGTAGCCTCTCTTCATCTCTGTTTGTCTCATCTTAATCATACAGGGTAGCGAGAGGGGGACTTGAACCCCCGACCTTCGGATTATGAATCCGACGCTCTAACCAGCTGAGCTATCTCGCCGCCTTCTTGCTAAAAGCACTGCAAAGGTAGTATAAATATTTTGTCTACGCAAGACACTACGAGACGAAGCCTCGAATATCTGTTGTATCCCCGGGGGGCACCAAGGAAAGTATCCCCCTAAGACTCCTATATGAGCCGTACTAGGATCTGGCGATTGCCAACCTTTACTCTCCATAGAGTGTACTCCTTAGGTGTGGGGTGGTAGAGCTCCCGAGTATAGCTCCTGAAGGCAATTCTGTCACCCTTTACACCTCTTTCGGAGACAGGGCTCCTCAGTCCCTCGGGGAAGCTTTAGGCCTTTCCCCATGGCGGACGAGATGGGGGAATAGCTTTGGTAGACCCATTATTAGGGGCATCTCATACCCCCCGAGACGAACATACCGAGAGCGCACCTGCGCTCCTATAAGGAACGCCCTCATCACCTATGTAAGGTGATGAGGGCGTTCTTACCGAGAGCGTCTCGGGGCTCTAAGTATGTTCGTTGGAGGCCTCTCGGTGCGTTTGATACAGAGTACGCTACGTGGGGCGAAACTTCGCTCAGAGAGGGGAGCTAGGGGACGTATGGTCTACCCTCCTAATAGGTGGGGGGAACCCTTCGCTCTCCGTACTGGGCTAGAAGCGGTATTGTAGCCCAAGAAGTGCAACGAGGGGCTGCTGGTGATAGCCCCACCAACGTGTCTGGCTACCCAGTAGGAGGGCACGAGCCTCTGCGGTGAGACTTAGAGACTTCGTCAGACTAAGTGCGAGGTCGGCATGCAGTAGGTGCGAGGCCTTGAGCTTTGTACTCTTCCCACTGAGGTCGTAGTAGCGGACAGCCCCTGTTAGGTCGTAGCCGATACGAAGGTCCACCTTGGGGATAAAGCTCAGTTCGGCTAGGGCTCGGATCTTGTACTCGGCCTTACCCGAGAGGAGGTCGGTTGGGTCAAGGTACTTCATGTATTCTCCCCCAAGCGAGGCTCGGAAGAGTCCACGATGATTGTACATCAGATCTGCCCCTAGAGCCAGCTCCCCATAGTCGGCATAGTACGGTGTGAAGGAGATGGGAGATAAGACCTGCACAGCAGAGACACCTAGGCTAGAGCCGTTGTAGGCGAAGGGACGAAACTGAGCAGCCCCCCTATGTCCAGCATATCGGGCAGATAGTACAGCCGATAGACGCTCTGCGATGGTCGTCGTCAGCGAGAGCTTAGCCCAGTAGATACGCTCTAGGAGGTCGGGGAAGGTATAGGCATCTAGGTAGGGCATCACCTGACTCATATCACCTAGCCCGAGGCGACGATGCTCGGCATCGGTCTCCAGACGGAGCTGTATGTAGGGGGTATAGGTCAGGGAGGCATCTATACGGGGAAAGAGGTAGAGGTGTGCCCCCTTGCGGTCGCTACCATTGCTCAGACGTAGTCCACCGAGGAACCTCCAAGAGAAGTCGTCGTTCGTATCGTCAGCTAGGAAGTAAGGGGCAGCGGAGAGGATCATGCGGTTGGTCGAGATCGCCTGCTCCTGCGTTAGCCCTGAGACGAGCGAGGGGAAGCTGAGGATGGATAGGGAGAGGTCACCCTGTACTCCCCAGCGTGTGGTACTGCTGAGGCGGTTGGATAGGTCTAGAGAGAGCTTGGGTAGCCACTCTGTGGGCTTTGGCTCGGCACGCCATACCCCATCGGCATACTTTGTCCCAGCATAGCCTAGACGGAAGCGGGCATCGTAGAGCCACTCCGCTGTAGGGTCATCGGCAAGTGCTAGGCGAGCATCTAGGTCAAAGAGTCCCGTCGAGAGCTTGGTGATAGGGAGCTGAGTCAGCACGGTCGAGCTGGTCTGTCCCGTCGTGACGGTGGAGAGCCCATAGTAGTTGTGCCCGAGCTGTCGCCAGCCTAGACGGATCTCTAGTGTAGGATCCTCGAAGTGATGGCGGTAGTAGGCACCTAAGCCCCAGGCAAGCTCCTTGGCCTTGGGCTGGACGAGGAGGTCATTGCTTATAGGATTGTCGCCCCAGTAGAGACGTCCGTAGACGTCGAATAGGTCATCCTTGGTGGAGATGATACGATAGCCTGCTCCAGCACGGAGGTTCATACTGATCCCCCCTGCTAACGTGAGGTAGCCACGCTGATCGGCACGTGTGAACCCACCCTTCATCGGGCCAAGGGCTGAGAGCGGTTCGATAGATGGTGTTAGGGCAAAGGGGATAGGGGTATCCTGATAGCTGTAGCGCAGAGGCGTGAGCGTGGGGGCGGGGATCGAGTAGGCTAGGTCCTGAGGCTGACGTGTACCTAGGACGACAGCATCCTCGGTCATGACCGTGAGCTCACGACGGAGGGTATCGGCACGGCGTGGCTGCGTACTCTGAGCCAGTAGAGCCTCACCCATCGCAAGGGTTACGAGTAGGAGTACGAGGCTAGGTCGGACAATGAGCTTATTCATAATCTTACTTGTCTTACTTGGAATAGGTGTCGAGGCGCTCGGAGATCATCTGCTTGATATCCTCCTCCGTGCCCTTGTAATTAGCTTGCAGACTCTCTACATACTGCTTGGCGACATAGGTATCTCCCATGCGGTGGTAGCAGTCAGCTAGTAGGAGGAAGGCACGGGCAAGCCAATACTGCTGGCTCGTACCCTTGGCGATGAAGCTATCGAGCTCCTTCTTGGCCTCCTTAGGCTTGTTGGTCTGTAGCAGTAGGCTTGCATGGCGGACGTAGCCCTCTGCTCCAGAGGGGCTGTCGGTGCTCTTGAGTAGAGGTTCGTAGGCCTTGAGAGCAGCAGCCGTGGCGCCAGAGGCCTCCTCGCTCTTAGCGATGAGTAGCTGTAGCTCCTCACGGGAGGAGGCGGAGAGATCACTACGGCCAAGTAGGGTGCTCGCCGTGGCCTTGGCACGGCGGTAGTCCTTCTGCTCGTAGGCTACCTGAGATAGACGGACACCATAGCGGATATGTTGCGGAGCCTCGAGTCCCTCGATGGCATAGAGCTTAGCCCAGCAGTCAAGCTGCTTGGCAGACTCCCCAGACTGCTTGTAGAGCTCGGTGAGTGCCTCTAGGGCAGGGATGCGTAGGTCTAGGGAGCGTGTGGGAGAGGAGAGCGTGGTATAGAGAGCTATAGCCTCGTGCCTACGGTCGGTGGAGCTGTAGACGCCAGCCAGTAGGAGCTGTGCACGTGGAGTCTCACGGCTATTGGGGTAGACGCGGATGAAGTTCTCGAGGTCGGATGCTGCAGAGAGCTTGTCCTTCTTGTAGCGACTCTCTAGGGACAGGAACTGCAGGTGTGCACGCTCTTCCTCGGAGGGAGATAGGCGGTTGCCAAGTGTGGAGGCATAGGCAGCGTATTCGTCTACCTTGTCGAGGTCGATGTAGATGTTCCTCAGGTCAGAGAGTGCCGAGCGAGCCTCGTCACTGTCGGGATAGCGAGCGATCAGCGACTTGTAGGCAGCGATGGCCTGGTCGTGCTTGCCACTATTGTAGGCGAGCATGGCGCGCTCCATAGAGGCGAGTCGGGCATACTGCGAGTCGGGGTATTTCTCGATGAGCTGTAGGAGGGGAGCCTCGGCCTGCTCCATAGGAGCCTTGCTGAGAATGAGGGCACGTCCCTTGTTGTAGAGAGCCTGAGGGACGTAGGTCGAGCTCTTGTGTGTCTTGAGGAGCTGATCAAGTGCCTCGGTCTGCTTGGCATACTGTCCCCAGTCCCCATAGATCTCAGCTATGCGATAGACCGCCTCATCGCTTCCCTCTGGCGCAAGTTCGTTGGCTCGGCGGTAGAGCGCAAGTGCTTCAGCCTTCTTCTTCTGAATGAGTAGGCAGTCCCCCATGCGGCTTAGGGCATCTACACGGCGAGCGACTTCCTCACGAGGAGCCTTGTTGGTGTAGCTGTCGAAGGCCTGATAGGCACTACCATACTGCTTGGTATTGTATCGGGCATAGCCCTGGATATAGTAGGCTAGGGGGATGGTACTGCTCTGTGCTATACTCTTGGTAGCGTCCGCCTCCGCCTGAGCGAAGTTCTCTCGCTCCAGGTGTGTGATGGCACGTAGGAGATAGGCCTGAGCGGTATAGGCTGTGGTACCCCCTGTCTCGATAGCACGGGTGAGGTACTTCTCTGACTCGGGGTACTTCTTCTGGGTCAGAGCATTCTCCCCGAGGCGAAGGAGGATGTACTGCTTGGCTTCCTTGAGCTCGCTGGTATTGACAGTGAGGCGCTCTAGGGTGGCCAGTGACTGGGCATAGTCCTTTGTCGTGAGGAAGATATCCTTCATCAGGCGCAGGATCTCGGGGCGGTACTTAGAGCTTGGGAAGGTCGTGATGAACTGCTCTGCCATACGGATGGTCTTCCCGAAATTGGACCGCTGCGTCTGGTCATTCAGTAGGATGGCATTGTAGAGTGCATATTCACGTACCTGCTCTGCCGCTGCGAGGTGCTCCCCTGCGGCGCTGTAGGCTAGGGCAGCCTCATTGTTGTTCTTTAGCTTGAGCTGCGTATTCCCTAGTAGGAATAGGCTCTGAGCACCGATCGCCTCCTTGCTACCCGCTGCTACGCTGAGAGGAGATACAGCCTGCTGGTATTGTCCGAGGGTGTAGAGCGATGTCCCGAGGGCATAGGACTCCTCCGTCAGAGGGATGTAGTCATCCATATCCTGTAGGGGCTGGAGGAGGCGTACGGCTTCAGCATAGTTACCCTGTCTGAAGTAGGTCTGACCGATGAGGCTCCTGAGGGCAGGACGCTCAGCCATAGCTGGGTAGGTGCGGTTTAGCTCGGCAGCACGTGCAAGTGCCTGCTCAGGGGTGCTGGAGGAGAAGGCTAGGAGGGCTGACTGATAGGCAGCCTCGGGGGCGAGCTCGGGCGAGTAACGTTGGTCGCTGAAGAGTCTCTGCGCCCTCGGTAGGTCTCCCTTAGCCCAGGCCACGGAGCCGAGGTAGAGGAGGGCTTGCTCGCCGACGATCGAGGTATCCTGTGTGGCATTCTCTAGGAGTACCTGGGCCTCGTCCAGGAGCGGCTGTCTGCGCTGGTCTCGTAGGTAGAGGTAGCCGAGGGCTAGGTCGTGCTGAGCTGCTTCGTGTGGAGGCAGGAGCTTCGTATCCCCCTTGAGCAGCTGGTCTTCGGCTAGTGGGTATAGCCCTTGGTCAAGATAGATGAGCCCAAGCAAGAGCTGGGCAGAGGGACGATCGAGGTCAAGGGGATGCTCCTTGAGGTAGCGGTTGAGTACCTCCTCGGGGCTTCGCTCCTCCGTCATGATCCGAGCGATAGCCTCACGATAGGCGGTGTGCTCGGTGAGCATGGGTAGCTGAGGAAGTCTGGGGAGGTCGTGCTGATAGCCAAGGTAGTTGTGCCCTGCGAAGGCGATCTGTAGCTCTGTGAGCCTTGCCCGCTCAGGGTGCGGATCAGAGATCTGTGCCGATAGGCTCTGTAGGCAGAGCGAGGCGCACCCTACGACGAGGATGAGGCGTCGGATATTCTTCTTTGTCGTCATACGGATCTTCGGATGTACGTGGGCTCGGTGCGGATCGCTAGACCTTCGGTAGATATCGCCTCTGAGTGAGTCGTCCTATCCCCCTGTGGGGGCGATGATGCACCGAGTGAGATGAGAGTACTTAGAGGGTGAGCGTCATCCCTTCGCGAGCAGCGAGCGTACGAGGGAAGACAGCCTGCGCCTCCCTGAGTAGGGGCGCAGGGTCTGGGTAGCGGGCGGAGTAGTGCCCGATGAGGAGCTGCCGTACCTCGGCTTCTCGTGCGATGAGAGCTGCTTGCTCGGCAGTGCTATGCCCTGTCTCTCGGGCACGTGCGGAGCGATCCTGTAGGAAGGTCGCTTCGTGATAGAGTAGGTCTACATGCCTGACGAGAGGGACGAGACTAGGGGTGTAGGCAGTGTCGGAGCAGTAGGCATAGCTACGAGCAGGCTGACCAGCTGCGGTGAGGCGACTATTGGGGATGATCGTCCCCTCCTCGGTCTCGTAGTCCTTACCCTCGCGGAGCATCGGGTAGTAGCTCCTCGGTACTCCGTAGAAGTCGCAGGAGGCCCGGTCAATATGGCGCATCGTCACCCGCTCCTCTAGCCGGTAGCCTATACAGGGTAGTCCATGCCTCAGAGGTAGGGTAGTGACGAGTACAGAGCGATCCTCGTAGGCGACGACGGGCGTCCTATCCTCGAGGGTATGGATCTCGATCTCGTAGGTGAGGTACTGCCTATTCTGCTCGATGAAGGGAGCGAGGAAGGCCTCGATCCCCTTAGGCCCGTAGATGGGGAGTGCTCTCCTGCGTCCCAGCAGACCTAGCGTGGAGAGAAGCCCCGGTAGGCCGAAGCAATGATCCCCATGTAGGTGAGAGATGAAGATCGCTACGAGCCGACCGAAGTCCAAGTGCTGCAGACGTAGCTGTCGCTGAGCACCCTCCCCGCAGTCGATCATGAAGAGCTTGTCCCGCAGCTCTACGACCTGCGAGGTAGGGTAGTGCGCTACGGTCGGTAGGGCAGACCCACAGCCTAGGATATGTACCTTGAAGTCACTCATCGTATGGTGGCGATGGCCTTACTTGAAGAAGGCTCGGTAGATGTCGTTCCCATTGGCGTAGAGCATCAGCGCCATCAGCAGGACAAGGCCTACGGTCTGGATATAGGTCATCGCCTTGTCGCTAAGTGGCTTCCTACGGATCATCTCGATGATGATGAATAGGATATGTCCCCCATCAAGTGCTGGGATCGGGAGGATATTCATCACCGCAAGGATGATCGAGAGGAAGGCCGTGATCGACCAGAAGCTCTGCCAATCGAAGCTTGAGGGGAAGAGCTTGCCCATCGTGCCTAGACCACCCATCTGCCGAGCCCCTTCCTTGGTGAAGATGTACTTCAGCCCACTGATATAGCTCGAGGTCGTCTGTACAGCTCGGTCGATACCAGCTGGTACGGCAGAGAGGATGTTGTAGCTCACGTGCTCTATGGGATAGAGGTGCTCTGCACTCTGTAGCAGTACCCCTATGTTGCCGAGGGAGTCGAGCTGTACCCTCTGTGCTATCGGGCTGCCGGAGCGGTCGATGAGGAGCTGTACCTCATGTCCCTTCCTTGCTTGTAGTGCCTGCTGTACCTCGGCGATGTCCGAGCAGACTAGGCTATCCACACCGATGATGTGGTCGCCATGCTGTAGTAGTCCCTTGGCTGGACTCGTAGGCATCACAGAGTCGATGACGAAGGGTAGACGCAGTGCGCCGAAGCCTTCCTCGGCCTTCAGTAGTCGGGTCATCATATCCTCGGGGATAGGGATCACTCGCTCCTCTGTCCCACGACGTACAGTGACACTCTTGGCCTTGATCAGGGAGGAGATGAAGCGAGAGTCAAGGACATTAGGTGACACCCGGTCATCGACACGTAGGATCACGTCTCCGTCCTCGAAGCCTACGGACTTCGCCGTCTCAGAGAAGGTCATCCCTGCTGTTACTCGATCGCTGGGCAGTACCTTGTTCCCCCAGACGAGTATGATGCCTGTGTAGATGATGAAGGCTAGGATCACGTTGAAGAGCACACCACCAGCCATGATCATGAGGCGAGCGAAGGCACTCTTGCTGCGAAATTCATCTGGCTTAGGCTCACTCTTCATTGTATCGGTATCCATGGACTCATCAATCATCCCTGCTATCTTGCAGTAGCCCCCGAGAGGGAGCCAACCGATACCATAGGTCGTACCGCTACGCTTGGAGGTCCACTTGCAGAGTGAGAACCAAGGGTTAAAGAAGAGGTAGAACTTCTCCACTCGTGCTCCGAAGAAGCGAGCCATCGAGTAGTGCCCCAGCTCGTGTATAAAGACGAGGATCGAGAGGGAGAAGAGAAGCTGAAGTATACGAATCGTTATATCCATTGCTTTGTCGGTAGGGGGAATTCTAATGTCTTGATAGCCACTCTGTGCTGTGCCTACGCACCTCTAGGTCTATCCCCTCTAGGCTCTCTAGGTCGTAGTGCGGAGTGGTGGTATGGATGGCGAGTGCATGCTCTATCAGCTCACTCATTCGCCTAAAGCCTATACGCCCCTCTAAGAACGCCGCTACGGCGATCTCATTGGCTGCATTGAGCACACAGGGTGCTGTCCCTCCTCGGTGGATCGCCTCATAGGCCAGTCCCAGGTTGGGGAACGTCTCCATATCGGGGCGCTCAAAGGTGAAGCTCTGCTGGGTGAAGTCTAGGCGAGGGTAGCTATTGGCTACACGCTCTGTTAGGCCTAAAGCATAGCTAATCGGTAGGCGCATATCTGGCTGACCGAGCTGTGCCTTGATCGAGCCGTCATGGAACTGCACCATCGAGTGAATGATACTCTGTGGATGTACGAGGATCTCTATATCCTCGGGGCTAACGTCGAAGAGCCAACGAGCCTCGATCATCTCGAGTCCCTTGTTCATGAGCGAGGCTGAGTCGATCGTCACCTTGGCTCCCATGACCCAGTTGGGGTGTCGTAGGGCTTGCTCTACGGTGACTTGCTCGAGTTCTGTGGCGCTATAGCCACGAAAGGGGCCTCCAGAGGCCGTTAGTAGGATCTTCTCGACTGAGGACTCTGTACCTGTATCTTCTCCTACGAGACACTGGTAGATAGCCGAGTGCTCCGAGTCTACGGGGATGATACGTGCTTGATGAGCCTTCGCCTCTCGGATGATCAGCTCACCAGCGACGACGAGGGTCTCCTTGTTCGCCAGCGCAATGGTCTTACCTGCACGGATAGCAGCCATCGTAGGGCGTAGCCCTGCATAGCCGACCATAGCTGTCAGTACGATATCTATGTCGGGGTGCTGGACAGCCTCCTCGATAGCCGCACTACCAGCATAGACCTCTATCCCGAGGGGAGATAGGGCTGTGTGGACGGAGGTATATAGGCTTTCGTCTGCGATCATGACAGCCCGTGGATGGAACTCCCGAGCCTGTACGATCAGTAGGTCTACACTGCTACGTGCTACGAGAAGGGTAGCCTCGAACTCCTCTCTATGATCCCGGATGATGTCTAAGGCCTGCGTCCCGATAGAGCCCGTCGAGCCCAGCAGTGCGATACGCCTCTTTGGTTCTTTCACTAGGCTTCGGTGACTAGGTGAACGAGCGTCTCTACCGCACGACACATCGTGTCTAGTGAGGCATACTCATACTTGCCGTGGAAGTTCGCTCCACCGGTGAAGAGATTGGGGCAGGGTAGTCCCATATAGGAGAGACGTGCTCCGTCGGTCCCCCCTCGGATGGGAGAGATGAGAGGGGTGACCCCTGCCTGAGCCATTGCCTGCTTGGCACGCTCGATCATCTCGGCATGCGGTGCTACCTGATCGTACATATTATAGTAGCTATCCTTGATCTCTACCTGTATGACGGGGCGCTTGTAGGCGGCATTGATCTCGGCTGCAATCTGCTCGAGGTAGGTCTTTTTCTCCTCGAAGAGGCCTCGATCATGGTCACGGATGATGTACTCGGCCTCTGCATGCTCTACGTCCCCACTGAAGTGGGTCAAGTGGTAGAAGCCCTCATAGCCCTCCGTGAACTCGGGGCGTGCATAGTGGGGGAGTGAGGCATGTAGTAGGTAGATCACCTCGATGGCATTGACCAGCTTCCCCTTGGCATAGCCTGGGTGGATGCTACGCCCTGTAGCGACGACTTTGGCCGAGGCAGCGTTGAAGTTCTCATACTCCAGTTCGCCCTCTCGCCCTCCATCTACAGTGAAGGCGAAGTCCGCCCCGAACTTCTTTACATCGAAGTGATCTACACCAGCTCCGATCTCCTCATCGGGTGTGAAGCCGATGCAGATCTTGCCGTGTGGGAGCTCGGGGTGAGCCATGATATAGCGTACAGCCTCCATGATCTCAGCCACACCTGCCTTGTCGTCAGCTCCTAGGAGGGTCGTCCCATCCGTGGTGATGAGGGTATGCCCTAGTAGCTCCATGAGCTCAGGGAACTCCCGAACTGTGAGCTCAGCTGTCGTGCCTAGAGGGATAGCCTCACCTGCGTAGTCCTCGATGATCTGTGGACGTACATCCTGCCCAGAGAAGTCAGGGCTGGTGTCCACATGTGCGATCAGCCCTAGTGCAGGACGATCCTCATAGCCTGCCGTAGCAGGTATCTGTGCTAGGACATACCCCTTGGGCTCAAGGGTCACACAGGTGACCCCTAGCTCTAGGAGCTGGTCGTGTAGCAGGCGCAGTAGGGTGAGCTGCTTCTCTGTGGAGGGATAGCTGGTACTCTTGAGGTCGCTCTGGGTGTCGATCGCTACATAGCTGAGGAAGCGGTCGAGCAGGGACTGACGTACCTGATGGGCTATGGATGGTTGGTTCATTTCTTTGCTTCGTTATAGAGCTCTTCGTACCTCTTCTCTAGGCCTAGGCGGTAGTAGACGTTGCCCAGCAGATCTCTCACTTGGTCAGGGGAACGCTTGTAGGCGGCCTCTAGGTGGGGGAGTGACTGACGGAAGTATTCCTTGGCCTTGTGCTCATCGAGCTTGGTGCTGAGGGGCTTGGATAGGAGGGTCACTGCATTGTTGTAGTAGACCTGCCCGAGGTTGAAGAGGGCATCGTAGTTGTCTGGGCTGAGCTGGAGCACCTGCTTGTAGATCTCGGTAGCTCGTGCCCAGTCCTGTGCTAGGAAGTAGACATTACCTCGTAGCACTAGGAGGTTGGGGTTTGTGGGGGCGACCTTCAGGGCTCGGTCAATGAGGGCGACAGCCTTGTCGTACTCCTTGCGTGCCTGATGGATGGAGATCATCGTCCCGAAGAAGAAGGAGGTCTCTGGGAAGAGCTCTGCCCCACGCTCTAGGATGGGCATAGCACCTAGGGTGTCCCCCTCAGCTAGATAGCTACGTGCGACGAACTGGTAGACCTCGTTGCGGTTGGCAGCCCGATCCTTGTACCTGCTCAGTCGGATGACCTCGGGGTAGAGCTTGCCCGTGTAGGCAGAGACCAGAGCATAGTAGGTGAGGTTGGCTGTCGTGGAGTCAGCGGGCAGGTCTTGTTCGCCTAGGGGGAGGAGGATGTGCTGGGCACTAAGGGCTGCGGTGAAGGCATTGACTGCCTCCTGGTAGCTCTTGCGGTCAAGCCAGAAGAGTCCTGCGCTGTAGATCCTGTCCTTGTCCTCCTTCACGTAGTCTTGTACCTTCTTGAGGTACTTTAGGCTGATGCGTCCGGTCTTGTCGGGGGTACGCTCTAGGCTGTCGGTCTTCCGCCAACCATAGATCTCGGCCACGACGGAGCGGAACATGCTCGCTGTGTCTCCGGACACCCCTGGGGTGATGAGCTTACGATACTCAGCCTTGGATTTGTTGTGCTCGACGAGCCCCATGACATAGTAGGTATAGGGGTCGTTCTTCGTTTCCTCGTGTGCTGCAGCCTCTCGGAGTAGCCTATCGATCTCTGCGAAGTTGGGCTTTTCACTCTGTAGCAGGCGATCAGCGGCGCGTACATTGCTACGCTGTGCTACCCCACGATAGGAGGTGAGGAGGCAGAGCGTCGCGATGCAGGCAAGATACTTTCTCATATTGATCGTCTTGTCAAAAATTTATGCAGTGACAAAGATACGATATTGTAAAGGAATAGATATAAGTACGCCCCCACAGGAGGAGCAAACTCCTCATGCGGGGGCGAATGGATAGCCTCCCGTCCTCTAGGGGCGGGACGTAAAGGGCACTCGTCGAGCTAGAAGGTCATCCCGAGCTTGATGGAGAGGCCACTCATATTAGCCGTCGTGGTGGCATTGTTGAGGGTACCGATCTTGACAGACTGAGAGCCGTATCCGACGCTGAAGGTGTACTTCGTCACGGCTACCCCGAGTGCAGCCGAGAAGTATAGCCCGCTGAGCTGCGAGTTCGTCAGCCCTGCACTATAGCCGAGCTTGAGGTCGGCAAAGGGAGTGAAGTACTTTGTCCCAAGGGGGAGGATACCACGTCCGTGTGCATAGATGGGGAGAAGCCAGAAGCTCTTGCTATCGGGGGCATACTTCCATGTGGAGAAGTTGAGCCCGATGCCTGCACCGAGGTAGATGTGGCGATTGATATAGGCACCTACAGAGGGCAGGAGCTCTAGGCGCATATCCTTGCCGAAGCCCGTGATACCGAGCTCGGCATGAGCGGCTAGTAGAGGATAGCTACGGTCTAGGTAGACGATCTCGTGCTGCTGCTGGGGAGCCTTCTCGCGTGTGATGCGGTTGACCTCCTCTGCTGTGTAGGTGAAGATCGATCCGTCGCTGGTCTGGATCCTCACACGCTGGCCTGGGATCTGCTCTATGATTGTGCCATAGATGACGTTGCCATTCTTGAGGTGAACGGCCTCTACAGTCTTCTGGGCGAAGGTGAGCTGCACACAAGCGAAAAGCCCTAGGGCGAGGAGCAGTAATCTCTTCATTGTTGTTGTCTGGATGTTTAATCGTTTTTGTTCTATGCTTATCACTTCCCAGCTCACTCATCCTCAGGGGAAGGGGGAGCTTAGGAGAGTTCTGAGGGGCAAAGATAGTGACTTTCCCCTAATAAGGATGCCAGCGAGGGTGAGTGTACCTCCTCTTTGTCTCCTGGTATGGCTTCCAGAGTAGCCTAGGGGCGGTGTGGATGGGGAGCTCTCTTTCTGCTCTCTGGACAGAGGTTCTGGGAGGGTGGGGGAGGAGTGGCCGATATAGCTAGGAGTATAAAATAGGAGTATAAAAAGAGGAAACATCCTAAGATACTAACAAGTAATCTCAGAATGCCTCATCAAACAAATACACATCAAAACTATGGAAACCTTTTGTGGAGCGGAAGACGGGACTCGAACCCGCGACCCTAACCTTGGCAAGGTTATGCTCTACCAACTGAGCTACTTCCGCAGTATTTCAATCTTGCTCAGGGAGGCTTGCCTTTCCCTTTTGCACTGCAAAGGTAATGCAAGTTTTTGAACTGACCAAATACTTCTGAAAGTTATACCGGATTTCTTGCTAGATCTATTACCTAAGATGTGTGATAGTGAGACGAATAGCCTCACTGGAGAATTCGGTACTTCCGGGCTAGGTGGACGGCATTGCAGCACCCTTCCACAGCACTAGCTCGGCTCTCTAGTGCTCCGATCGGGGGCTATGAGAGGAGCCTTTGGGGGTGTCTGTCTGCATAGTGGGAGAGAGACGTGGGATGCACAGAGGGGCTCTCTACATATATATTAGTGTATCGAGAGCATTATCCTGACATCCTGAGTCAGCTATATAATAATGTATAGGAGCAGTGCCTGTATGTAGCTTGGGTGGTATGATGGGGGCTCAGAGGGTAGCCTATCGGAGGAGTGTAGGGGAGGCCCTCCTGAGTGTGAGGGAGTATCTTGCCTCGCTGGAGACCGTGCTTATCCGTCCTGCATCTCCTCTGAGGACGAGGGTACGCTCGAGAGAAGGGGACGGGTATACTTAGCCCTAGGAAAAGCAAAGATCCCAAGGCTATCCATATAGCCTTGGGATCAGGATGTTGTACAGAGGCTTTATCAGCCTCTCTGCTCTTCCTCTTGGACTTGAACCAAGGACCCTCTGATTAACAGTCAGATGCTCTAACCGACTGAGCTAAGGAAGAGTGTTCAAAGCGTCTTTTCGACACCGCAAAGGTAGTACAACTTCCTCACTCTTGCAATAGTCAGAGCAGATGATGGTACTCTTTTCTCGTTCTCTGTCCCCTGTCGCTTTATATTCTCCGCCTCCAGTGCCGCAGCCTAGAGGGGGGAGGTTGTCCCCCTCCCCTAGGAACGGAGGGGGGCGAGATCCACCCTACGTAACACGCTAGGTATCAGGCCTACCGAGAGGGCAAAAACGCTCATACCGAGAGCGCAAGTGCGCTCTCGGTATGAGCGCCTCCATCACCTTACATAGGTGATGGAGGCGCTCATTATATGTTCTATATCCCCCTTCTCGGTATGTCCTCTAGTGCCCCTCTCGATATATGGGATACAGAGTGTGTTAAGGGAAGGGGCTTGGTGCACTAGAGGGAGCCCTGTGCGGAGCGTCAATGAATGGGTAAGGATGAGTGACCGATCGGGGAGGGGGCGGGGCTCCCCAGGGCTGACGCATGAAATCACTATAGTGCGAGGGCAAGGTCGTGAAGGAGTATACGCCGAAGATAGAAGTATCCGTGTCCTAGGTGTAGAGATCCCCAGCGTATACCTCCTGCCTAGGAGGGATGAGTATACACGTGTGTACACAACTGTATACCCACGTGTACACA
>NZ_CAJPPN010000018.1 GCF_905372525.1 uncultured Porphyromonas sp.
CCGAGAGCGCAGAGACGCTCTTGCCGAGAGCGCAGAGACGCTCTTGCCGAGAGCGCTGAGACGCTCATACCGAGAGCGCAGAGACGCTCATACCGAGAGCGCAGAAACGCTCTTACCGAGGGCGCAGAGACGCTCTTACCGAGAGCGCAGAGACGCTCATACCGCAGGGCTGATGCATGAAATCACTATGGTGCGAGGGCAAGGTCGTGAAGGAGTATACACCGAAGATAGAAGTATCTACGTCCTAGTCTAGATAGGCCAAGTGAATACCTCCTACCTAGAAGGGTTGAGTATACACGTGTGTACACAACAGTATACCCACGTGTACACAACAGTATACACGCGTGTACACTACCTCGCTCTAAGTATATCCTCTGTAGGGCTCGCTTGTATGTCTATTCCTTGGGGATAATGCCTAGGATCTTTAGTGATGGGCTAAGGCTCTCTGGGATATGAAATAATATTCCTGAAGATCCAAAGGTAGGAGTGTACGAGCGAGATCATGCGTCGGCCCTGGCTCTTACTGAGAGTGCTGAGACGCTCATACCGAGAGCGCAGGTGCACTCCTATAAAGGACGTCCTCGTCACCTATGCTTAGGTGACGAGGACGTCCTTTATAGGGGTGCTGGAGGGATAATTTCCGCTGCGTGAAGGGGTACCTAGTGGGTGCGCTACCTTGGGGCTCATACTCCCGTGTCTAGTACTAGCCCCGAGAGAGCACCCGTCAGTCCCTCGCCTACCTAGGAGAGGAATAGTGGAGTAGGGCTAAGAAAAGTATACGAGAGAGCGCTTGAGGTACGAAAAAGAGGGCCCCCCCAGCCCACGATACACCGAGGTGTAGGGTGAGGGTGGGGGGCTCTACTAGAGGATGGTAGCTAAGGAGTGGATAGCTAGGGGGAGAGGACTAGAAGTCAGCCTCTCCGTCCTGTCCATCGATCTCCCATCCCTCGAACTCTCCCTCGATAGAGAGCTGGAGAAGGAGTGAGAGCGGTGCTGAGAGCTCCAGAGACTCTATGGCGGGGCGGCGATATGTTTCTTTCTTCATGATGCTATATTTTGTCTGAGGGTGAGGAACTAGTCTTGGTCAGGGCGATACTTCTGCTTGAAGAGTACGAGTTCACCCCTCGGTGTGGGGAGCCCACTCGGGACGGGAGCACCAGCGTACCACGACCAGGCGTGCCCCGCCTGCGTACCGAGGGCAAAGAGGGAGATCGTAGCGGGTGTCCCCGTCGCTGTGACCGCAGACTCGGAGAGCCCCGTGACTGGGAAGGCGAGGGTGCGTCTGTCCGCAGCACGCTGCGCCCATCGGCCATGGACATAGTCCACCTGCGAGGAGAGGTCTAGGCTGATCGGGTAGCGAGCGTAGATACCGAGTAGCTTCGGACGCTCCATGATCTCCCCAGCAGCGTACATCTGGGCGAAGTCACGCATCTTCTGCTCATCACCCATCAGAGGCTGATGATTGCCGAGGTAGATGGCTGAGACCTGCACCCTCTGCCTATCGGGCTGGATCTCGAAGACGTAGGCGGTGGTCATGGAGTGGTTCAGCACGGGGTGCCAGGTATTCTCGGCCTGCTTGAGGTAGCTATTCAGCGGATAGTCTGCCTTGTTGGTCTGCTCGGGATAGGACTTCTTGCTCGCCCCTGTGGGGTTCTTACCCCGCTGCTCCGTCTCCCCAGAGGCGAGCATATAGCCCTGCCCTCGGAAGCGGATTAGGAAGAAGTAGAGCTTGCCTGCATTGCTCCCACTACCTGCGATGAGCTCGGAGCGCCAGGGAGCATCGAAGCGATAGAGACGCCCGTCGAACTCGACATAGTCCTTCCCGTCGTTGCTTAGTCCCGTATAGGGGAGGAGTGCCCCTAGCTGGTAGGGAGTGGGGAGTGCCCAGCGGTTGCTCGAGGTGATGTTCTGGATCGTACGGTCCTGATCGAAGAAGGTCGTATTGCGCTGATTGAAGGTAACCAGATGGTCCAGATAGCTGACCTCTTCGTCGCTCGCGATACGGAGCCCGTTGGTATGGCTACCCGTCCAGTAGAGGTGCTTCTGGGTGAAGCCTACGAAGGGACTAAAGTTGTGCTCGCTACTGGGCCCCTTGTGGAAGATGGGACGGATAAGGATCGAGCCATTGATGAGTGTCCCCGGGGTGTAGCTCGTCGGAGCTTTCTTGAAGAAGAGGGAGGTATAGGCACCCCCACGGATGTAGGAGCGAGCGACAGCTCCCTCAGCTACAGGGCTGGTCTTGGTCTCATCGAACCAGAGGTAGGGGCGGTTCTCTAGCGTAGAGGCATCGGGGATCGTCGGCATCCAGATGATATAGCGCCCACGGTCGTCCTTGATCTGGTGCGAGTTCTTCTTGGGGGGGAGGGTCACCTCCTCAGAGACAAAGGGCCAATTGAAGTCCTGAGAGTCGTAGATGTAGGAGGTGAGGGGATCGGGTGCTGTGGGGGTGAGGACGGTGCCCTTGGGGATCCAGCTCTTGCCAGCTCTGAGGGTCAGCCCCTTGATGGTGAGGGTGGAGTTCTCTAGCTGGTTCTCTATGCTGAACATCGCTACGTAGCCTAGGGGCTTAAAGAGGTCTGTCGGCTTACCCTCCCTCCTATTGGAGACGAAGGTGCCATCCCCATTGTATGATACGGTGGTCTCGAGCATGTAGGGGAGGCTGACCTTCCCATCCTTGAGCTCATCCACCGTGTGGATCTTGTCTGGACGATCGAGGGTGAAGGTCGTGTGGCTGAAGTCGTGCCCCGAGACGACATTGTTCAGTGTGAAGGTATTGCCATCCCCGAGGATGAAGGCACGCAGCTTGTACTCCCCAGTGGTCTTGGGTAGGGCGGACCAGATCGTCCCCTCACCCTTGAAGGAGAGCTTCTTGGTGTCGTCATCATAGGTGAAGAGCTGGCGTTTGCCAGAGATGATGCTGTTGCCTTGGTAGATGTAGACGAAGACGTAGACGGACTCGTTGTGACGGAGCCAGGGCGTCCACTTCCTGCCCTTCATGTCGTAGCGGAGTCCGCGTGCACCCTCCCCCTCGATGATGGGCTCTTGGAAGGAGGCGGGTAGCTCTAGGTCGAAGCGTACAGCCGTAGGCTCGGTAGTCTGCCTCTCGGTAGGCTGAGGGCGTTGCTCGATGTCTCTTCCCCCCTCCTTAGTACAAGCAGCGAGGAGGGTAAGAGCAAAGAAGGATAATAAGATCTTCTTCATTCTTTAGATATAGTTTTTATTGGTTATATAGGTGCCTTCCGTCCGCTATAAAGGGGGCGGTGTGGCTTCACAGAAAGTGTGCGTGATAGTCCTTGATGAATGTGACATTCCCTAATATACAGGGGGGCATAATTCGCTTTGCAATCTCTAGGTAGTCATCCCCAACCCCAGAATATAGAGGTCTCTGAGACGCTACCACGACGCTAAGATAGGCATTAAAACTGTAAAAAGGAATACGGAGCCCCCACGTACAGAGGCCTAGGGGAGGTATCTACCCACCTCAGACTGCAAGGACCTTGCTCGAGGGAGTCTGGGCGGAGAGCACACCTCCAGCGGTGAATCTTGAGTGGGGGACAGTGTTTCCCACGAAGGGTAACATCCAGCTACCAGTGCTGACAGCCCCCGATCCCCCCATATTCCCTAATCCCTCCCTAGAAAAGATGAAGCCCCTCAGGGATACACAGACTAGGGGGGAGTGTGTCGGTGTGACCCTAAAGAGGCTTCGTGCTGGATAGCTGATGTGTTGGCGAGAGTGGGTGGGCTTAGTAAACCTGAATGATGCGGATGAGCTCGGCTTGGAGGTGGCTATTCAGCTGCTGGCGAAGGGTATTTAGCCTCAGGTTAAGCTCCTGCCGTGCGATCGGGGAGGTCGTACGGATACGCAGTACACCATCGTCGATACGGGCTTCGCCTACCCAGCGAGAGAGCGAGCCGAGGAGGATGGGGAGGTGATCCAGCGCACGGTGCTCTAGGAGCTGCTCGTACATCTCGGGGTCTTCGTCCCAGAGGTTGGCCAGTGCCTCACGGAAGTCAATGGTCTCACTTCGCTTCATCTGCTTGCTCGGCGATTAGGTGGAGTGCACCCTCGACGACCTCAAAGAGTCGGTAGTCCCTTCCCCAGCTACCGACCAGCTCGTCTAGGTGCTCTCTATTGGTGTCGGTGATAAAGATTTGCCCGAAGTCACTCCCGCCGACGAGATGAATAATTCGTGCGACACGCTCGGCATCGAGCTTGTCGAAGATGTCGTCCAGCAGGAGTAGGGGACGCTCGGGGTTGGTCTCTGAGAGGAGGGTGTATTGGGCGAACTTGAGCGCTAGGAGGTAGGTCTTGTTTTGCCCTTCGGAGCCGATACGACGTATGAGTTCCCCATCCAGGAGCATCAGCAGATCATCCCGATGTAGACCTACGCTGGTATGCCCTAGGATACGATCCCGCTCTCGGCTCTCACGCAGTAGGTCGACGATATGCCCCTCGGTGCTCTCCAGCGGAGAGAGGTAGCTGAGGCTCACCTGCTCCTGCCCACCACTGATCGCAGTATAGTAACGCTGGAAGAGAGGGACAAACTGCTCGACGAAGCGCTTTCGCCTATCGTAGATGATCGGGGAGACTTGCTCCAGCTGGAGGTCAAGTACGTCGAGTACGCTGGGTGAGGGGGTGGAGGGAGCCTTGAGGAGCGTATTGCGCTGCTCTAGGACCCGATGATACTGCGCCAAGGCTGCCATATAGACGCTATCCTGCTGGGAGAGCTGACGATCGACGAAGCGTCTGCGCTCCTCACTCCCCCCTAGGATTAGCTGGTAGTCCTGTGGGGAGGCGATCACGAGGGGGAAGGCTCCGATATGCTCGCTGAGGCGCGTGTACTCCTTGCGGTTGCGCTTGAGCACCTTCCTTGCACCCGGTCGTATCTGCAGCAGTAGGTGTCGCTCATCGCCATGATCACTCTGGTAGGTGCCCTCCAGCAGTGCTCGCTCCTGCCCACGTCTGACCGCTAGGGAGTCGGTGATAGAGAGGTGGCTCTTGGTGAAGGAGAGGTAGTGTAGGGCATCGAGCATATTGGTCTTGCCCATGCCGTTGAGACCGATGAAGCAGTTCACCTTGGGCGAGAAGTCACAGCTAGCGGTGACTATGCTCTTGAAGTCGATCAGGTGGAGTCGGGTAAGTATCACGGTGGTCGGTGCTCGTTAGTGTGAGGCTTGGGAGGCTCCCCCTGCCATCTGCTCCTTGGTGGAGAGCATCCCACAGGCGGCCGAGATGTCCTCCCCTCGGGAGGTACGTATGGTCGTTAAATAGCCCCGGGCCTCGAGCCAACCCTTGAAGCGCTCCATACCCTGAGCCGTCAGGGGCCGCAGGGGTACTCCTGGGATCTGGTGGAAGGGGATGAGATTGATCCTACACGGGATGCCACGCAGGAGCCGTGCTAGCTCCTCGGCATGCTGGAGACTATCATTGATCCCCTCAAAGACGATGTACTCAAAGGAGACACGGCGCTGCCCCGTGAAGTCTGCCTCACGGATCATACGCAGCGTGTCCTCTAGGGGCATTCCCCCCTCGGCGGGCATGAGCTCAAGGCGCCCCTCGTGGAAGGGGTTGTGCAGGCTCACGGCTAGGTGACAAGTCGTCTCGCCGAGGAACCGCTCCAGCCCACGACGCACCCCGACGGTGGACAGAGTGAGGCGCTTGGGTGACCAGCCGAGTCCCCACGAAGCCGTCATCACCGAGATGCTGGAGAGGACGTTGGTAGCATTATCCAGAGGCTCACCCATACCCATGTAGACGATGTTGGTTAGCTTGGGGGACTCCTCGACAGAGAGTACTTGGTTGATGATCTCACCTGCGGAGAGGTTGCCACGGAAGCCCTGCTTGCCCGTCATGCAGAAGAGGCAGTCCATCTTGCACCCTACCTGAGAGGAGATACAGAGCGTAGCCCGATCCTTCTCAGGGATGTAGACCGCCTCGACGAGTCCACCAGAGCGCACCCGGAAGAGATACTTACGTGTACCGTCACGGGATAGTTCGCTCGTGATCGGCAGGCTACGCCCTACCTCGAAGTGCTCCGAGAGTAGGAGGCGATTGGCCTTAGAGATGTTCGTCATCTCATCGATCTCGCTCACACGCTTGTCGTAGAGCCATCCTGCTATCTGCCGAGCAGTGAAGCGGGGCATACCGAGCTCGGCGGTGACAGTGGTAAGTTCCTCGAGAGTCAAGCCGAGTAGGATGCGCTTCTGTGGGGTTGGGGTCATCGTCCTTAGTGGGTGGGTGAAAGTGATCTTATTAAGAAAGGCTGTCCTAAGGGAATAAGCCCTAGGACAGCCTTTGTATAACTAATGTCGGAGCGAAAGAGTTCGCCCTCTAGTGAGATACCGCCTCTAGGGGCGATGTCACGGAGCGGGTAGGGCGGGACTAGTAGAAGCGAGCTCTATTGTCCTGTATCTTCAGACGCTGGATGTAGTCAGCGAAGACACGATAGCCATACTGGCGAGCGAGCCCAGCCTCCTGCTGCTGGAACTGAGCCTTGGCAGCGACCTTGTCTACTGGGGTCTTAGCTACGGGCTGTAGGACCATCACCTCGGTGTTGTTCGCTGCGAAGGGCTTGGAGAGCTGACCGACGGGCGTCGTCATCGCGATCCCGTTAAAGGTAGCTGGCTCACTGCCACGCACGACGTAGCTAACATCGACGAGGGTATCGACCTTGGACTGTAGGTCAGCAGCGTAGGCATCGAGGCTCGTGAGCTTCTTTGCCTCTAGGCTCTTGGCGAGGTGCTCAGCCTTCTTCTGCCCAGAGAGGTAGGCGAAGATCTCATCCTTGACCGCCGAGAGAGGAGCGAAGCCTGCGGGGATATGCTTCCCTACGGCTGGGATCACGAGGTAGTCAGTGCCACAGGTGTAGAGCTTGGGGCTGACCTCACCATCCTTAGCATTGATCGCCCAGCTGACGATCTGGCGAGAGCTGGGGACCTGACCGAGCATGGGGCTCTGTGTGGTCACGAGGACGTCACGAGAGACGTTGAAGCCCTCCTTCTGTGCCTTCTGTGCCATAGCTTCGAAGCCTCCGCCTTCGCCGAGGATCTTGTTCATCGCACTATACTTGGCATTGTAGGTGTCGGGGGAGAAGGTCGCAGGGATCGAGAGGAAAGCGACCTGGTACTTCTCTACAGCAGGCTGTGCATTCTCTGCCTTCACGAGGATGGAGAGAGGAGCCTGGCCGAGACGTACGACAGTGCCGACGGGTACCTGATAGAGGGTGTCAAGCTTGAGGCCAGAATTGGCACCGAGCTGATAGAGCATGTGCTCGGAGAAGGTGCTATCCTCCGTACCGAAGCGGTTGGGTATAGAGATGAGCCCGCCCCGACCTGCGGTCTGTGGGTCGATGCTGTGCTTCCGGGCTAGTTCGGCGAAGCTCGCACCCCCGTTGAGGGCACTGAGGAGGCTATCGGTCTGGGTCTTGAGGCTGTCGTTGAGGATGATCATACGGACAGAGAGCGCCGCCGTAGAGCTCTTCTTGCCGACGAGCTTAGCGATCTCGTAGCGGTCGTTGACGAGCTGTGGGTCTAGGACAGCACCGACCTCAGCGCCCTTGACGAAGGCGACCTGCTCAGCACCTAGACCTAGCTCATCGAGCTCGGCACCCGTGAGGTAGACCGGGCTGAAGTACTTGCTGGAGGTAGCGTAGGCACGTAGGGTGCTCTCGATGTTGGAGGCGGTAGCCTGACGTAGCTCTTCCACGGCCTTGGTCTTCTCCTGCTCGGCAGCCTTGTAGTCTGCCTGCGAGGGGACGACCTGCAGGCTGATGTAGCTGACCTCAGTGAGTGGGTACTGCATGCGGTAGAAGTCCTTGTGGCTATCATAGTACTTCTGTACCTCGGCATCGCTTGGCTTAGCCGTAGAGTCGGCGATCATCGCCGAGGAGGTACGTACGAGAGCTACGGTACGGGTCTCGTTGCCGAGAGCGAGCTCACGGTCTAGGTCGTTCAGCTTATAGGTACGGGAGAGCAGCGTCCCGAGCTTCTGCTGTAGACGCTGTGTGCGGATCTGCTCCTGCAGTAGGGTGAACTGCGACTGCATCGCACGTAGCTGCTGGCGCTGATCCTGAGGGGCTGCCTGGATCTGCTTGTCGGAGAGCTGGCGGATGAACTCATTGACCTGCTTCTCGTCTGTCGTCCCAAAGAACTGGGAGGCCAGCGGAGAGGGGGAGATCCCCTTGCCTACGAGTAGGGCATAGAGCTCGTCATCCGAGACGCTCAGTCCGATGGCGCCTGAGACCTTCTCTAGTGCATACTCCGAGAGGTACTGCTGTGCGAGTTGGTTATTGAGCTGCATGCGCTGCTCATCGGTTAGCTGACCTTGTGCCTCAGACTGTGCCTGGAGCTGCTCTAGGCGTGCGCTGTAGTCTTGGATCGAAATGTCCTTCCCATCGATAGATAGGGCGACCTGCTCATTCTTGCTCCAGAAGGTGCGCCCACTGGTAAAGAGGTCACCGATGACAAAGCCTGCCAAGGCTATCCCAATGATGACAACGAGCATGACCGAGTGGCTACGGATCTTCTCTAATACTGCCATTGTATCTGATTACCTATAATTATATAAGAGTGTTTATACTCAATTCTTTGAGCCACAAAGATACAAACACTCTAACGAATAGGCAAGATATGAAAAGGCAAGAGATCCTATTATGCCCCGTCCTTTGTCCGATCCCCCTATAGTCCCCTTCCGAAGCCTGCGTAGGCTGTCCTCCCAGAGAGCCGTCGTGGCGGGCATTCTGAGAGCCCATCTACGAACACGTAATGACCTCTGGTGCGGACTCGATATGTTCGCCCTCGTCACCTTACGTAGGTGACGAGGGCGAACATTATATGTCCTCTAGTGCGCTCTCGGTATGTCCTCTAGCCCCCTCTCGAGGAGCAAGATACAGAGGTCGTTAGGGGAGGGCGGTGATGCCTGCCTCCTATGGGTTGTACTCCTCCCAGATCGCCCCCCCAGACAGATCACTATAATAATAATGATACGCGCGCACGAGAGAGCAAGGGGGAGCTGTGGGAGAGGTCCGACGCATGAAATCACCCCAGTGCGAGGGCAAAGTAGTCAAGGAGCATACTCCGAAGATAGAGGTATCTGTATCCTAGCTGTATCCATACCCAGCGTATACCTACTACTTAGGAGAGGTGAGTATACACGTGTGTACACAACTGTATACCCACGTGTACACAACAGTATACACGCGTGTACACTACCTCGCTCTAAGTATGTCCCCGTAGGATCTCATATTTAGTTCTCCTCGGGACCAACGTCTAGACACTCTAGGGGATACGCCTAAGGCTCCCTAGGACATGAAATAATATCCCCAAAGAGCCAAAGAATGGAGTGTGCGAAGGAGATCATGTGTCGCCTCTAACCTACGATGGTCTTTTGATGTTCAAGATCCTACTCTTAGAGATCTGGTATGGATTGAATGACTACGAGGTTCAGGAACGCATCAACGACTTCTTGCCTTTTAGTGAATCTCTTGGTGACGACCTCGGCTAATGCTACCGACACGGTTGTATTACCCGAACCGCTATGGAGAGAAAGAGATTTACTAAATTAGCGTAGAGGTAATACCTGATGGGTTTTCCTCCTACTACAATTAATTTATATGATGATTACAAGAGATCAACTCGGTTCTTGGGCCAATACGCCAGAGTCAAAATTAAACTTTCCATATCTTATCTCAAGGCTGATAAGAGCGACTACCGCTAAGGACACTAAGGTTAATATTCCCTGGGGTAGTGCCACCTATATAGGGGGATGGGATGGTATTGTAGATAGTAAGGAGAAGACTAGATACGTCCCCGAAGGAATATCCTTGTGGGAGCTCGGTACAAATCAAGATCCTCAGAGTAAAGCAAATGCTGACTATGAGAAGCGTACAGGTGATCCTCTTGGATATAATCCTCTGGATGCTACATTCGTCTTTGTCACTCCAAGGACATGGACGAAGAAGGAAGAGTGGGTTAGTCAGAAGAAAGAGGAGAAGACGTGGAAGGATGTAATCGTCTATGATGGGATAAGCTTAGAGCAGTGGCTTGATGAAGCTCCAGCTGTATCCCGATGGTTCGCATCTCAGGGGTATGCTGATGGAATTATAACGGCAGATGAGCATTGGAAAGAGTGGTCTTGCTTAGGGCAATTGGAACTAACGCCAGATTGTGTACTTGCTGGTAGAGACACAGCAAGGGAAGCGTTGATAAAGCGATTGGAGGAGGAGCCAAGTATCATAGTGGTAAGAGCATCGACTAAGAGCGAGGCGATTGCCTTTATCCTCGCTACGATGAAGTCTAGTGATTCTGAGGTGTCCGGTCGATTCTTTTCCACAACACTTATTATCGACCAAGAGGATCGTTTCCGAAGTGTCAGCTCGTCGACGCAGCATGCTCTGAACCTGATTGTTCGCTTCGATAGCGCCGAACCTTTTGGTGTGGCTACGAGGGAAGGGCATCGTGTCTTAGTCCCATTAGGAGCAGATGTTGAGTTTAGTCAAGATCCTATCACACTGCCAGCAGTAGATAGAGAAGCCCTCATTGAAGCTTTAGAAGCAAGTGGGCTATCAAGATCCAAAGCCTCTACGCTTACGAAAGAATCGGGGCACGACATCACGATCCTTAAGAAGCTCCTGGGCTTTCCTAGCTATGGTGCAACTTGGGTGAAAACTCAAACGATTCGAGAGATAATACCAGCACTCCTCCTCGGTCGATGGGATGAGAGCTACTCTGGGGATATAGAGCTTTTAGAGAAGCTCTCTGAAACGAGCTATGCTAAATATAAGGAGGTGTTAGCCAAATGGCTTCATCTCCCAGAGTCACCTCTGAAGAGAATCGGTGAGACGTGGAGATTAACCTCACCTCTAGACTTGTGGAGGAGTATATCTGCCCACTTAGTCGATCAAGATTTCCAGCTTTTAGAAGAGTGCTTTGTTCAGGCCTATCATTCAGGGAATCCAGTCCTAGAATCCCAGCTCGATCTACCAGACTACATCACTGAAAAGAGGACGTATTCAAACTGGGTAAGAGAGGGCTTAGTTCAGTCTTTGATCCTGATGTCAATACCTCAGGTCGGAGTTAGCCGAAGTGATCTACAGAGCTGGGTAGATAAGATTATTAGAGATCTATTATCAAATGCTCGTGGTGAAATATGGGTCTCCATAAATAGGGAGCTTCCACTTATTGCCGAAGCATCTCCTCAGAGTTTCCTTCAACATGTAAGTATCTCCCTTTCCCATCAAAGTCCCGAGATTATGGATATGTTCGAGGAAAAGCCAGGGTTTGTTGTTCCCGTGGCTTCTCATACAGGTCTATTATGGGCGCTAGAAGAGCTAGCTTGGATGCCGTCGTATTTTAGGAATGCATGCCTCCTCCTATATAAACTGGCGATGCTGGATCCAGGGGGAAGTTTATCTAATAGACCCCTAAATAGCCTAACGGAAATATTTAAAGCTTGGCATTATCAAACGTTAGCTCCTTTCGCAGAGAGGGTCAAGGTGCTGAGGGAGATGCTTCCTAAGAATATCGATGTCTCATGGAAGCTCTTGAAGAGTTTGTTGCCAAGCTTTTCTTCTGAGGTAGCTTTCCCCACGTATAGGATGCGCTGGCGAATGTTCTGGGAGAAAGCAGATCTAACCTACACGGATGAAGAACGGTTTGATATGTACTCGGAAGTGGTAGATATGCTTATCGGTCTGTGTGATGGTGATGAGACCAGATTCTCTGATCTCATCGAAGCTGCACCATACTGTATGCCTTGGGATCGGGAGCGGATATTAACGTGGGCTCAAGAGACTGTGGGTAATATTGAGCATAAGAAGGGGCTAGCATGGCATATCCTACGTGGAATTTTAAATAGGCACAAGCAACATCCCGATACAGAATGGGCATTGAAGAAGGATGACTTATCGCCTTTTGAACAGCTTTATAGTCAACTATATCCTAAGGATGGGCTGGTAAGGAATGTATGGTTATTCAATGAAGATTGTCATACTCAAATGATAGATCCAGCTACCGCAGTTCCCTTGGCTGTGGATGGGCATAAAGAAATAGAGGAGCAAGTCGCTACTAGCCGAGAGCGTGCAGTGGAGGAACTCTGGGAAGAGCTAGGGTTGGAGAAGATTTTAGCGTTGAGGCTAGAGGTTAAGCATCCTTGGGATTTGGGCGAGGCCCTGGCTAAGGTGATAGAGGATGAGCAAGACCTGCAGTGTGTATGGCAGTGTCTAGAGGATGACACTCCTCATATTGCTTTTGCTCATGGATTTATCTCCCAGAAGCTACGATGTGAAGAGCTCTGCTGGATACAAACATTAGTGTACGAGCTATTGGAGAATGGATATAGTGATAGAGCTGTGGCCAATGCCCTTGTGGTAGCACGTTCGGGGCAGGAGTTGTGGCATTATATTGACTCCCTTCGCGACGGAATACAACGAGAGTATTGGCTGAGAATGAATTCCTATTTTCATGGTCTCACGGATGAAGACATTATCGTAGGAATAAATAAGTTGCTCCAGTATCGGAGGTTTAGTTTTGCTGTGGAGGTCGCTTGGTTTCATCGAACTCTTATTCCTAGTGGTATGTTAGTTGAGGTATTAAAGAGGTCGGGAACAGAAGAATCTCAAGAACCGAACTGTCAGGTTCCTTATGCGATAGAGGGTATATTTGGAGTGCTCAACAAGAGAGAGGATGTTGCAAAGGAGACTCTCCTCGAGTTAGAGACTTTATACTTGCCTCTACTTACACGTGTAGGAGCTCAAGTAGGAGTACCTCATTTGGAAGAAGAATTAGCCATCAATCCTGAGTCTTTTATTCAACTTCTAAAGTGGCTCTACAAACCCAAGGATGAAGATCGACAGCGAAAGGAACAGGAGGGCTTATCCGAGGAGCAACTACAGAATGCGGCTAGAAGAGCTGATCTGATGCTTGGGGCTTGGAAGAAGATTCCAGGCATGCAGGAAAATGGTACGATTGATGAGACTGAGCTGAGGGATTGGATTAAGGCAGCTAGGGCTTTAGCAGAGGAGTGTGATCGGCTAGAAGCCGCAGATATACATATTGGGCAACTGCTAGCAAAGTACCCTGAGGATTCACCAAACTGGCCAGCGAGGACGATATTCCAAGTGATAGAAGATATCAACACTGAACAACTAAAGAAGGGGTATTCGAACGGTATGTTCAATAAGGGAGGGGTGACTATTCGGGGAGCTTCCGATGGTGGAGGTATTGAAGGGGATCGAGCAGAATACTTTGGAGAGCTAGCTTCAAGCCTGATGTGTGACTACCCCAATGTGGCTAGGATCTTCCAGCGGTTACAAGATGAGTATCGGGCACTAGCCAATGGATATGATGAAGAAGCACACCGAAGGAAGCTAGATGCCTAGCTTGGAAAGACTCAACGTTTATATTGAAGCTTCATGATATGTCGATAGGATATTTTGCAGAATGAGGATATATTGCTACCTTTGTGGCGCATTTGGGAGGATACCCTAAGTGAAATCTGTGGAAAGGAGAGGTGCTCGAGTGGTTGAAGAGGCACGCCTGGAAAGTGTGTAAACGCCAAAAGCGTTTCGCGGGTTCGAATCCCGCCCTCTCCGCAAAGAGGCTTCAAAGTGACTGCGAAATGGTCGTCATAGAAGCCTTCAAAACAAGAGAAAATCGTTGTAAGACATGGCCTTACAACGATTTTTCTTTGTATGCAGTCCATAGACCTGACGGCTTACCCCTAGGGTCTAATCGTTACCAATCGATCAAATGCTGCTATGGAAACTGCTACACAAATCGGGGGGTAGCGATTTGTAAGTAAGTAACTTTGTAGCACGTGCTACACTAGGGAATGATGCATCATGGGACAATTGTTCAAGGTATCCTGCTACCTATGCTCCAACTACGAGAACAAAGAAGGCAAGTCGCCCGTCATGCCACGGATCTTCCACGGAGGAGCGATGAGCAATCTTGACTCCACGAAGATCCATGTAGGCAAGGCTCAGTGGGACAGCAAGACTAGCCAACAGATGGGATGCTCCTAGGATGCTCCTCAAAAGTCCTCTTTTCCTTCAGTTCTTAGAGCTATTTAATAGCCGTCTCTTCGTTAATATCTGCTAGCTGAGAGTGGATCCAACTCGCTATATCATTTGCCACGGTTCTAATACTCCCCCTTCCTCTGCGAACCAACGGAAGAACATAGTAAGCGGATCTTCATCATCTAAGAGTTTATCATAGCTCATCGTAGAGTTAAGTTTACCAGTCTTAGGCTCATAGGTTATCCTTAGACTAGAGGGAACTTCTCTTCCATCATCTTGAAAGCTTGCTTGTATTTCCTGAGCGATCGCATTACCATTAGAGTTCAATCTCCTCTGATTCTCGTCAGAGACATCAATTTGTTGTGAGGTAACATATTCATTAAGCTTAGACTTGAGTGATAGGCACCCGTTAATCTTGAAAAATACCAAGTATTGCACTGATCGTTCAAGAGAGAGGTAGATATAGATACAGTCTATATCCGAACTATATCCCGTATACTCCAATGCGTTGTGTAGAGCATCTTCTATGAGATGCGTAAAATTCTTGTCAAAGTCCTTTGTTGCCATATTGATTGTTGGGGATGCTTACCGTCTCATAGAGTCCTCCATCAATTCTCCCAGTTGGGAAGCGTTAGACTCTGCTCTCTAGGTGGCATTACTATTTGTCAGTTGCGCATAATGTCAATTTCCGATATAGGACTACCAATCTTTTCTAATGAGTGGACGGACTTACCCGTTGGTAGATGCGTACCTCATCGTAGGCGTGAGCGATCATTCGATCATCAACAATATGCACGGAGTCGATATCCCAACCACCCCAGAGGTCGTGCCAAACAAACTCTTCCGTCTGCACATCGAAGGCCGCAAGGAAGAAGATTCCCGAGACCCGTACCGAGACGTAGAAGATCCCTTCATGTAGCAAGAGGCTCGTATACTCTGCGCTATACTCCTTCCCTTCGTAGACAAAGCGATCCCTCCGTACATTACAGAGCATGCGCCCAGCCTCGAAGTCAAATACAGTATAGTAACTGTTGAATAAGGAATATCCTAGCGACCCCTTGATAAACATCTTAGGTAGTGCCTCATCTTTCCTCTCGAGCACTTTTCCCGTAGCTACATCTATACGATGTAGGTGCTCTTGGGTCGTCACCCACAGATCGGAGCCGTAGAAGTTGATGAAGTCAATTTCCCCAGGTACGACCCCATTGTACCAAAGGGAATAGCCACGACCACTCTCAGAAAAGTCTAGCCGATAGACCTCTTCCAGTCCTTGTCCGTCCTTATCTCGCATAGCAACCAACTGGCTCTGACCCTCACAAGTAAAGAAGTGGAGACCACGGTGGCTACCCTCGTGGAAGAATACTCCCTCAAGGGGGAATGGACCTAAGTCTTGACATTCATGGGCGGAAAGGTCATACCGCAGTTGGCTCTCATTGATTAGGTAGAGCCACCTCCCTGCTCGGGCGGTATAAAAGGAGTTATTGACATTCGTGATAGTTTGCTTTAGTTCTCCATCTATCGAGAAGACATTAACGATCGTCTTGTACTCGGAGTCTTCATCATAGTGGACAAACCATAGACCTTGTCGCAGATAGATCCACCACGACAGCTCACTATGGGTAAAGGGGATTATCTGCTCGACTTGCTCCTCTAGCGAGTAGGAAAAGACAGCACTATTCCTCTTATAGTCCCGGAGGTATAGCACCCCATGATCTACCCAGACTTCATTGGCTGGGAAACTTGTGATTAGCTTGTACATCAATCAATAATTTCGAATATTACATTGAGTACTTACGGCTTATCTTGTGACCACTGAGGGCCCACTTGACCCTCTTGCTCAGAATCATCACCGCTAGACCCTGTGGACAAATCTATCCGCTGGTAGATGCGTACCTCGTCGTGGGAGTGGGCGATCATTCGGTCACCGATAATATGCACGGAGTCGATATCCCAACCGCCCCAGAGGTCGTGCCAAACAAACTCCTCCGTCTGCACATCGAAGGCCGCTAGGAAGAAGATTCCCGACACCCGCACCGAGACGTAGAAGATCCCTTCGTGTAACAAGAGGCCATTAGTCTGAGCGCTATACTCCTTCCCTTCATGAGTAAACCTATCTAAGCGTCCCTCATAGAGCATCTGCCCAGCCTTGAAGTCGAATATCTTGTAGAAGCTGGCAAAGATAGAGTAGCCAAGATCCCCACAATGAGACATCTTTGGTAGTATCATCTCTTCTTGTACCTCTAAGGACTTTCCTGTCTCTATCTCTACTCGGTGCAGGCGCTCGTAGGTCGTTACCCATAAGTCTGTGCCGTAGAAGTTGATGAAGTAAATTTCTCCAGACTCTACTTTATTGCTATATATTGAATAGCATCGATCACTCTCGGCAAAGTCCAGACGATAGACTTCCTCCAGGCCTTGGCCATCCTCATCTCGCATAGCCACCAGCTGGCTCTTCCCTTGACAGGTGAAGAAGTGTAGACCACGGTAGCTTCCCTTATAGAAGAAGGGATCTTCTAGTGGAAATGAACCTAAGTCTTGATACTCATGAGTAGAGAAGTCATAGCTAATGACACGACGTTCATCTACTAAATAAAACCGAGGTTCTCCTTCGATAGCTACCTTGTCGAAGTAGCCATCTATATCTGTTATGAGCTGCTTACGTTCGCCGTCTAATGTGCAAATATCTAGCAAGGTCTCCGACGGTGTCCCCACCTCATGATAGATTAGCCATAAGCCTTGAAAAAGAACAGCTGTTCCCACATCTTCTTTGTGTGGGAATGGGAGCGCATCGCCTATTACTCCATCCAAGGAACAGGGGTGAACAGACCATCTCCCTTGAGGGATGGACTTAATTAAGAAGAGTCGCCCCTCATATACTACGACCCGAATGGCATTGAGCCGTGATATTACTTCGTACATAGTTAGATTATATCAGAGCCTTGATGACGTTCCTCTTGAGCTCTTCCCTACTCATCTTGTGACCACTGAAGACCCACTTGACCTTCTTGCTCAGAATCATCACCGCTAGACCCAGTGGTCGGACTTACCCGCTGGTAAATGCGTACCTCGTCATAGGAGTGGGCGATCATTCGGTCACCGATGATATGCACAGAGTCGATATCCCAACCGCCCCAGAGGTCGTGCCAAACAAACTCCTCCGTCTGCACATCGAAGGCCGCAAGGAAGAAGATCCCCGACACCCGCACCGAGACGTAGAAGATCCCTTCATGTAGCAAGAGGCTCGTATACTCTGCGCTATACTCCTTTCCTTCGTAGACAAAGTTATCCCTTCGCTCGTCACAGAGCATGCGCCCAGCCTCAAAGTCAAATACTGTATAGTAGCTGCCGAACAAGGAGTATCCTAGTGTCCCCTTGATAAACATCTTAGGTAGCGTCTCATCTTTCCTCTCGAGCACCTTTCCCGTAGCTACATCTATCCGATGTAAGTGCTTTTGGGTCGTCACCCACAGATCGGAGCCGTAGAAGTTGATGAAGTCAATTTCCCCAGGTACGACCCCATTGTACCAAAGGGAATAGCCACGACCACTCTCAGAAAAGTCTAGCCGATAGACCTCTTCCAGTCCTTGTCCGTCCTTATCTCGCATAGCAACCAACTGGCTCTGACCCTCACAAGTAAAGAAGTGGAGACCACGGTGGCTACCCTCGTGGAAGAATACTCCCTCAAGGGGGAATGGACCTAAGTCTTGACATTCATGGGCGGAAAGGTCATACCGCAGTTGGCTCTCATTGATTAGGTAGAGCCACCTCCCTGCTCGGGCGGTATAAAAGGAGTTATTGACATTCGTGATAGTTTGCTTTAGTTCTCCATCTATCGAGAAGACATTAACGATCGTCTTGTACTCGGAGTCTTCATCATAGTGGACAAACCATAGACCTTGTCGCAGATAGATCCACCACGACAGCTCACTATGGGTAAAGGGGATTATCTGCTCGACTTGCTCCTCTAGCGAGTAGGAAAAGACAGCACTATTCCTCTTATAGTCCCGGAGGTATAGCACCCCATGATCTACCCAGACTTCATTGGCTGGGAAACTTGTGATTAGCTTGTACATCAATCAATAATTTCGAATATTACATTGAGTACTTACGGCTTATCTTGTGACCACTGAGGGCCCACTTGACCCTCTTGCTCAGAATCATCACCGCTAGACCCTGTGGACAAATCTATCCGCTGGTAGATGCGTACCTCGTCGTGGGAGTGGGCGATCATTCGGTCACCGATAATATGCACGGAGTCGATATCCCAACCGCCCCAGAGGTCGTGCCAAACAAACTCCTCCGTCTGCACATCGAAGGCCGCAAGGAAGAAGATCCCCGACACCCGCACCGAGACGTAGAAGATCCCTTCATGTAGCAAGAGGCTCGTATACTCTGCGCTATACTCCTTCCCTTCGTAGACAAAGCGATCCCTCCGTACATTACAGAGCATGCGCCCAGCCTCGAAGTCAAATACAGTATAGTAACTGTTGAATAAGGAATATCCTAGCGACCCCTTGATAAACATCTTAGGTAGTGCCTCATCTTTCCTCTCGAGCACTTTTCCCGTAGCTACATCTATACGATGTAGGTGCTCTTGGGTCGTCACCCACAGATCGGAGCCGTAGAAGTTGATGAAGTCAATTTCCCCAGGTACGACCCCATTGTACCAAAGGGAATAGCCACGACCACTCTCAGAAAAGTCTAGCCGATAGACCTCTTCCAGTCCTTGTCCGTCCTTATCTCGCATAGCAACCAACTGGCTCTGACCCTCACAAGTAAAGAAGTGGAGACCACGGTGGCTACCCTCGTGGAAGAATACTCCCTCAAGGGGGAATGGACCTAAGTCTTGACATTCATGGGCGGAAAGGTCATACCGCAGTTGGCTCTCATTGATTAGGTAGAGCCACCTCCCTGCTCGGGCGGTATAAAAGGAGTTATTGACATTCGTGATAGTTTGCTTTAGTTCTCCATCTATCGAGAAGACATTAACGATCGTCTTGTACTCGGAGTCTTCATCATAGTGGACAAACCATAGACCTTGTCGCAGATAGATCCACCACGACAGCTCACTATGGGCGAAGGGGATTACCTGCTCGACTCGCTCCTCTAGCGAGTGGGAAAAGACGGCACTATCCCTCTTATAGTCCCGGAGGTATAGCACCCCATGATCTACCCAGACTTCATCGGCCGGGCAACTTGTAATTAGCTTGTACATCAATCAAATATCGAAGCTTACATTGAGTACTTACGGCTTACCTTGTGACCACTGAAGACCCACTTGACCCTCTTGCTCAGAATCATCACCGCTAGACCCTGTGGCCGGACTTACCCGCTGGTAGATGCGTACCTCATCGTAGGCGTGAGCGATCATTCGATCATCAACAATATGCACGGAGTCGATATCCCAACCACCCCAGAGGTCGTGCCAAACAAACTCTTCCGTCTGCACATCGAAGGCCGCAAGGAAGAAGATTCCCGAGACCCGTACCGAGACGTAGAAGATCCCTTCATGTAGCAAGAGGCTCGTATACTCTGCGCTATACTCCTTCCCTTCGTAGACAAAGCGATCCCTCCGTACATTACAGAGCATGCGCCCAGCCTCGAAGTCAAATACAGTATAGTAACTGTTGAATAAGGAATATCCTAGCGACCCCTTGATAAACATCTTAGGTAGTGCCTCATCTTTCCTCTCGAGCACTTTTCCCGTAGCTACATCTATACGATGTAGGTGCTCTTGGGTCGTCACCCACAGATCGGAGCCGTAGAAGTTGATGAAGTCAATTTCCCCAGGTACGACCCCATTGTACCAAAGGGAATAGCCACGACCACTCTCAGAAAAGTCTAGCCGATAGACCTCTTCCAGTCCTTGTCCGTCCTTATCTCGCATAGCAACCAACTGGCTCTGACCCTCACAAGTAAAGAAGTGGAGACCACGGTGGCTACCCTCGTGGAAGAATACTCCCTCAAGGGGGAATGGACCTAAGTCTTGACATTCATGGGCGGAAAGGTCATACCGCAGTTGGCTCTCATTGATTAGGTAGAGCCACCTCCCTGCTCGGGCGGTATAAAAGGAGTTATTGACATTCGTGATAGTTTGCTTTAGTTCTCCATCTATCGAGAAGACATTAACGATCGTCTTGTACTCGGAGTCTTCATCATAGTGGACAAACCATAGACCTTGTCGCAGATAGATCCACCACGACAGCTCACTATGGGCGAAGGGGATTACCTGCTCGACTCGCTCCTCTAGCGAGTGGGAAAAGACGGCACTATCCCTCTTATAGTCCCGGAGGTATAGCACCCCATGATCTACCCAGACTTCATCGGCCGGGCAACTTGTAATTAGCTTGTACATCAATCAAATATCGAAGCTTACATTGAGTACTTACGGCTTACCTTGTGACCACTGAAGACCCACTTGACCCTCTTGCTCAGAATCATCACCGCTAGACCCTGTGGCCGGACTTACCCGCTGGTAGATGCGTACCTCATCGTAGGCGTGAGCGATCATTCGATCATCAACAATATGCACGGAGTCGATATCCCAACCACCCCAGAGGTCGTGCCAAACAAACTCTTCCGTCTGCACATCGAAGGCCGCAAGGAAGAAGATTCCCGAGACCCGTACCGAGACGTAGAAGATCCCTTCATGTAGCAAGAGGCTCGTATACTCTGCGCTATACTCCTTCCCTTCGTAGACAAAGCGATCCCTCCGTACATTACAGAGCATGCGCCCAGCCTCGAAGTCAAATACAGTATAGTAACTGTTGAATAAGGAATATCCTAGCGACCCCTTGATAAACATCTTAGGTAGTGCCTCATCTTTCCTCTCGAGCACTTTTCCCGTAGCTACATCTATACGATGTAGGTGCTCTTGGGTCGTCACCCACAGATCGGAGCCGTAGAAGTTGATGAAGTCAATTTCCCCAGGTACGACCCCATTGTGCCAAAGGGAATAGCCACGACCGCTCTCGGAGAAGTCCAACCGATAGACCTCCTCTAGCCCTTGTCCGTCCTTATCTCGCATAGCAACCAGTTGGCTCTTCTTATCACTGATGAAGAAGTGAAGACCACGGTGGCTACCCTTGTAGAAGAAAGCTCTCTCAAGAGGAAAGGCACCTAAGTCTTGATACTCATGGGTGGAGAGGTTATATCTAATTAGATGCTTGTCTACCAAATAGACCCAGAAAGAATCTTCGGTTGGAAGCATATCGAAATAAGTTGCCACATCCATGATGGATTGTTTTAGCTCCCCATCGAGCGAGAATATATTCATAGTCCCCGCCAGAGGTGATTTCTTTGCATAATGGACGAACCACAGACTTTTATGTAGCTCGGGGATCTTGGCATAGGGACTATACAGGAACTGGAGCCTCTCTAGGCAGACACCATCCAAAGAGTATCAGTGGGTATTGTAAGTACGCTTTTTGTTGGTCGTCGTAATGAAAATAGAGTCCTCATAGATCTCCATCCATACGGCTCGCATTCGTTTAATTAACTGATACATCATTCTATATTATCGAAGATCGAATTAAAGACTTTAGCCTCTCAGAGAATATGACTTGGTACAGTTACTCTCGGTGGACAACACCTTGGGGTCACTCCTTGGGGTGCTGGTAGCACTCGATGTCTTGCTGGAGGTGCTCTCGGAAGGCGGGAAACTCCTTGTCCGTATACTCTAGGGTACGCTCCCGAGCCAGAAGAGGGATGCGGTCTAGGCGGATGAGCTGGTCGTACTCTCCGAACTTCGGGTAGTCCACCCAGAGCTTCTCCAGCTCCTCCGCTGAGATCGGGGGATGCTTCGTTCGGATCACCTCAGAAGTTCCATTATACTCCTCTCCTTGATAGATGACAGATGAGCACCCTCCTTCGTGGGTATATGTGAAGTCCGTACGTCGCATCTTTTCTGTCGTCCCTGGATAACATTCGAATAAGAAGATTGCTTTTAGGAACAACTTCCCCTTATGCTCGCTATCAGACCGATATTGAAAGGTCAGGAAGTCAGCATAGTTATCTTGTAGGAAGTCGAGCCCAAAGTACCCCACATTGGACTCCATCGCGCAGTAGGGACTATCATCATCGTTGAGGATCGTGGCGAAGTAGACCTCCTGATTCTCGTGGGCTTCGCGGGAGGCCAGCTCCAGCAGCCCCTCCTTCTTCTTACGACGCGAGTAGCGCGTTTTGTTGTAGCGATCCATGTTATACAAGGAATCCTCTTCACTCTGCAAGCACTCATAGGGAGCATTCCAGGCTCTTAATGTTAGTTTCATTTCTTTATACTATATATCTTTCCGTTAGTATCTCTAATCTTGATTTTCTCCTTCTCTGCATAGCGTAACACGCTTTCAGGTACAGGCTCCTTCTGCACCGGCACCTCAAGGATCATCCTTCCTTTGAGAATATTCCCTCCATTCTCTTCAAAGATTCCAACATTAGCTCCCACTCGATTGGAGGGGACATCTGCAATCACCGCTCCAGGCGAGTACTTATCCGCTAGCTCTTTTAGGTAGTGGATAGCTGTCTCTTTGGAGATTTCACTGAGCTGGGTACACTTGCGAGAGACTATTTCCCCCATTCTTGGGTTATATGAGTCTAACCGCACATACTGATACTTGGTAGAGGACTTTCCTGCAGCTCTCTTCCCCGCCTTGGGGGACTCTAGATATACTTCATTGTAGGGGTAGAAGGGTGCACGCTCCTTGTTAAAGGCGATACCCTCTAGGATTTGCTTGATCCATGCTCTCCGTTCTTTTGTGTCCTTAAGATCAAGCAACTCATCGATAAGCTCTGGATTAGCGGCTAGTTCATGCCGGAGGGCCTCATCGGCTACATCGAGTTGTTGAAGGAGCTTCTCCTGGGCAGACTCCTTGAGTGCCTTAAACCGAGGATGGCTGGATACACTTCCGTATACCTCATGTGAGCGACGCTGGAGTTGCATCAGCCTTTTCTCGGAGACGGCTTCGATGTGGGGGATGGAAGCATTTCCTCTCGCCAGCTTGAACAGCTTAGCATCTTCCCCGAGCGGTAGCTTAAGGGTTTTGATGCTGGTAGGCCCGACGAGTAGGAGTGACGCTGCGTTCAGCGAGGCATTAGTGTAATCTCCTCGTAGGGAACTGTAGAATACATTGAGGATGTCAGGTGCTGTATCTAGCCCCACAAAGCCAAGGACAACCGAGGCCAGATCAAGTGTATTATAGACTGGCTGATCTATATATCGGGCAAGGAACCAATCCGTCTTGTCCGTGAAACTATGTTCCGCCCGGAAGGTGAAACCTGATCGAACACTGGCATTCAGTCTCTCCAGCACATTCTCATAGGCGTACTGTAGTAGGTAAGCCTGGTAGTTCTTGATCCCCTTGCCATTATCCGCCTCCAGATACTGTTCTCGGTAGTGGATGGGCATACGCACTTCATGGAGCTCGTACTGCGTCAGGTCGTCAGCTTTCTTGGAGTAGGTAAGCAGTGCTGAAGCATAGTATTCCTCGAGCCATCGCTCATTCTCTGAGGAGCTAAATCCCTCAGGGATAATCCCCTCTCGCTGCCCTGTCGTACGGATCCCCTCTCGCTCATTGTATTGTTGGATGATGGTTGCCAGCGTGTCTACACCTTTCTGGAGATAGGGGATGACCGACACATTGTAGGGATAGCCACTGACAGCTTCCCCCTTGTGGTTATCGACAAAGATCGATATAGCGCGTGAGGCATTGAAGTAGCCACGATAGGTCGTCGTCTTCTTGGCCGTGTGTGTGAATAGGTCTAAGACAAAGTCCCGAACACTACGCCCCAAAGCCTCCTGCTGAGCAGGATTATGATCAGTCCGTAGCCCATGGATATTGACCGAAGCGTTTGCTCCAGTGGCCACACCGATCATGTGTAGCACGCGACCGCTCCGCCCTAGGGATTGTAGTCCAATATAGGGTACTGTGACGAGGATATCCCTATCCCCTAAGCCCGCTCGCACAAAGACCTTGAGGGCAAGCTTGTTCCACTCCTTTTGGTCTAGGGATACCGTCCCGACCTCTGTCTGCACAACAATGAAGCGAGAGGCGTTACGCTGAGCATAAGTCACTAGCTTGTCCTTTAGTACTTCGCCCAAGAAATTCTTCTCCCTCCCGAATCGAGAGACTTCATCGGTGAGTGCTCGGACGACTGGCTCCTGCTCGGATAGAGGAGTAGTATTCTGGGTAAGCGATTTCCTGGCAAAGTCTATATGCCTGAGACTCGCCTGGTCTATAGAGAAGAGCCTTCGATCAAGCACCCTCGGGGGGAGCTCCGATCCACACCCAAAGTCAGCCTCGCTGAGCTTATAGATATGTCCTCCGAGCGTGATGGTACGGACCGAAGCATCTACTTTGATGGAGAGTCGATCTCCACTAGCAGTCTGTATCGGATAGAGGATTGTATCCTGCCTAGATAGGAATCTGTAGCCTGCAAACTTGCCTCCCCGCTCTGTAGTCTGATAGTGTCGTCCCCCGATAGAGAAGGAGGCAATGCTACCATGTACGGCAGGATGTGCGGAGCTATCATCATAGAATACTCCCCGGATGACGGCACCCGCAGGTAAGCGAAACGCACTACCATCTGGCGCTGTAAGAGCCTTGCCACTCTCTATAATCAGCGTGGATAGCTCGGGGGGGATACAAGCGATTAGGCTCTTTTTATGCTTTAGCTTCTCCTCCTCGGCTTTATCTGCTGCGGTGAAGACGGCCGGATTAGAAATGACATTCCACTGGAAGGCTACAAGCTCCTTGCCTGTGGCGTAGTCCATCAGATTGCGCGTCTGACCCTGACTCTTCGACCCGCCGTACTCATCATCGAAGGTGTGCTGTAGCGTGAAGAGCCCGTGCCCGAGCTCGTGGGCGATGGTATAGCCTAGGTCGGACGTCCCCCCATTGGGGCTATTCCCCGAGAAGATGTACCCGAAGCGGCTCCGACGGGGCATCTCACCGAGCAGACTCTGAGGCTTATCCTCCAGCCCCTGCGCTGCATCGACGACGAAGAGGTAGAGGCCATCTAGCGTACCGGAGAGCTGGCTGTAGGCCTTCTTCAGGTAGTCCATCTCGGCACTCTCCTTCACCTCACGCACCCGACCGAAGAAGCTCTTGCCTACGATGCTGAGCTTGCGGTCTCCGTCCCGATCCCAACTGTAGTCCCCACGCATGCGCTCATCCACTTCGACGTCGAAGTGAATACCCACTGGGTTGTAGATACTATTCAGCTCCCGCTCTATCTGTGCCTTGTCGAGCTTGGTATCGCTGATAGGTACTAGGGTCAGCTTATGACGCTGCTGAGCATAGCTCGCCACACGGAGCTTGCCCAAGACCTCCCCCTCATAGACGGCAAAGACCTCATAGCTCTCCCCCGACGACACGGAGGGTAGGCGCACACTCCAGCGCTTGCTCGACGCATCGTAGCTAGCAGGTAGAGCCGTACTCCTCGGCTCAGAGGCAAAGCGAACCCTCTGTGGGTCGATAGCCTTACTCCCCGTGTATTCTGCCGTGACCACATCCTGCTTCCCCTCGGGGATCAGCTTCCATGGGGCAATATAGTCCTTGGCAAAAGGCTTGTAGAAGCGATCGAGCTTGACGGACTCCTGATACCAAGACACGCTCCCAGGGTCAAAGGCATACCTTCCCCCCTGCCCGCTGAAGCGTATCTGTCCATACTTCTTCGATAGGGCTTCACTATCGAAGTCGCCCATCCGCTCTACACGCTCCGACTGGAGGGTAACCTTCCCGTGGGTGGAGGACGTATCGGTTCCTTCATCTGTAGATGGTACCACAGGTTGGATCCGATAGCTATTCCCCTCCTTGTCCGTGACCAGCAGTGGGAAGACGCTCTTGTACTCCTCGCCCTCAGGGAGCTGGAGGCCTATGCGCTGAGCATTGCCTGCAGCATCCTGGACCGTCAGCGTCCCCGTCTCAGGGTCAAAGTGGAACTGTGGGCTCTCGGGTAGGGTGAAGCTAAGCTGCTTCTCTCTGAGGCGTAGGGTCGCAGGGCGCAAGTCCCTCCCTCCATCGTCGATATAGTCGGTGTTGGCTATCGTCCCTCGCTTCTCGTCATAGGAGGCTTCGACCAAGCCATCGATCTGGTACTTGTCCACATTGATGCGTAGGCGGTCGAAGCGTAGGGCTATGGGGGCATCGATGAGGGTTTTGAGGCGGGTCTTCCCCTTCCCCGAATACCAACCATCACCCAGAGCGGTGACTTCGGTAATGGTCATGGGATAGTCGCCCCCGATCGTCACGACATCACCAGCTCGGATACCCAGATGGGGCTCTCCTCGGAGATCCGTACGCACGGGCTCCTTACCACAGTCTGCTAGGAGGGCTTCGTTCTGCTTGCTCAGCGTAAACTCTCGCACGTCGGAGAAGACGGGGCGGTCGCTCGTGCAGCGAGTCCCCACACGCCACTCATACGTCCAGCCGGGCTTGAGCTGAGCCAGCGTTAGGCGCTCATCTACAGTCTCGGTGCGTGCCCATTCGTAGACGTTCAGCTTGGTCTTGGGGCGACACTCCACCACGTAGCCCGTTGTCCCCACGACCTTGCCCCAGGATAGATCGACCTTAGCATAGCGCGTCTGAGCTCGGAGTCCCCGAGGGGCATCACACTGGTCATTGAGGTAGAACCAACTGACCTCACTCAGGCCTCCGTGCTCAAACATCCCGACCTCCTCTACCCCGGAGCGCACCAAGGCACGCACCTGCCAAGCATAGCGACGATTGGGGAGGAGGGGAGGGTCAAGGTGCGTATAGCTGAGGCTCGTGCTCCGTGTATGGGTGCGGAAGATCTCTTGCCCGTAGGCGAAGGCCGACTGAGGAGCCGCGCCGTTGTCGGGGAGCTCCTTGAGGACAAACTCGTACTCTGTGCCACTGAGGCCTTGATGGCGAGGAGTCCACTGGAAGCGCAGGAAGAGGGGATCACGAAGGACGACCTCGGCATCCCGCTCGGGGAGGTTCAGGAAGGGAGGCTTCTTGACGTCGAGGTAGGCACGTGCTGTATGCCAGTCGGAGAGTGGACGCCCCGTATAGTAGTCGATGACCTGGAGCTGGAGCTCGGCATAGCCACTAGGTAGCCGTCCCTGCTCTAGCCGTCCTGTCATCTGTAGGTGCTGAGGCTGGAGATAGGGGGCGAGATCGACGCCCGTTAGGCGAAGGGGGACGCTGGTCTGTAGCTCGAGCTGAGGATAGCTGACGTCCTCTCGGCTCCTTGCTGTGAAGCTACCGGACTTGATCTGTAGGCGAAGCTTGGCATAGAGCAAGGGCTGCTGCAGGTCACGGTTTAGGAGTGTGACGATCAAGCGGTCACGACTCCCCGTGCTGTAGTCCGCTAGGTAGGGACTCTGAGGTGCTGGCCACTGAACTGTCGCATGAATAGGATAGTACTGTCCGAAGAGCCGACCACTGACACCCAAACAGACTGTCAGTAGGAGCACGAAAAGACGGAGACTATGCCTGAGACGATACATGCAACTATTGTTATTGAGCTTTATAGCCTATTGAACTGATTATGGGGAGCCGGAGATCGATCCGAGCTCTCACCCACGAGCCATCGGCTTACGAAGTGCCCACGGGCGGGGCTTTGGAGTTGCCAAAGTTAGCTCTTTCAGCGGAGATTGCGGTAGGAGCGCTGGGGAGGGAATGCGGGCTTGCTGAGGGAGGTGCATACCACTGCTCGTTCAGGGTGCGAACTGATCTTTTTCTAAAAGTACTTGTAATCATTTCTCTACGCACACTTATGCCCTTATACAAAGTTACTCATTGTCGAGCATGGTGCAGAGTACGTCCCGATGTCCAGGATACTCTCCGACCCTTGAATGGGAGGGCTTGAGGGCTCGCTTATTCCCTCCCCCATGCTTCTCCCAAATTCGTTTCCCCCCTCGTTGCCTTCGGGGAAAGGCTCCGCCTTAGCCCTGGGGAAGGTGCTCCCTAGAGAGCTCTGCCGGGGTCATACTTAGAGCGCAGTTGTGTACACGTGGGTACACAAGTGTATACACGTGGGTATACTAGAGTGTACACACGTGTACACTTTACCCTCCTAGAGAGTGGGTATATACTCGGTAGACCCACTCCTTGCGAGTGGATACTTCTCGCTTCAGTTCGTGCCCCGCGACTACTTTGCCCCCGCTGCCTAGCCACTCATTCATACGCCTACTCTGTAGCCCGTCGTAGGCTCCGCATGAGCTCCGAGGGTATTTCTTATCTTTGCACGGATATACTACACGGTACAATGAGAGTTTGACTAAAAGAAAATAGAAAGAAAGAATGTCTGAGATGCATAAGATCAAGGCTGCCGTCGTCGGCTATGGGAATATCGGTCGCTATGCCGTAGAGGCTCTGGAGGCTGCTGCCGACTTCGAGCTCGTAGGTGTCGTACGTAGAGACCCCTCGCAGGTCCCTCTGGAGCTCCGCCCCTATCCTGTGGTACGCTCTATCGAGGAGCTTGGGGCGGTCGATGTCGCCCTGCTCTGCACGCCTACACGTCTCGTCGAGCAGACGGCCCTCGGGATCTTAGCTCAGGGGATACGTACCGTAGATAGCTTCGATATCCATACCGATATCCTCTCCCTACGTCGTACGCTCGGGGAGGCTGCCCGTCAGCATGGCACCGTCTCGGTGATTGCTTCGGGGTGGGACCCCGGGAGTGACTCGGTCGTACGTACCCTCATGGAGGCTATCGTACCACGGGGGATCACGTATACCAACTTCGGCCCAGGGATGAGTATGGGACATACGGTGGCCGTCAAGGCGATCGCAGGGGTCAAGCGTGCCCTCTCGATGACTATCCCCACGGGTACAGGTATCCACCGCCGTATGGTCTATATCGAGCTGGAGAAGGGCTACCAAGCCCCCGACGTCATCGCTGCGATCAAGGCAGACGAATACTTCGCTCACGATGAGACCCACGTCACCGTCGTGGAGGACGTCGATGCCCTCATAGATATGGGGCATGGGGTAGAGATGACCCGCAAGGGGGTCTCGGGCAAGACGCAGAATCAGCTCCTCTCCTTCAACATGAAGATCAATAACCCAGCCCTGACAGCGCAGATCCTCGTAGCGGTCGCACGAGCCTCGATGCGTCAGAGCCCTGGGTGCTATACGCTACAGGAGATCCCCGTGATCGACCTCCTCCCCGGGGAGCGAGAGCAGTGGATCGGGAAGCTCTGTTAGCCGGATAAACAACATCAATCATACTAGAGACACATGACACTAGCTGCTATTACGTGGGATGTCGATCCCGTGATCTTCGAGATCTTCGGGCGAGGTATCCGTTGGTATGGGCTCTTCTTTGCCCTAGGGCTCCTGATCCTGGGGCCAATGATCGAGGGACGCATTTGGAAGCGAGAGAAGCTTAACCCCGAGTGGATGAACTCCCTCTTCGTCTATGTCGTCCTCGGGACCATCCTCGGAGCACGTCTAGGGCATGTGCTCTTCTACGATCCCTCCTACTATCTAGCGAACCCCTCCAAGATCTTCGCCGTCTGGGAAGGGGGGCTAGCGAGCCACGGGGGGACGATAGGGATCATCGTCGCCGTATGGATCTACTCGAGACGTGTCACGAAGCGCTCGATGCTCTGGACGCTTGACCGTCTAGCTGTCCCTACGGGGCTAGCAGCAGCGCTCATTCGTCTGGGGAACCTAATGAATAGTGAGATCTTCGGTAGGCCGACAGACCTTCCCTGGGGCTTTGTCTTTCCCCGAGCCTCAGAGTTTGCTGGCTATGCCGAGAAGGGGCTGACGATCCCTGCCTGTCACCCGACACAGATCTATGAGGCTGTAGCCTACCTCCTCGTCTTCGCCCTCTGTATGTACCTCTACTGGGGACGAGATGCAGCCCGTCGTTACCCGGGGCTCATCCTCGGGTACTTCCTCCTCGGGGTCTTCGGCTTCCGCCTCTTCGTCGAGAGTATCAAGAATGTCCAGGAGTCCTGGGAGATCGGCCTCGTCCAGCACTATGGGCTCAACATGGGTCAGTTCCTCAGCATCCCCTTCATCCTAGCTGGCCTAGGCTTGATCATCTACGCCTACCGCCATCCAGTAGACCCGAGCTCGACATCACACCAATGAACGAATAAGTCCCCCAGCACCGGAGTGGAGAGGGTGCTCCCTCCCTCCGTGCGCTAGGGCAATTATACCTATACAATATATATACACGCTATGTACCAAGTCCCTCAGGTCTGTGACTCCATCTACTATGTGGGTGTGAATGACCGCATGAAGGCGCTCTTTGAGAATATGTGGAGCCTGCCGAGTGGAGTCGCTTACAATTCCTATCTGATCGTCGATGAGTGCACGACGCTCATCGATACGGTGGATGTCTGCTACTCCGATATCTTCTTTCACAAGCTTGACCTTGTGCTCAAGGGGCGTCCCCTCGACTACCTCATCGTGAACCATATGGAGCCCGACCATGGTGGATCTATCGGTCTGCTCCGTAAGCGCTACCCTCAGATGCAGATCGTGGGGAACAAGAAGACCTTCGATATGCTTCGGGGCTTCCACGGGATCACGGAGGGACTCCACGAGGTCAAGAGTGGAGATGCCCTGCGTATTGGACGGCACGAGTTCTCCTTCCTCATGGCCCCTATGGTGCACTGGCCCGAGGTGATGTTCACCTACGAGCAGACGAGTCGTACGCTCTTTACAGCCGATGCCTTCGGCGCCTTTGGTGCACTGGATGGGATCCTCTTCGATAGCCAGCTGGCGGATCGTTCGGCCTACTTCAGAGAGATGCGTCGCTACTACGCCACGGTGATTGGGAAGTATGGGGGCTTCGTACAGAAGGCTCTGGCTAACATGCAGCGTCAGGGGCTAGACGTAGACTTCGTCTGTCCCACACACGGTGTCGTATGGACGAAGGAGGGCTTCGGTGAGTCGCTCGCTCTCTACGAGCGACTCTCTCGCTTCGCTAGTGAGCCAGGTGCTGTCGTCCTCTACGGCTCTATGTATGGCAATACCGAGCAGCTGGCCGATGTGATCGCCCAGAGTCTCGCGGCTCATGGTGTCGAGCAGGTCGTCTGCCACAATGTGAGTAAGTCTGATCCCTCTGTGATCCTCAGTGACATCTTCCGCTACCGAGGACTCATCATCGGGAGTCCTACCTACTGCGGGGAGCTCTTCTCCCCGATCGAACACCTCCTACAGCTCATCCGTATCCGAGACGTCAAGGATAGGCTCTATGCAGCCTTCGGCTCGTACACATGGGCTCCAGGGTCGGTTAAGCGTCTGCTCCCCTTCGCCGAGGAGATGAAGTGGGAGCTCGTCGGTGAGGCTGTCGAGCTGAAGATGTCCGACCTGGGTACGGTACTAGATGCCGGATGGAGCCTCGGGCAGGCAATGGCCGAGCGGATCAAGGCCTCAAGCTCCCCAGACAGTATATAATAGATATAGCGAATCCATAATCAACAACTATCCTCATGCGTCTTATCATCCAACCCGACTATAGTGGCATCTCTCAGTGGGCAGCCGACTACGTCGTCCAGCGTATCCTGGAGGCTCAGCCTACAGCCTCCCGTCCCTTCGTGCTAGGCCTGCCTACGGGCTCCTCGCCCCTGGGCATGTATCAGACTCTGGTCGAGGCCTACCGAGCAGGCCGTGTCTCCTTCGAGCACGTCATCACCTTCAATATGGACGAGTATGTGGGCATCCCCAAGGATCACCCCCAGAGCTACCACAGCTTCATGTGGACGAACTTCTTCTCCCATATTGACATCAAGCCCAAGCACGTGCATATCCTCAATGGCAATGCCCCCGACCTTGTGGCCGAGTGTGCCGCCTACGAGGCTGCTATAGAGGCCGTGGGGGGGATCGACCTCTTCCTCGGGGGGATCGGCCCCGATGGACACATCGCCTTCAACGAGCCTGGCTCCTCACTCTCCTCACGCACCCGCATCAAGACCCTCACGACGGATACGATCATCGCCAATAGTCGCTTCTTCGACGGGGATGTGAACCAAGTGCCTAAGACTGCCCTCACCGTAGGCGTCGGCACCGTGATGGCAGCCCGTGAGGTGCTTGTCCTCGTCAATGGTCATGGCAAGGCTCGTGCGCTCCAGCAGGCCGTAGAGGGCTCGGTGAACCAGATGTGGACGATCACTGCACTCCAGCTCCACCCCAAGGGGATCATCGTCTGCGATGAAGCCGCTTGTATCGAGCTCAAGGTGGGTACCTATAGATACTTCAAGGACATCGAGCGTCTCTAGTCCTTCGGTAGATCTGCTGACCCTCTTGTTAGCTCTTTTTTATAGAGGCTGTATCTTATTCGGGGATACAGCCTCTACTTTTAATTATTTAATAAGGTTAGGAACAAATACTTGACCACGAAATGTCAAGCTCACTTGGCATTTAACCGTCTAATACTTACCTTTGCTCTACAGCTTAGGAGATCGTCTTTCCTGAGCCCCAATAGACCTATAGACTGCACTAACGAACGGCTCTCTCACAGTATGAGACCCCTCCTGATCTCCCCCTCGGCCCTAGCTCTGCTCTCGGGCATCCTCCCGCTCCACGCACAGCAGGATGAGTCGCCCCGCCCCAACGTCCTACTCATCTATGCAGACGACCTAGGCTACGCGGACCTCGGGTGCTATGGAGCGAAGAACGTGCAGACCCCCAATATCGACCGCCTTGCTCGTCAGGGAGTGCGCTTCACCAACGCCTACGCTGCAGCTGCCACCAGTACCCCCTCCCGCTATGGGATGCTCACGGGACAGTACGCTTGGCGTAGGGAGGGGACAGATGTTGCACCCGGGAATGCAGGGATGATTATTCGTCCTGAGCAGTATACCCTAGCTGATCTCTTCCACGAGGCAGGCTATGCTACGGCGGCCTTTGGCAAGTGGCATCTGGGGCTAGGTGATAAGACGGGGACACAGGACTGGAATGGGCTCATCAGCCCTAGCCTAGGTGATCTCGGCTTCGACTACTCCTACATCATGGCGGCTACGGCGGATCGTGTCCCCTGCGTCTTCATCGAGGACGGGAGGGTCGCGAACTATGATCCGACAGCGCCGATCGAGGTCAGCTACCGCAAGCCCTTCGAAGGCGAGCCGACGGGGAAGAGTCATCCGGAGCTCCTCTACAACCTACGCTCCAGCCACGGGCACGATATGTCCATCGTCAATGGGATCGGGCGTATCGGCTATATGAAGGGTGGGGGAGGAGCCCTCTGGAGAGATGAGAACATAGCTGACTCTATCGTCACACATGCTATCACCTTCATAGAGAGGCATCAGTCCGAGCATCGAGATCAGCCCTTCTTTGTCTACCTAGCTACGAACGATATCCATGTCCCGCGCTTCCCTCATCCTCGCTTCCGAGGGCAGAGTAGGATGGGGCTCCGAGGGGATGCCATCGCCCAGCTGGACTGGACGGTGGGGGAGGTGCTCCGAGCACTAGACAGCCTAGGGCTCACGGAGCATACCCTAGTCCTCTTCTCTAGTGACAACGGCGGGGTGATCGATGATGGCTACCAAGATCAGGCCGAGGAGCTCCTGCAGGGGCATAACCCCTCGGGGATCTATCGGGGGTATAAGTACAGTGCGTTCGAGGGTGGGACACGTATCCCTGCGATCGTCCGCTGGCCGGGGCATGTACGTGGGGCACAGCCCTCGTCAGCACTGGTGAGCCAAGTGGACTGGATCGCCTCCTTCGCCGAGCTCCTGGACGTTAAGCTCCCCGAGGGAGCTGCCTCCGACAGTCGTGCACAGCTCGCCTCCTGGCTCGGACACTCATCCCAGGGACGTCCGTGGATACTCCAGCAGGCTGCCGACAAGACCCTCAGCCTACGCAACGAGCGGTGGAAGTGCATCGCCCCCTCTACCCACGGCCCGATGATCACCTGGGGACCAAAGATAGAGACGGGGTACCTACCGACCCCTCAGCTCTATGATATGAAGCGGGATCCTCGGGAGCGAACGAACGTCGCCGACCGCCATCCTGACCTCATCCACTACTTTCAGTCCCTAGAGGCGCGCATACGTGCCGGGCGGGAATAAGTAGGATACACGATACATACACGATACACCGACATATAGCAGCATACAACATACGACGCTCACTACTACTTACTACACTTCACTACTAAACTCTCACACAGTATGGATGCACTTGATATCGTCAAAGGCTTCAATGAGATCCTCTGGAACCACTTCCTGATGTACGTCCTCCTCGGCGTCGGGATCTTCTACTCTGTCTATCTGGGATTTCCCCAGATCCGTCACTTTCGCCTGGCCTTCCGCTATGCCTTTCGTCCCTCCACGGGGATGAAGGAGGTCGAGGGAGGGCCCAAGGTCAATTCTTTCCAGGCTCTAGCCACAGCCGTAGCCGCGCAGGTCGGTACGGGGAACGTAGCTGGGGTCGCTACGGCTATCGCCATGGGGGGGATGGGATCCGTCTTCTGGATGTGGATCTCTGCTTTCCTCGGCATGGGGACGATCTTCTCTGAGGCGGTGCTCGCACAGAAGTATCGTAGGGTCTACGGCTCCGACATCGTCGGGGGGCCCGCCTACTATATCCACCAAGGACTCAAGACGAAGAAGCTAGCTGTCTTCTACTCCATCGCCATGATCATCGCTACGGGCTTCATCGGGTCCATGGTGCAGGCCAATTCCATCTCACTCGCTATCACCACCGCTGTCGACGTCCAGCCCTGGATCATCGGGGGGACTATCGCCCTACTCGTCGGGCTTGTCATCATGGGGGGGCAGCAGCGTATCACCTCGGTGGCTGAGCTTGTCGTACCCTTTATGGCGGTCGCCTATATCCTTGGGTCAGTTATCATCATGGTGATGTGTGCCGATAAGCTCCCTGAGGTCTTTACTGGGATCTTCTCCGAGGCCTTCTCGACCAAGGCTGCTGCTGGGGGAGCTGTAGGTACGGTGATGAAGTACGCTATCCGCTATGGGGTCGCTCGTGGGCTCTTCTCCAACGAGGCCGGTATGGGTACTACCCCACACGCACATGCCCTGGCAGAGGTCAAGGACCCCTCGGTACAGGGCTTCGTCGCCATGTCTGGGGTCTTCATCACGCTCCTCATCTGTACCTCTACAGCACTTGTGATCCTACTCACAGGAGCCTTCGCAGATACGAGCCTTCAGTCGGTAGAAATTACGCAGACGGCCTTTAACCAGACCTTCGGCAAGGCTGGGGTGATCTTCCTCGCTGTCTGTCTGCTCTTCTTCGCCTTCACGACGATCATCGGATGGTACATCTTCGGAGAGATGAACATCAAGTATCTCTTTGGAAAGAAGGGGGTCTATCCCTTCCGTGCCATCGTCCTCTGCTTCGTCTTCATGGGGTCGCTCTTCGCTGCGAACCTAGTGTGGGAGCTAGCAGATACCTTCAATGGGTTCATGATCATCCCTAATATCATCGCTATCGTATACCTCTCACCACAGGTCAAGAAGACCTACAAGGAGTTCCTACGTAAGCGTAAGGCTGGCCAGCTCTAGCCCCGTATCGCTCAAAAGTAGATAGGCGCACTATCCGGATGATGGATGGTGCGCCTATCTATATTTAGATGCTTCGCAAGGAGGGGGCGAGACTGAGTGTCTCCTGCTACCCAGTGAGGGTTGCTAGTCCACCTCGAACTGATCTAGGTAGAGGTTCGTCCCGTCCCAGACGGCATAGGAATTGTACTGTAGCCAGTCGCCTAGGATGAGGATGCGCTTATCTCCCTTGAGTGCTAGATCTAGGAGTAGATGTCTGTGCCCGAAGAGGTAGTAATCGACCTCAGGGTGTCGCTCGGAGTGATACTTGGCAAAGCGTACGAGGAGCTCTTGCTCGACCCCGAAGTAGTCATTGTGGTAGGCATGGGGAATCCTCCCGTGGGTACGCCGAGCCATCCCTCTACGGCGGCTACGTAGGGAGCAGCTGAGGGCAAAGCCCACAGTCCAGCGTGGGTGGATCGCTCCATAGAGTAGGCGAGCTAGGGGATTGCGAAAGAGCTTGTAGAGGAACTTATTGGAGAACTTCTGCGCACAGTACTCCTTGTCACCATGGGCTAGGCGAAAGGTCTTGCCTAGGAGCTCCACTGTGAGTGCATCATGGTGGATGATCGCCCCGACTTCCTGAGCGAGGTAGTCCCTGAACCACACATCGTGGTTGCCCGCGAAGAAGTGAATCTCCACCCCTCGGTCGTGCATCAGAGCGACTTGCCCGAGGAAGCGTACGTGCCCCTGGGGGACTACAGCCTTGTACTCAAACCAGTAGTCAAACATATCGCCCAGGAAGTATACCGCCCTAGCCTCTGGCTCTATACTCTGTAGCCAGCGGACTAGTCGGCACTCCACGGCTCGGGGATCTTCGTGATACCCTGATCCTAGGTGTGCATCGCTAGTGAAGAAGATCTTAGTGCGCTCCATCTCTCTGCTTATGCTACAGGAAGCCAAGCTCTAGCATGGCCTCCTCACTCATCATATCCTTGTTCCACTCAGGGTCGAAGGTTAGCTGTATATCCACGCCCGTTACCCCCTCGACATCCTCCACCTTGAGTCGCACATCCTCTAGGATGAAGTCAGCCGCAGGGCAGTTGGGGGCGGTAAGGGTCATCGTGATGGTCACATGCTTGTCGTCGGTGAGCTCGACGCAGTAGATGAGCCCCAGATCATAGACATTCACTGGGATCTCGGGGTCGTACACCGTACGCAGGACGGAGACTATATCTTCCTCTATACGGAGGTATTCGTTTTCGTCGGACATATATCTAGTAGTATTGATACGTTTTATCTATAGGTAACTATTGAGTGGGGCTAATGGTTGAGCCCGAAAGTCCTGAGCGGGCCGAGTCACAGGACAGGTTAGTCGGGAGGGGGCTACCGATGGGGATCTCGGCCACTAGCCTCTGTGGGGACTGAGCTCGTCAGAAGTGAGCCGACTTCGTACTAATAGCAGGGATTTAGATATATTTAGGTATCTTTGTCTTGCAGGAATGCGTAGAACAATATAAATAGAAACAATATTCTATAAGATATGAAGAAGCTAGGTTTTATCTTGAGCGCACTACTCCTCTTCGTCGGAGTCGTCATCGCTCAGAACGGAAAGGGTGCTGTGATTACCTCCTCAGCCCCAGAGTTCGACTTTGGAATTATCAAGGAAGCTAATGGCAAGGTCTCCCATACCTTCGTCATCCGTAATACAGGGGATGCCCCCTTGGTCATCACGCGTGTCGCTACTCCCTGTGCCTGCACGACACCCGAGTACAGCCGTGAGCCGATCGCTCCGGGTAAGGACGGGAAGATCACGGTGACCTACAATCCCGCAGGTCGCCCAGGTCCCTTCTACAAGAACATCGCTATCTATAGCAACGGGAAGGACGGCGCATTCACCCTCCGCATCAAGGGAACGGTCGAGTAGCCCCGCTCCTCCTGTCCTTACTCTACCGGGGTAAGTGATTAAGGGAGACAGCTCTAGCCTATGTGCTGGAGCTGTCTCCCTTTTTGTTAGGTCGGTGGCTAAGCAAAATACCTATGGATAGGTAGTGTGTTTCTAGGTAAATAGCTGTACTTTTGTATACTAAATCTTTTAAAGAAGTCAATGAGTAGTATTCCTTTCGATCTGACTAAGATCAAGGCGTTTGTCCTAGACATGGATGGCGTAGTCAGCGCCACAGTCAGTCCTATAGGACCAGACGGGATGCCGATGCGTACCGTCAATGTCAAGGACGGCTATGCGATGCAGTACGCCGTCAAGCAGGGCTATACCATCGCTATCATCTCGGGGGGAGCAAGCGAGGCGATGGAGCGACGCTTCCGACAGCTCGGTGTAGCCTATATCTACATGCGTATCTCGGACAAGGCTGCTCAGCTCGACGTCCTCTGCCAGGAGTCTGGCCTCTCCCCCGACGAGATCGCCTACATCGGGGACGACATCCCTGATATCACGATCATGCAGCGTGTGGCTCTGCCCTGTGCCCCTGCCGACGCGGCTCCTGAGGTGAAGTCCGTAGCACGCTACATCTCCCTCTGTGACGGGGGCTATGGGGTGGTGCGGGACGTCATTGAGCAGACTCTTCGGGCAAATGGTCGCTGGTCACTCTCAGCAGGCTTCGGTTGGTAAGTCAAGGGAAGGAATACAATATCGCTAGATCTAGGTATATAAGGTATGTGGGAGCACCTAGCACACTATAGGATCATCCTGGGGTCTCAGTCCCCTCGGAGGGTAGAGCTCCTACGAGGGCTAGACCTAGACTTCGAGCAGCATAGTCTGCCCGACATTGACGAGTCCTACCCCGAGGGACTCCCTCTGCAGGAGATCCCCCGCTACATCGCCACAAGGAAGGCCGAGGCCTACTATACCTCCCTACGTGAGGATACCCTGCTCATCACGGCCGACACCCTCGTCTTCGCAGAGGGTGAGGTGCTCGGCAAGCCTAAGACGCAGGAGGAGGCAGCTGCGATGCTCCACCGCCTCTCTGGCCGAAGGCACTACGTCACGACCGGGGTCTCTATCCGCACCTCGCAGCACGACCTATCCTTTGCTGATACGGCAGCAGTCGATTTCCTTCCCCTCTCATCGCAGGAGATCGATTACTACGTCCAGCGCTACTCGCCTCTGGACAAGGCGGGTGCCTATGGGATACAGGAGTGGATCGGCTACGTGGCCATCTCTCGCATCGAGGGCTCGTTCTACACCGTGATGGGACTGCCCGTACACTTAGTCAGCAAATACCTCAAGACATTATAGATAATTACAGATACATGTTTACACAGATAGTAGGAGGACGCATCTACACGCCCTCAGGATGGATCGATGGGGGCTCAGTCCTCATCGAGGGAACGAAGATACGGGCTATCCTCAACTCTGATATTCCTATCGAGGATGCTTATCGGATCGATGCCCGTGGATCCTATATTATACCGGGGGGAGTCGAGACACACGTCCACGGGGCTGCTGGTGCGGACTTTATGGATGGTACTATAGACGCCTTCCGCACAGCTGCCGACTACCACCTACAGAATGGTACTACGACGATCTTCCCCACACTCTCTACCTCCAGCTACGAGACGATCATGAAGGGGATCGAGTGTACCGAGGCACTCATGCCCGACCCAGAGTCCTCCGTCGAAGGGCTACACCTAGAGGGTCCCTACTTCTCCGTCAAGATGGCTGGGGCGCAGCTCCCCGAGCTCATCCGCATAGCACGTCCAGAGGAGTATACCAAGATCATGGCACGAGGGCAGGGGATCATCCGGCGCTGGGATGCAGCCCCCGAGATAGAGGGCACGCTGGAGTTTGGTCGCTACGTCCGTGAGCGTGGTGTCGTGACCGCCATAGCCCATACCGAGGCTGGGGAGAAGGAGATCAAGGAGGCCTGGGAGCATGGCTATACCCTCGCTACCCACTTCTATAATGCGATGAAGGTCTCCCACAAGAAAGGGGTCTACAAGATGCCTGGTGCCGTGGAGACAATCCTAGATATGCCCGACTTCGATATCGAGGTCATCTGCGACGGGATCCATGTGCCCCCACTGATGGTGCACCTAGCCTACGCTACCAAGGGGCGTGAACGGATGGCTCTGACGACAGATGCGCTCCTCTATACAGGGACGCCCCCAGACTTCAAGGATCCGACAGGACATGCGATCGTAGAGGATGGCGTGTGCAAGCTCTCCGACCATTCGGCTCTAGCTGGGAGCATTGCGACGATGGATCTCCTCATCCGCACGGCGGTCAAGCGGGCTCGTATTCCCCTGATCGATGCTGTCTATATGGCTTCGGCGACACCTGCTCGTATTATGGGTATTCAGGATACGAAGGGTGCCCTAGAGGCTGGAAAGGATGCCGATATTCTCTTCCTCGACGAAGACCTAGAGCTACGCTTCGTGATGCATCGTGGGCGTGTCGTGCGTGGCGAGGAATATCTCTCCTAGCCTTCCCGTCAGAGACTCACAATAATATAGTTCTTACTAGGGGCTACACTACAGGCTTAGCTGTAGTGTAGCCCCTAGCGTATATATAGGGTTAGAGTCTGGGACTACTCTGATGATGAGACCATTGCGCAAGCTGACCTCTTTACTGCTTGCGCAATGGTCTCTTCTTGTTGAGTAGTGTGCGAATACCTCGCCAGTCAACGCAAGCGCTGATCTGTCGAAGGAACGAGTGCTTCATGCGGTCGCGACGCACCTGCGTATAAACTTGCAGGAAGCTCGGAGCGGATTCGGTTTGTTTGGTAGGTATAGCTTTCGACTATTTCAGTCATGAAAATACTAAAGATCACTGGTATACGAAATAGCCAAAATCCTAAACTCCCTTGAAATGCCGTACAATGGTCTCAAGTAGAACAACTAAGCTATGAGGATCTTGAAAGAGAAATAGATCTGAGCGTATCATATATACTTTCCTTTCCTACTAATGATATCATTGTCTATTCTGATAAAAAGCACCTCCTCAAAGAGCCCCTTTGCTGATAGAACAACATTAGGCAACAATGATTTCAACGGGTTACACGGCACCTTTAGCCTGATACTTCTCCCAATGAGAGGAGTTCCTGAATGTCACTATATCCCCTGCAAACAGGATCTTTCCTCCATGTTTACCCTTTCCTGGTCCAAGCTCCAAGACATAATCTACCCCTGATAGCCCTAGTACGGAATGCTCAACCAAGATGATCGTGGCTCCTTGGTCTGAGATCTTGCGAAACAAGCGCATCAAGCTCACCGCATCAGCTCTGCCAAGTCCCTTGAGCGGTTCATCAAAAATAAAGGTCCTCCCCTTCATCTTTTTATTTAATGCCTTAATAAGCTTCAAACGTTGGGACTCTCCTCCAGATAGTGTGTCTGTTGTACGAGACAGGCTTAGATAGCCCAGACCAAGAGATACTATACACTCTAGCACGGCTTGGACTTTAGGGTGATTCTGAAATATTCCTAACTCTATCAACTGATGCACTGGAAGCGTGAGCAAGTCACGAAAATTTAACCCTCGATATTCTAGTGATAGAGTTTCCTCATTATATCTCATCCCAGAACAATCCTCACAGATGACATCTACAATCGTTGTCGAGAAATCTAGGCTATATCGAATAACTCCCTTACCTCCGCATCTTTGACATTGGCATTCTGGGTTGGACAAGCTCAAGGGGCGAGATAAGGAATTACTTTTCGCATAAATCTGGCGTAGCTCTGTAGAGACTTCACTATAGGAGGCTAGAGTAGAAGCCTTAGTTCCTCGTAATACCTTCTGCGAAATATACTCTGTTTTCTCTCTAAGCTGAGAAAGCTGACGAGAAAGCGTCGTCTTACCCGATCCAGAGACACCATAAATGCCCGTAATACGTCCCTCTGGAATATCAACAGAGACATCTATAAGGTTATTTGCTGATATATGACTATAAGTCGTATAAGAATTACAGGCTCGCAGTCCAAACTCAACATCACAAGAATAGTTGGGTAAAGCATCCACAAGATTACCCCCATAAGCCCCAGCTCCAGGTCCCAAATAAATCGTCCGGTCTGTCTGTTCCAAGAAGTAAGGATTATGCTCAACCATAAGAATCGTATTACCCCGTTGCTGCAGCTCTTTGAGATCCTGAAGGACTGAATCATACTCCGAAACATGCAAGCTAGCAGAGGGCTCATCAACTATATAGAGGATATCACTAAGCTTAGCCGATATAATCCGAGTAAGTTGCACTCGCTGTAACTCACCGCCTGATAGCGTCGGGATACTACGATTTAGGCTAAGGTAGCCTAAATCACTCTTCACAAGTCGCTGTGCCACTTCTTGAATTCTATGAAGTAGGCGACGTAGTTCAGGGATAGTCTCCGAGAGTAATGATTTCGCTAAAAATTCAGATAGTTCATCCAGTTCAAGTGCATAAAGATCCCCTATAGAAAAACCTCGATAACGATAGCTCAGCACTTTCTCTGAAAAGCGCTTTCCTTGACAATGTGAACAAGGCAAAAGAATCTGTACCGATTCCAACTTCTTGGCTGAAGATATGTGGGCATGATCCCTCTCCAAGGATTGAACTTGTTCAAGATACCCCACATAGTAAAAGGAGTGCGTACGCATCTTACCGCCAAGCTTATAGCGTACCTGATACTTTTGATCTGATTGACCATGTAAAAGCTGGTTTTTCTGTGCTGGAGCAAGTTCTCTGAAGGGTATATCACAGGGGATGCCACTTATTTCCGCATACTTGAGTAGCAAAGCCTGATCATGTGGACTAGAAAGTAAAACAAATGGTCGCTCAAGCAAAGTACGCGTCTCATCGATTAGAGCCTTGGGATCTATTTGTCTCACTACCCCAAGTCCTTCACAAAAGGGACAGGAATTACCTGGGTTATTGATTGTAAATAGACTAGGGCTCATCTCTGATATAATAGAGTACAACAGGCGAAACTCTCGATCTACATGCAGGAAACTAGCAAGCAAGGAACGGGGATTGACATTCTGGTTATCTTGCTTTAAGGCAATCGTAGGCTTGATATGTTCATAACTTTCAATTTCATAGTCCTTATAGATGCCTTGATTTTGGTTATTTATTTTCCCCCACTCTTCCTGGGCGATAGCGTACACTGTCCCATAGGCAAGCGAAGTCTTACCAGAGCCACTAGGACCTGACACACCGACAAAGCTATGTTCTTCAAGGAGAAGATCTATCCCTTTAAGATTATGGGTTTGTATCCCCTGGTAGCTGATAATATTGTCCTTCTGTGCCACAGTATATACAGTTTCGACATCGTTTAAACGGGATAGTCGTAAAGTTCATCTCTCTAAGAGTAAACTCAGTTCGATTGTTCGCCATACAATAGTGTCCTATCCCAGATAAAAACTTGAAAGCTTCATTACTTGTGATAGATGCTGAGAGGGCTGATAATGGAGGGAAGCTACCGATCTTACGTTTTGGATTATCTAAACGTGTAATATTACTCGTATCAATTACATTTAGCTCTTCTAGTTCCATTCGGAAGCATTCTACACAAGCCGTTTCTCCAGGAATAATAATCTGTCCAATGAGCGTTTGGTGTAGATTATATCCTCCCCCGACACAATGCGCTATACCATGAGCCATAGCATAGTCACCCACAATCCTACTCGTCTCATCAACTGTAGGGTGATCTGCACAGTTAATGATCAGATCAACTACAACAGGATGACGGTCAAAGAACCCTTCATCAAGGACATCTTTTACGACCTCAATATCAAGTGTCTGATCTTTAGTCCAAAGGTAATCTCGGAAAGCTTCAACCTTGGAGCAACCCACATCTTCATAGCCAAATCCAATTTGCCGATGAAGATTTGAAAGTTCCACAAGGTCTGGATCGACAAGGGTAAAGTGCCTTACTCCTGACATCATCAGCGACTGAGTGACCCAGGTACCTACAGCCCCTAAGCCAATAATCAACACATGTGATGAGGACAGGCGATCAAAAGCCTGAATCACCTGGCTAGTTGAAGATACATAGTTTTCCAAGAAAGCATACACACGCTTATGTCTGAGATAGGACTCAGGATAGGTACAATCTACTTCTATCAAGATATGCTCTCTCTTCAATAGAGAAAATAGCTCCAAGATGGGGGCTAAATTAGACTCTTTCAATCCCTCATGCTCCATCCATTCCTCCACGGTCTTTAGACCATCGAGCGAAAAAAGCAATGGGCTAATCTCTGGATGGATCTTTAAGCTAAGTGCAGTCCTAATATCCGAACGAAAGAACTCTGTACGCTCCTCCGTCGTCACAACAGCCACCGTAGGGCGAAGCTTGAGCTTGCTATAGCGATCCACAGCTAGGGCAAGTGGGGTTTCTTGGGACATTAAGGTAATTAATCTTTAACGATTCAAATAGGCACTCACCTCTACCATAAGAGTGGGCTTGATCAGGGGCAGCTAAATAGTCTAGGATGGTTATTACAGCATAGCTAATAGAGAATAAGGCCATAGAAGCTAATCCCCCGACCTCGTAATCTTCCAGAGATGTCTGGGACCCAAGTGAAGCTGGTGCACTAGCCACATTGTAGCGAGGCTTCCATCCCTCAAGGCTTGCACTGAAATAACTCAAATAGCAATCCACGCAAGGAGTCTTACCAGGAATGATTAGCTCTCCGGTGCTCATTAAATGTGCATCAAAACCTCCAGCTACAAAGAGGGGGATATTGAGAGCCAAGCACCTACGCCCTACAGTAGCACTCGTATAGCCAATATAAGGCTCATCCATGGTATTTACCACTAAGTCACAACCTTGAAGAAAAGTGCCGATATCTGTATCATAGGACACCTGAGCCACATGACATTCAACCCGTAGTGAGGGATCTATCTCAAGTAGGTGATCCGCTAAAGCGTCCACCTTACTTTTACCTATATCTGAGTTAGCATAGGTATAATGACGCTCAACATTATAGGCCTGCACATAAGTATGATCCACCAAGACGAGACTACGTACACCTGCCATAGCTAACTGAAGTGCAATACCGCTACCAATAGCTCCAACTCCGAAGATTGCTACTCGGCTAGATTGTAGCTTTTTCTGAGTAAGGTATCCTCCATCCGAATAGGATGACCCAAAGAATGCGATTTGTCTGTCATATCGCACCTTGTCTTCCGAAGCTAATAGATTCTCAGATGAGACAACTTGAGCAATATCTTGGAGAATACGCCGGTCATAGAGATAGTTTACAAAAGGTTGAAGATTGGCAGCCTCTATTCCGAGTCGAATAGCCAGCTCATTAACACTAGAAATGCCATCTACAGAAGCAACAAAACGTATCAGGAGACCTGATACGTTTATGATGACACGCTGGCGTGTGGTAACAAAATAGAATTCGAGTCTGTGGTCTCCTATCTTGTATATATCGACAGAGGGATTGAGTCGGTAAATAGTGCTTGCATTATGCTCCATGAAGCCTAGTACTGCACCACACCGGCATTGAGCTCAAGGAAGGCGCCCCATTGCTCAACATTAGCGGGTTCATTATTACGTGTACACACACGCGTGCAACAGTCACTACGATTGCCACTACAGCCACCCGTGTAAGCTAGGAGCATTTCATCCGAGATCACCTCGAAACTAAAGTCTAGAGTGTTGTTCATTTGTTTATAATTTTAGCTTGTGAATTTTGAGCCTTATCTGATTACCAGTTGCCCTGATCTTCTATTTCCTGTGCATACTCATTCATCCAATAGGATTGCTCTTGGGCATCCTCTTTTAGGTCGGATTCCAATTGCCATTCGCCATCTACAAAATACTCCATTTCATCTTCTTCCTCATTATAGCGAGAGTCGCTATAAGGGAAACCATAAATTTCTTTCTCGTCCATGCTTATTATCTATTTATTAGTAAGACTTTTATTGTATTGAGACCTACTCTGAATACAGGTCAAAGTTACAATATTCTCTGTATATTCCAACTCCCGCATAAAATTGCCCTGAGCCTTGCTCTATAGCAAATTACACACTACAATGGGAGCATTGCGCAAATGGTAGCAAGCTTTTCGCATTGAGAGGCGGTCCATCCGTCCTCCTCGAAGATAGGTGATCAAGGATAAAAGAGACCATTGCACGGCATTTCAAGGGAGTTCGGGATTTTGGCTATTTCGTATACCAGTGATCTTTAGTATCTTCATGACTGAAATAGTCGAAAGCTATGCCTGCCAAACAAACCGAATCCGCTCCGAGCTTCCTGCAAGTTTATACGCAGGTGCTTCGCGACCGCATGAAGCACTCGTTCCTTCGACAGATCAGCGCTTGCCTTGACTGGCGAGGTATTCGCACACTACTCAACAAGAAGTATACAAAGACCCAGAACGCCACAGGTAATCCAGCCTATGATGCCTTGATGATGTTCAAGATCCTACTGCTTCAGAC
>NZ_CAJPPN010000019.1 GCF_905372525.1 uncultured Porphyromonas sp.
CCCTACCCCTAACCCTCCTACGCCCCCAGCACCTGGGACAGCAGACCTCATGTTCGTAGTCTATGCCGAAGGGACTAGCAGTGAGAAGTACATTGAGCTCTACAACCCCACAGACCAAGAGATCGACCTCAGCGCCTACACCCTCGTGATGCAGAATTATTCCACAGATGGTCGTACGGACAAAGAGGGTAAAGCCCAAGAGCTGAAGCTCACAGGCAAGATCCCAGCAAAGGGCTTCACGATCTATCAGAATGCCGGTGCGAAGGTGTACCCTAAGGGTATCAAGGACACGAGGGTCATCAACTTCAATGGTAACGACCCTCTAGCCCTCAAGAAGGGAGACAAAGTCATTGATGTGATTGGCTCCTACCCCAATATATGGCTCATTGGGGACAAGGGTGCGGGTATAGACGTCTTCCTACACCGCAAGACTGACATCAATGCTCCAGCGACGACCTTCGATGCCAATCAGTGGGAATCTACGAGCATAGATAGGGCTAATGCAAGCAAGCTGGCAGGGCTCATCGAGAAGTACTTCAACAAAAGATAAGTCTACTCTATGACTTCCCCTAAGAAACTCTATACCCTACTCCTATCGCTGATGGTCGGCAGCGTCATAGCTCTAGCTATGGCCTGCACGACACAGCGTAAGGAGCAGCCCATACGCCGAACGCCCCCACTGCAGCTACACCTTCCGTCCTCGACCTCCAAGGTGAAGACAGCGACCAGTGCGGGGGACAACTTCTTCGTACGCCTACAGTCCGAGACCGACTGGACGCTACACCTGTCTCCTGAGACAGCGAAGGAGTGGATCACCCTAGAGCGTACCCGTGGGCAGGCCTCGGCTAGTCCTGTAGATATAGCAGTACAGCTGTCGAAGAACCTCGGGCAGGCACGTGAGGCTAAGCTCATCGTCCGCTCAGGCTCACTGGCTGATACGATTATCATCACACAGCAGGGTACAGCTGCTACACCTCCTACTCCTAATCCCGACCCCAAACCCAATCCTCCGACGACAGACCCAAAGGGAGAGCATATCCTTGGTGATGTGACCCTCCTCGAGGCTCCTGCTCTAGCTGGTGGGTCGAACAACTACTACATCACCCACAGGGCGAATAACATCGTAAACTTCTCTCTAGAGTACGATGTCGATAAGCGTCACCCTCGCTTCGTCTGCTTCACCTTCGATGATGTCACTTCAGCGATGGTAGTTAACCGCACCAATGCTTGGGCTTGGGATCCTGAGATCCCCTCACAGCATTCGACGGAGAGCATGTTCAAGAACAGTGGCTACGATCGTGGTCATCTAGTAGCCTCCCATGACCGTGTCTATAGTCGGGAGGCGAACATGCAGACCTTCTACTACAGTAATATGAGCCCACAGCTCCCCTCATTTAACCAGAAGTACTGGGGCAAGCTCGAGAAGCAGGTGCAGGACTGGGGGCGCAACAAGAGCTTCCGAGACGTCCTCTATGTCGCTAAGGGCGGTACAATCCGTGACGACCAAGTAGAGAACACCAAGGTCAAGGGGCGTATTGTCGTCCCTAAGTACTACTGGATGGCTATGGTCGTCAAGAAGGGAGCTACCTACCACGGCCTAGCCTTCTGGCTGGAGCACAAGGAATGGAATATGAAGACCCCTATGATGACGGTCGCCATCTCCATCGACGAACTAGAGAAGAAGCTAGGCTTCGACCTCTTCCATAACTTCCCTGACGAGATAGAGAACAAGTTCGAAGCAGAGGATCCCTCTGATCCCCGTGTGCGTGCCCATTGGCCTGGCATGTAGTCACGCTAGGATAGGGTTAAGTGCCGACAAAGCCTACTCCCCGTAGGGAGACCCTATAGACATACCACGAATAGAAGAGGTGCAGCCCCCCTAACACTGGGGACTGCGCCTCTTCAATTATCGTAGTTAAGAGGAGGGGGAGCACAATGCATCACGGGCAAGACTTCCTTTCTCCTCCATCTTTCCCCTATCACCTTGTGAAGCAAGCGAAGCACAGGGCTCTGCTGGTAAGACTTCCTTTCTCCTTCTCCCATTACTTATCGTCTTGAGAGGAAGGAGGAGCACAGAACAGCACCAATAGGGCTAGCCTTCTCCTCCCATTGCTTATCGTCTTGAGAGGAAGGCGGAGCACAGAACTGCACCGATAGGGCTAACCTTCTCCTCCCATTGCTTATCGTCTTGAGAGGAAGGAGGAGCACAGAACTGCACCGATAGGGCTAACCTTCTCCTCCCATTGCTTATCGTCTTGAGAGGAAGGCGAAGCACAGAACAGCAGCGATAGGGCTAGCCTTCTCCTCCCATTGCTTATCGTCCTGTGGGATGTAGAGCTTAGGAGGGAAGCTCCCACCACTAAGCATCCTTCCTGTTCAATCCCATCGCAGCCAGCAGAACAAAGATTTTCGGCACGAAGGGGATCATCTTCAGGGCTAGCCGTTGTGACCAAGTCACACCTGATATAATCCTCCTCTTCCCTCGGAGCATTGCTCGGTAGCTATCTAGGGCGACCTTGTAGGGACTCTGAGTGAGTGCCTGGGCTAGTCCCGTACCCTCGAGACCAGCAGCCGTCCCAAACTCCGTGCTCAGCCCACCCGGGAGGACACTCGTCACGGTCACACCTGTCCCTCGGGTCTCCATCCATAGAGCCTCGGAGAGCGAGGTTACGTAAGCCTTTGCGGCGAAGTAGGTGGCTTGGTAGGGGCCAGGGAGGAGCGAAGCGGTGGAAGAGACGTTGAGGATGCGCCCTGTCCCCCGACGTAGGAAGTCTGGGAGGAAGAGTTTGGTGAGGTGGGTCAGAGCGACGATATCCACCGAGATTAGGTTGATCTCCTCCTCTATGGGACGCTCGGCGAAGCTCCCTTGCCCCCCGAGCCCAGCATTATTGATGAGATAGTCCACCTCTATTCCCCGATCTGCGAGGGCATCGTAGATCTGCTGAGGGGCTTCGGGGCGTGAGAGGTCATAGCTGAGGGTGAGGACATCTACCTGATACTGGGCTTCTAGCTCCGCCTTCAGTTCATTAAGCCGATCCAAGCGACGAGCCACGAGGACAAGATCCCCTCCACGTGAGGCATGCACACGGGCATACTCACGGCCTAGACCGCTGGAGGCTCCAGTGATGAGTGCTACTTTCTTCATTGTACCTACCTATTATATGTCTATTAGATGATGATCTGGGCAGTAGGCGTGTGGGGTACTGCTCTATGAGAAGAAAACAAACGGAGAGGTAGAGATGTTGGCTGTCCCCTACCATTTAGATGAAGTGAACCCGATTCCACCCTCATAGCTCTCTCCAGCACCCCACGAAACCCTCCAGCTAACTCACTCTGTAGCGCACACATCGGGAGGGGCTCAGAGGACATACCGAGAGCGTGTGATAGGACTCGGTATGTTCGCACCCATCACCTATGTAAGGTGACCGAGGCGAGGATACCGAGTCCTCTCCTTCGAACATTACGTGTCCACTCTAGGGCCATCAGAATGCCTGCTTCAAATACATCACGACCAGCATACATGATCCCTATCCTTGGGCTGATCGAGAGGATACAATCCTTCTGAGGACAGAGCGAGTAACGACAATAGATCCCCCCTACCCCTTAGGTACATAGAGGGAGGGGTAACGATCTAGGAAAGGAGGCTAAAACCTTCAATAGAGGCATCTATCAGGAGGGATATAAGGATGGTGTACCCCAGGCGTCCGAACAAGTGGTGTGGGAGGAGCAGACCACGAAGGGGGGATATTAGCTCCCCCACTATCCTTAGACTTAGCACCACCACATGAGGACGAGGATCATGGGCTATATATGCGCCCCCACCGACTCCCCACTAGGTCTATGGGGACGCAGACTAGAGCTGACATATGAACTGATCACTAGAGGTCAAGGGCAATGTGATCAAGGAGCATACATCGAAGATAGAAACACCTACACCTAAGCACATACTTACCAGGCATATACCCACCACCCAGGAGAGACAAAGTATACACGTGTGTACACACTAGTGTACTCATGTGTACACTGTTGTATACACGCGTGTACACTACCTCGCTCTAAGTATGTCCCCAGTAGGGTGCTCCTCATACGGCCTTCGGGGCAAGTGCTAGGAGGCTCTGGAGGTCGAGGTTGGAGCTCCCCTGAGCACAAGATAATCCCATCAAAGTATCTAAGCGAGGGGAATACTACGGGAGACCACGCATCGGCTCTGGGACTGGACGGGAGGACGAGCATCGTGTCCGAATAATTGTTATTTTTGCACCCTAGTACGAAGACGTGGTCTTCACCTATAAAACGACTTATAAACAAAGAAATAACTATGTACTGGACTCTAGAACTCGCCTCTAAGCTCGAGGATGCACCATGGCCTGCGAGCCGCGACGAACTGATCGACTATGCACAGCGCTCCGGCGCCCCCATTGAGGTCATAGAGAACCTACAAGAGATGGAGGACGAAGGCGAACTCTACGAATCAATCGAGGACATCTGGCCCGACTACCCAAGTAAGGAAGACTTCTTCTTCGACGAGGAGGAGTACTAGCTCCAGTTACTCTACCAGCACGCCCTAGATGAAGCGCCCCCTCACCGTCTCACGCCTCCTGACCCGAGGACGACCGATGAGGGCTCTTGCGCTCCTATCCCTCCTCGGGGGGCTACCTATAGGACTATATGCCCAGCGGTCGCCCCTCGTGAGGCAGTGGCAGGAGGCTCATGCCTACATCTGCCCTGCAGCTATCGCCCTCAGTGACGAGCAGCGCATCCTAGGTCTGTACTCCTACGAGGAGCGACAGAGTAGCCTCTATGGGGCTATGACCGATCTTCCTATCAGCCTCCTCGGGAGGGAGCATGGGGTCGGAGCTGGGGTGATGAATAGCACTCGGGGGCTTACCTCCGGCACGGAGTTCGCCGCTCGCTATGCGTGGCTACAGGGGCTACTCGGTGGGCGACTACAGATAGGTCTGGAGGGTGTACTCGCTCGTACTGCCTTCGACGGAGCACGAGCACTGGAGGAAGGGATCACCGACCCCCAGCTACCGACGACGAAGGTCGAGGGCAAAGCCTTTGACCTTGGTCTGGGTCTTTATTGGCGTGGGGCAGGTCTTAGCATAGGCTTGTCTGCCCAGCATCTACTAGGAGCGGAGGTCTACCTCACGGATCGCTATCAGCTCCACCTCCCACGGAGCTACTCCGCCAGCATCAGTTACCGTCTCGGGCAGGGCTCCACGGGACTAAGCTGGGAGGGCTCACTACTCGGCATATACCACGAGAGCGATGGCTATCGTAGTGACCTAGGGCTGAGGGCATGGTGGCGGGGACGCTTCGTCCTCGGTGCCGTCTATCGCTGGGACAGAGCGGTAGGCATCCAGCTAGGAGCCTCATTCTCTAGGCTCTACTTAGGCTACCAGGGGGAGCTCTCTACACAGCATCGAGGGCAGCTCCACCACGAGCTCCTAGTCAGCTACTCATTCCCCCTATCTAGGCAGAGAGGTAGGCCGCAGCACTACAAGAGCGTGCGGCTACTCTAATCAAAACGACAAGAGATGAAGAAGATCTTTCATCGGGAAGGTGACCTCCTACTAGCCCTACTCCTGCTGGGCTTCGTGGCCTCCTGCGGATCCTCCCACAGCCCGAGAGGTGCAGGGGTAAGGGCGGCACGACTTACCTCGTGGAATGAACCTGCACCCTACGGCATGGTACTCATCCCTCGGGGGCACATCCACATGGGGGAGCAGCATCCAGACAGCCTATGGGGCGATCCCGCACACTCACGTGGGGTCTCGGTAGATGGCTTCTGGATGGATCGTACCGAGGTGACCAATGCCCAGTACCGCCAGTTCGTCTACTACGTAAGAGACTCGATCCTACGAGAGCGACTAGCCGACCCAGCCTACGGAGGTGATGAGAGCTACAAGATCACTGAGGACAAGTACGGTGAGCCCATCCCCCCACGACTTGACTGGTCTCGCCCGATCCCCTCGGAGAAGCGAGCTTCGGACGAAGAGCTTCGTGCCCTACAAAGCCTCTACTACACCAATCCCATCACAGGAGAGCGTAAGCTAGATCCTGCACAGCTCAACTACCGCTACGAGCGGTACGACCATCGGGCAGCAGCCCTATGGCGCAATAGGCTACGTCATGCTCAGACCAACCCTGAGTGGACACCTTCGCCTAATACCCCTGTCTTGATCACCAAGGATACAGCCTACCTAGATGCTACGGGCAAGATCGTCCGTGAGACGATTACCCGTCCTCTGACGAGCGAATATGACTTCCTCAGCACCTACATAGTCCCCGTCCTACCCGATGAGACGGTTTGGGTCAATGACTTCCCCAACTCCCGCAATGAGATCTACACCACCCGCTACTTCAGCCATCCTGGCTACGATGACTACCCCGTAGTCGGTGTGACCTGGGAGCAGGCAGATGCCTACTGCGCTTGGCGCACAGCTACCTACCGTGCTGGGCTCAAGCTCCCCGAGGGACAGGTCGTGGAGGAGTTTCGTCTGCCGACAGAGGCCGAGTGGGAGTACGCCGCCCGCATGGGCGTAGATAGTCTGAAGTATCCCTGGAGCTCGGAGGGCCTTCGTGCCCCTAAGGGTTGCCTACTGGGCAACTTCAAGCCCGGCGATGGGAACTACACCGCAGACAAGCACCTCATCACGGCACGTGTCTCCTCCTATCCCCCCAATGACTTCGGGCTGTATGATATGGCAGGCAATGTAGCTGAGTGGACGAGCACCTCGTGGAGTGCCTCTGGCCTACGCAAGGTGAACGATGTCAATCCCGAGCTACGTGGCCACGTAGACTTCAAGGATCCCATCAGTCGCACGATGAAGGTCATCAAGGGAGGCTCATGGAAGGATATAGCTCGCTACATACAGGCCAATAACCGCAGCCGAGCAGCGCAGAGCGAGGCTCATTCGTACATCGGCTTCCGCTGTGTACGCTCCGCCGTGGAGTTCGCCAAGTAAATACAACCACTACCCGATATAGCTACTGAATATGTCTGCACATCCCCGTCTGCTCTCCCGCCTAGAGACGTTCCTAGCCAGTGAGCGAGGTCGGCGCATCCTCAATCGGTTCTACTCCTGGGGGGCAGCCTTCGTGATCCTCGGAGCTCTCTTCAAGCTCCTACATATTAGATATGGTGACGAGATACTGCTGGTCAGTATGCTCACCGAGTTTGTCGTCTTCTTCATCTCTGGCTTTGAGCGCCCAGAGAAGAGCTATGACTGGGAGGCCGTCTTTCCCGAACTTCGGGGAGCAGAGGAGGTACCCCTCTCCGAGTCTATCTCACGCAGAGAGGCTCTCATTCAGCGTGCCCAGCAGGGTGCTCCAGCCCTCCAGAGCGGGACATGCGCATCACAGAGTCCACAGTCACTAGTCAGCCAACAGACGATATCCTCAGAGGAAGTGGAGCACCTGCGTGAGGCTATTGACCGCCTCGGGGAGGCAGCTGCACAGCTAGCACGCATCGGGTCAGTATCCAGTGAGATGACGAAGCGATACGAACTGATGGCTCTCGACTACAGCAAGATGAGCCAGCACTCTGCCCAGTACCTTGGGGAGATGGAGAGCCTTGCCCGCAACGTCACGGGGCTCAATGCCATCTATGAGCTACAGCTCAAGAGCATCAGTAGCCAAGTAGAGACCATCGATCGTATCAATTCGGGTCTCCAGCATATCCGACAGATGTACGAAGGGGGACTACCCGACAGCGAGGCCTTCGGCAGGGAGAGCGCACACCTTACCCAGCAGCTCACCCAGCTCAACGACGTATATGCACGCCTACTGCGAGCCCTCACGGTGAATATGACCACTCCGGGGGCACCGCATACCCCCTACACTGCCTCTCCCTCCGATCAAGACGACCACATAGCACGCTAAGGATATGGCTGTAGGTAGCAGGGGCAATCCCAATAGACAGCGCATGATCAACCTCATGTACATTGTCTTCATCGCTATGATGGCGCTCAATGTATCCCCTGAGGTACTCGATGGCATCTCTCAGGTAGAGGGAGAGCTACAGCAGACCATATCCACTACGGAGCAGCGCAACAAGGCACTAAGCCAAGATATGGATCAGGCCTATCAGGCGAACCCCATCAAGGTATCCCCCTGGCGACAGCGGAGTGAGGAGCTACGCCTACGCTCCGACTCCCTATATCACTACATCCAGAGCCTCAAGGAGCTCATCGCTCAGGAGGCCGACGGACGAGAGGGGCGGGCAGATGCACTTCGTCACCTAGATGACCTATCGGCTTCGTCCGTAGTGATGCTCTCCCCCCTTCACCCACGAGCCAAGGAGCTAAGGAAGCGCCTAGAGCAGTACCGTAGCTGGGTCACAGAGCTACTAGGCGGTAGCCCTCGATCGGCTCAGATCACTGCACGACTAGCGACGAAGGATGGACAAGGAGGACAGAGCTGGGAGAGTGCAAACTTCGAGAACATGCCTGCCATAGCTGCCCTCACTCTCCTATCCCACCTACAGAGCAATATCCGCCATACCGAGGGCGAAGGGCTCACCGAACTCCTCCAGGGCATCGATGCCCATGACTACCGCCTCAGCCTACTCACCGCTCAGGTAATCCCCGACAGCAGGATCGTACTCAGTGGCGAGCCCTACCGAGCACGTATCGTCCTCAGTAGTACAGATACGACGAGACAGCCCCACATCGTGGTCAATGGTGCTCCTCTCTCTCCGACACTCAGGGGACAGCTCTCATTACCTACTCCTAGGACGGGTACCTTCCCCGTAGAGGGCTATGTAGAGGCAGACCGAGGGGACGGCTCTACGGAGCGCCTTCCCTTTGCGACCAACTACACCGTCATAGAGCGGACGGCGACCATCGCCCCTGTGATGATGAACGTCCTCTACTCCGGTATAGACAATCCGATCAAGATAGCAGTGCCAGGTATCGCCCCCCAAGACCTCACAGCCTCTATCAGCAGTGGTACACTTACCCGCCGAGGAGAGCTCTGGGTCGCCCACCCCAGCCAGCTAGGTGAGGTCACCATCTCGGTCTCTGCACGAGGTGAGGGGGGCAAGACAAGCCTCATCACACAGACCAAGCTACGAGTGCGCCGTCTACCCGATCCCTCTCCCTATATAGCCCTCACCGAGGGGGGAGAGAGTCGCTTCCGAGGCGGACGGATCGCCAAGCAGGCACTGCTCGCTGCAGGCGGAGTGCGTGCAGCCATCGACGACTCCTTCCTAGATATTAGCTACACGGTCGTACGCTTCCAGCTCATTGCCTTTGACTCTATGGGCAATGCTATTCCCGAGGTCTCTAGTGGAGCGACCTTCTCACCCCGACAGATCCGGCAGATACAGACCGCTCCCCGTGGTAAGCGTCTCTACATATCAGACATCATCGCTCGTGGCCCAGATGGCATCGAGCGTAAGCTCCCCTCCCTTGAGCTCATCATCGGCTAAATGTCCCCTCTCAGGACGAACGAATATGAAGAAGATACTCCTCACCCTCCTCTCGCTATACCTCCTCGCCCTCACCCCTCTCTGGGCACAGGTCTCCACACCTAGTACCCCAGTGGTACGCAAGGGCGCAAGGGCGACACTCGAGACTCCGAAGGCTCAGTCCTCTACATCCCGCACCTTCGTTCACGAAGAGGGACGTATCGCCAGTGTGCTCCAGTCTGCCTCATGGCTACGCAGCGTCTATCGTCTGATCGACCTCACGACTCCTGCTAACGCCCCCCTCTACTATCCCGAGGTCACGACCCCGACACGTGCGAACCTCTTCGCACAGATCTGCCGGCTCTATCAAGCGGGGAAGCTACGGGTCTATGAGTACCTCGATGGTGAGGAGCAGCTCGACGAAGCGCACCTACTCCCCTACCGAGACTTCCTAGATCGCTTCCATATCCCCTACAAGGTCGAGGGCAAGGGGGCAAAGGAAGTACCCACCGTCCAGCCCAGTGACCTCCCCACCACCGAGGTCAAGAGCTACTACCTCAAGGAAGCGTACCTCTTCGACGAAGCGACCTCTACCTACGACCGACTCGTACTCGCCCTCTGCCCCATCCTCTCTACTGTCGGGGACTATGGTGCTGTGAATATGCCCCTCTTCTGGGTCGAGTACGAAGCTCTTCAGCCCTACCTAAGTGATCAGCTCATCCCCCTATCTAAGCAGAATGCTGCTAAGCGTGCTTCGCTAGATGACTTCTTCACCCTACACCTCTACGAGGGTGAGATCATCAGAGCAGACCACCTCCTCGGGCGCAGTCTCGTACAGTCCGCTACTTCTGCTGAGGAGCTGAAGAAGGAACAGACACGTATCGAGGACGAACTAAAGGCCTTTGGCTCTCGTCTTTTCCTCCCCGATAGCACCCTAAAGCACCGCCCCTCCACCCAAAAGGCAAAGAAGGTACGTACACCAAAGGCTTCGTCCAGCTCCAAGTCCTCTGGTGGGCGCACCACGACACGCTCCATCCGTGACCGAGGCTAAGCCCTCCACCACCTATCCATCTCATCAGATACATGCCTAGCACTACACCGCTGGACTTCCCCTATCTCGCCGAGCTCAACGAGGCACAGCGCGCCGCTGTGACCTACAACGATGGCCCCGCTCTGGTCATCGCAGGTGCAGGTAGTGGCAAGACTCGTGTCCTCGTCTACAAGCTCCTCTACCTCCTAGACTGTGGCTACCACCCGATGGGGCTGATGGCTCTGACCTTCACCAACAAGGCTGCTCGGGAGATGCGTCAGCGCATCAGTGAGCGAGCAGGGTCCGTAGCACGACAGATACGGATGGGGACGTTCCACTCGGTCTTCCTCAGTATCCTACGCCTACACGCTTCGCTCCTGGGTTATACCCCGACCTTCTCGGTCTATAATACCAGTGATAGTCGTAGCTGTATCAAGGCGATCGTGAAGCGGCTGGGACTCGATGACAAGGTCTACAAGCCCAACCTCATCCACAGCCGTATCTCCTCGGCCAAGAATAGGCTACTCACCCCCGAGGCCTATGCCTCCTATGGCGAACTCGTGAAGTATGATGCCAAGAGTGGACTACCCCGCATAGCCGAGATCTACCGCCTCTACTGGGACGAACTGAGGCAAAGCAATGCGATGGACTTCGATGACCTGCTCCTACAGATCAATATCCTCTTCCGTCAGCATCCCGAGGTACTCAAGCAGTGGCAGGAGCGTATCGACTACCTCCTCATCGACGAGTATCAGGATACGAACTTCGCTCAGTATATGGTCGCCAAGCAACTCATGCAGGAGAAGGGGGCTATCTTCGTCGTCGGTGACGATGCACAGAGTATCTACTCCTTCAGAGGTGCTAACCTAGACAATATCCTCAACTTCGAGAAGACCTTCCCCTCTACCAAGGTCTTCAAGCTGGAGCGCAACTACCGCTCCACCCAGACCATCGTCTCTGCCGCTGGGAGCATCATCGCCTACAACGAGTACCAGATCCCCAAGCAAGTCTTCTCCGAGGAGGCTGTCGGGGAGCCAATCCAGGTACACGAGGCACTCTCGGGGGAGCTCGAAGCACTCTGGGCAGGTGAGGAGATCCAGCGCCTGCACCGAGAGCAGGGAGAGAGCTACGACTCCATAGCCATACTCTACCGCACGAATGCACAGAGCCGTACGCTGGAGCAGGTCTTTCGTCGTCTCGGTATCCCCTTCCGCATCTATGGGGGGAGATCCTTCTTCGACCACAAGGAGATCATGGACGTAATGGCTTACCTACGTGTGCTCATCAATGAGCAGGACGAGGAAGCCCTCCTACGCATCATCAACTACCCCAAGCGAAGCATAGGAGACACCACGATACAGCGTGTACACAGTGCCTCGCGGACGCACCACCTCCCACTCATGGAGATCCTACGTGATCCGCTCGCCTATGGGGTAGCAGTCAATAGGCCTACGGCGGGTCGGCTCCAGTCCTTCGCAGCCCTACTTGACGAGCTCCGTACCCTTAGCCAGACGAGCGATGACCTCTACGATGTCGTGGAGCAAGTGATCCTACAGACAGGTATCCTCGCTGACCTGAAGAGCGATACCACGCAGGAGGGTAAGACTCGTGTAGAGAATATCCAGGAGCTACTCTCCGGCATAGAGGAGTATGTACAGGCGACGCTTGAGGAGGGAGACACACCCACGCTGGCCTCCTATGTAAGCGGCGTAGCCCTACTGACCGACCAAGATACCCAAGGAGAGGGAGAGGAGGCCGTGACCCTGATGACGATCCATGCCTCGAAGGGGCTAGAGTTCCCCCACGTCTTTGTCCTAGGGCTAGAGGAGGATCTCTTCCCCTCCTCGATGAGCAATACGGGACGTGAGCTGGAGGAGGAGCGACGACTCTTCTACGTAGCACTCACCCGAGCGGAGAAGACCTGTCATCTGGGCTATACCCGAGAGCGTTTCCGCAATGGGCGCACGGAGTTCTGTCGCCCCAGCCGTTTCCTCAGAGAGCTCCCCACGGAGCTCATCCAGTTCGATACGGCACATGGCTTCGGCTCTACCCCTTCGTGGCTTCAGGGGCCTCCTCGCCCCCAGCGTGGAGGTGAGCTCCCGAGGGACTTTAGCTCAGCCCCAGACTTCTTGCCTCAGGCTCGCCCCAGTCGGCGTGTCCTCACCCAGCGCAGATGGGGGGATGAGGCGGAGGAGAAGCACACCTCGATCGGCGACCTACGTATCGGTACCCGAGTCCTACACAAGCGATTTGGGGAGGGTGAGGTCATGGAACTAGAGGGTTCGGGCGAGAATGCAAAGGCTGTGGTAGCCTTCGATGCAGGCGACACAAAGAAGCTCCTCCTACGCTTCGCCCAGCTCCAAGTCTTAGACTAATCTCCAGCTCGTAAGACAATAGCCCTAAGCCACGAGACGACAGCGTCAGCCCTACTCTATACAGACACAGCCCATCGGGAATAGTTCCCGATGGGCTGTGTCATATGTACCTCCTAGCCTAAGGCTAGGGGATGAACGTGATCTAGCGCTTAGAAGACGAAACCAATCTTGAAGCCAACCTGAAGGTCAGTGTTCAGCGAAGAACCACTGTACTTGGTCTTACCGCTATTGTCCGTCGTCTGAGTAGGCTGACCCGTCACATTGATTGTCGTGATGTTCGTGGTCTTACCGAGGCTATAAGCATCGATATTGAGACCTGCTTCGAGGCCGAGGAAGACCTTAGGTGCGATGTAGTAGTCTGCACCCATGAAGAGACCACCACCAAAGGTGAAGCCTGGAGCGGCCTTGATCTGCTGATTAGTCTTGGTGACGATGGTACCGACCGTTCTGGTGTCGTTGCTCTCAGCGTTCGTCGTGTAGGAGCCAACGTGTAGCTCAGCCCCTACATAGGGGGAGAGGCGGTCGGTGCCAGTGAAGTGCTTTTCGACACCTAGGCCGAAATAGAGGGTCGTAGCGCGATACTTATTCTCTAGGCTGTGGTTTGTCTCCTCTAGGGTAGACTTGACCGAAGGGGAGGAGAGGCCAAGGGAGAGGCGAAGGGCGAGATCGTCCTGGAAGAAGTAGCGACCCTTGAGGACACCTACTGTGCTGAGGTCAAACTTATTACTTGATACTCCGCTAGCTACATTCCCCTTGTAGAGAGCTGTAGGGTTAGCGAAGAGGCCGTTAGCGAAGAGGCTAACGTCTGTGGTGACATCACCAGCCTTGGGCTTGAACTCACTCTGTGCCTGAGCGGCTACGATCGATGTAGCAGCGAGGGCTGCTACCATGAGAATCTTCTTCATATATGTCTGTTAGTTTTATATGAGCCACGAGACAGCTCTTGTCTCATGGCGGTACAAAGATACGCAAATACAACTATTCACACCTAACATAACTCTTTAACACCTAACGAAACGAACGACTTAGAGCCCACCTGCTACGAGGTAGCGGGAGCCAATGCCCACCTCTGGTAAGCTCGTCCCATAAGCCCGATGATGGTATCGCCGTGACGAGAGCTGCCGCACAGATAGCCCGGGTAGGGGGATCTATCTCCTCTCGGCGAGGCGACGGCTGTACGGGCTCCCCAACCTGTGGGATGAGACAGATCGAAACGGGCAGAGAGCTCTGCCACAGGGGCTGTCCCAAGCCCCTTACATCGGGCCTCCCGAGCCCCTCCCTTACGTTCCTATAAAGAGCGCCTTTGCGCTCCTATAAAGATCGTTCATGCGTTCCTATAAAGAACGCTCACACGCTCTTACCGAGAGCGCAGAGACGCTCTCGGTAAGAGCGTTTTTACCCCCTAGGCGTGCCCTCATATAGCACAGATACATAAGGAGATAACGGAGTGAAGAATGAGGGGGGGGGAGGGGGTACCACCAGGGCTGACGCATGAAATCACTATAGTGCGAGGGTAAGGTCGTGGGGGAGCATACGCCGAAGATAGAAGTATCTATGTCCTAGTATAGATATGCCATGCGAATCCCTCCTACCTAGGAGGGATGAGTATACACGTGTGTACACTACTGTATACCCACGTGTACACAACAGTATACACGCGTGTACACAAGTGCGCTCTAAGTATATCCTCTGTAGGGCTCGCTTGTAGGTCTATTCCTTGGGGATAATATGTAGGATCTCTAGTGGTGGGCTAAGGCTCCCTGGGATATAAAATAATACCCCCGAAGATCCAAAGGCAGGAGTGTGTGAGCGAGATCATACGTAGGCTCTGGAGGGCCACAGATAGCTCGGGAGAGAGGAGGCAGACGAGTCTCTAGCGTCGAGCCCGAAAAGCTCCCTAGCGCCCCCGGACGAGACAAGCCCCTGAGGGAGACCTAGGACGGAGGATGAGAAGATCGAGATCACACCGTACTCCGGAAGCTGTTCCCCCTAGTTTCGTTATCTTTGCCTACATATACAGATAGCATCTATCACGGAATACAAACCACATAAATATAACGGACGATGAAACGATGGCCTCTCACGCTGACCCTACTGCTCAGCCTAGCTCTACTCCCCCTCACGAGCTGTAAGTCCAAGTCCGGAGGCTCTGTCCTCCAGCAGAACTCCACCGGCAAGCCCGGGGAGCTCATGCTCGTGATGAACAAAGAGTACTTCGAGTCCCCCATGGGGCTTGCCCTCTACGACCTACTAGAGGATGATGCCCCTTCGCTTCCCCAGAGTGAACCCTCGCTACGTATCTCTCGTATCCCTACGCAGTCCTTCACGGGCTTCATGCAGCTGGTACGCAATGTCCTCATCGTAGATGTGGACGCCGAGCGCTACACCCAGACCGCTCTCAAGTACAGCTACGACGACTGGGCCAAGGGGCAGATCGTACTACGTATCACCTCCCCCTCCCCCGACTCGGTCATCAACTACACCAAGCGGGATGGTGAGGCGATCATGAACCTCTTCCTGCGCCACGAACTCTTCCTCTTCGGTGAGCTCCTCAGCAAGCAGTACAGCCAGCAGGCTCTGGAGAAGGCGGACAGCCTCTTCGGCTATCGGGTGAACGTCCCCGAGGATATCCGTAGTAGCAAGGTCGGCCAGGACTTCCTCTGGATGTCCAATGCCTCCATGCGTAGTCGCCACGACCTCCTCGTCTACAGCTATCCCTACCACTCCGACAAGGACATCAGCCTAGATGCCATCGTCGCCAAGCGAGACTCTGTACTGAGGATGAATATCTCGGGTGAGTTCGAGGGCTCCTACCCCTGCACGGAGCAGAACTATGGCCTCCTCTACCGCCGTGTACAGCTCGGAGACTCGAAGGCACGGGCAGAGGTCAGAGGACTATGGAAGATGACGGGCGGAGCGATGATGGGGGGCCCCTTCGTCTGCCAAGCCGTCGTCGATGAGCAGGCCGGCAAGGTCTACGTCGTCGAGGGCTTCGTCTACCGTCCCAACGAGGACAAGCTCCACCTCATACGCATGATGGAGGCTGCCCTCTATAGCTTCCGTCCTAGATCGGTCAAGGACTTCGACCCGAAGAGCATCCTCACGGCCAAGTTCACCAAGGGCTTCTAAGACGGCGACCTCAGATGGACGGACAACGGATACGTGTAGCCATCACACATGGCGACATCAACGGTATCGGCTATGAACTCATCCTCAAGATCTTCGAGGATGATCGCCTCTGCGAGCTCTGTACCCCTATCCTCTACGGCTCATCGCACGTAGCAGCCTTCTGGCGCAGTCAGCTAGGGCTCGAGCAAGTCTCCTGGCACACCATCACGAGCCCACAGGAGGCTAAGTCGGGTGTACTGAACCTCATCGACTGCACCCAGGGACGGGAGACCGTCTGTATGGGAGAGCCGAAGGAGGAGGCTGGCTACAGTGCCTTCATGGCACTAGAGCGGGCTGTGGCAGATATACGTAGCGGGCTATGCGATGTGCTCGTCACCGCCCCGATCAACAAGGCAGTGATGCCCCGCGAGGTCTTCCCCTTCAACGGACATACGAAGTATCTGGAGAGCGTAGGGGCAACGACCCCAGGAGAGTCCCTAATGGTACTCGCTGCAGGGGACTGCCGTGTAGCCCTCGCCACGGAGCATATCGCCCTACAGCAGGTCGCCTCGGCGCTGAGTGAGGAGCTTATCCTGAGGAAGCTACGCCTACTGGAGGCCGGACTGCAGCGGGACTTCGGCATCACGAAGCCTCGGCTAGCCGTCCTAGCCCTCAACCCCCACGCTGGGGACAAGGGGCTCATGGGTCGGGAGGAGGAGACGATCATCCAGCCAGCCATAGCCAAGGCCTTCGAGGCTGGGATCATCACCTTTGGCCCCTATGCCGCGGACGGCTTCTGGGGCAATGGTCGTATGGACTCCTTCGATGGGATCCTAGCCATGTACCACGATCAGGGTCTAGCTCCCTTCAAGGCTCTCTACATGGGTGAGGGGGTCAATGTCACCCTCGGCCTACAGTTCGTCCGCACCTCGCCCGACCACGGGACGGGATACGACATAGCAGGTAGGGGGATAGCCGATCCGACCTCGATGCGCGAAGCCATCTACTATGCACTAGACATCTATCGTGCCCGACGCCGGTATGACGAGGCTACACGCAATCCGCTACGTCGCTACTACCACAATCGTAGTCGGGACGATGAGAAGATCGATACCACCGAGGACTACTAACCCCGAGCCCCACGACTATATCCAGAGAGAAGCATGGCTCTTGACCTCTATACCGCCTCAGCAGGGTCGGGGAAGACCCACACACTGACCCGTGAATACCTACGACTAGCCCTATCGTCCGACGACCCGAATACCTTTAGACACATCCAGGCGGTGACCTTCACCAACAAGGCTACGGCGGAGATGAAGGAGCGTATCACCCAGGAGCTCTATGGCCTAGCCAAGAGCCCCGAGGACTCTCCTTTCTTCGCTGAGCTTAGCCAGGCTCTGCGCCTCGATGAGGGACAACTACAGCACCGAGCCCAGAGGGTACTCCATGCCCTACTGCTGGACTATACGAGCTTCAGAGTGCGCACGATCGACTCCTTCTTTCAGGAGGTCGTCCGCTCCTTTGCCTACGAGCTAGGAGTCACCGGGGGGCTACGCGTCCAGATCGAGAGCAGTACGCTCCTACACCAAGCCGTACTAGAGGTCTTAGCGGATCAGGATGTAGATAAGTCCGACCCGAGCAAGAGGCACCCAGACAACCCTATCGGAGCGTGGATCCAAGCCCTCGCAGAGGACAACCTCAGCTCCGGGAAGAGCTACCATATCGAGAAGAGCCTAGAGCACTTCGCCAAGCAGCTGGAGGTAGAGCCCGTGAAGCACCTCCGCCAAGAGGAGGGACTACCGAGTAAGGAGGCGATCGCTAACCTACAGCGAGCACTAAAGAAGATAATAGACGAGACTCGAGCAAAGGCCAAGCGCCTAGCGACCAATGCCCTCCAAGCCCTCCAGGCATCAGGTATCCCCCCCGAGGACCTCAAGGGCGGTAGCACGAGATCCCCCCTAGGGGCACTCAAGAGCTGTATCAAGGCCTCGGGCGAGATCTTCGAGAGTGCTAGCAAGGGGTTCTATTCCGACCGTGCGACCCTACAGAAGATATGCCAAGCAAGCGACCTAGAGGAACAGCTAGGACAGCTCCTAGCAAAAGATAAACTAGAGCGCTACAGAGCCCAACTAGAGCCCCAGCTCGCCTCTATCGTAGACAACGTGCGGGAGTTCGACAAGCTCTGTCGGGAGGAGGGACGGGTCTACATGACGGCTCTCGCCATCTATGGATACCTCGGTCGCTACGGACTGCTCATCGACATCGACAACAAGCTCCAGGAGCTGAAGCAGGAGCAGGGGACGATGCTCCTAGCTGATGCCCCTACCCTCATCTCGAGCCTCCTAGGAGATACAGAGGGGGATGCTCCCTTCCTCTATGAGAAGATAGGGACGAAGATCTACCACCATATGATCGACGAGTTCCAGGACACGAGCAGGCTACAGTATGCCAACTTTCGCCCTCTACTGCAGGAGTCCATGGACTCAGGCTACGACAGCCTCGTCGTGGGGGATGCCAAGCAGAGCATCTACCGCTTCCGCAACTCCGACAGTACCCTACTGACTAGTGCCGTCCCGAGGGACTTCGCTAAGTCCGTCCGGCAGACTAGCCTACAGGAGAACTGGCGTAGCGTACCTGAGATCATCGAGTTCAACAACCAGCTCTACCTGCGGATCATCCACCTCCTAGACCAAATCTTCTCCGATCGTATCGCTGGGCTCCCCCAGCTCGCCATAGCCTTAGAGGAGGACACCATCCCCACCACAGACGAGGGAGGGGAGTCCGCAGCGTCTACTCTCCCCTCAGGAGAGCCCCCCAAAAGACCTGCTCCCAGAGGGGAGGTGAAGGAATGCCTACAGAAGACCCTCCGAGAGCATCTGGAGGCCTATGCAGATGTAGTACAACAGGTGCCCGAGCAGAAGCGCGAGACTAAGGGACTCGTCGCCATCCACGAGTATACCCCCCAGGAGACGAAGGGTGGGCAGTCTAGGCAATCCCGTAGCGAGGAGGGCGATGAGGCGACCCAGCAGGGAGCCCTCGACCAGATCCCCCTCGTCCTAATAGATCTACAGAAGCGAGGCTACCGACCGATGGATATCGCGATCCTCGTACGTAGCAAGAAGACTGCGACCGACATCGCAGAGATCCTACAGGCCTACCCCCGAGAGAAGTGCGAGGGCTATTCCCTCAGCTTCATCTCTCAGGAGGCACTCCTCGTCAGCAATGCTGTCTCCACCCGCTTCATCATAGCCGCCCTCGCCTACATCAGCAGCAATGGAGACGGACTACAGCGAGCTCTCCTACAGGAGCTCTATAGCCAGCTGGCCGGGGGTACGGGCGGAGCGACTCCCCCGCCCCCCCTCAATGAGGAGACGCTCGCACAGCTACGGACCATCGGCCGAAGGGGTCCCTATGAGTCCGCCGAGGAGATCATCCACCTCTTCCACTCGATACTCCCCGATGAGGAGAGTGCCTACGTCGTGCACCTCCTAGATATGCTCTACACCTGGGAGACAGAGCAGTCTGCGGACATCCCCGGCTTCCTAGAGTACTGGAAGGAGATCGGCGCTGGGGAGCGTATCCTCACACCGACCAACGAGCAGGCCTGTAGCCTGATGACCATACACAAGTCTAAGGGACTAGGCTTCCCCGTCGTCCTCCTACCCGACCTAGGTTGGGAGCTAGACGCCTCTCCACAACTAGAGAACATCCTCTGGTGCGAGAGCCGAGGCAAGACAGCGAAGATTCCCATGGAGGGGATCGCTAAGCTCCCGATCAAGTATAGCAGCAGGCTCTACTATACCTTCTTCGCCCTCGAGTATCTCCAGGAGCAGATGAGCTACACCTTCGATGCGCTCAACCTCCTATACGTAGCTACCACCCGAGCCAAGGAGGAGCTACACCTCTGGATACCCAAGGCTGCAGAGGAGAAGGAGGGAAAGAAGGAGAAGAAAAGCAAAAAGGGGAAAGGCGATCAGGACGGAAAGGAGCAGGGGCAACCCGCAGACCTCCCCAAGGACATCAAGGGACTCCTCGCTACGAAGATCGATGGGAGCCCCCTATGGCAGAGGCTGCCCGCTGAGGTTATCACCGAGGAGCAGGGCAGCTCCCCCACGGGCTATCCTCAGCTTCCCCAGCGACAGACCAGCCCCTCTGGGACACAGGAGTCTCTCCTACGTATAGACTCCATCATCTCCCATCCCATCACGGATCGTATCTCTATCCTCCGTAAGGGGCTTGACTACTTCTCCGAAGAGCAACAGCTAAGGTATGGGCACACCATGCACCTCATCCTAGCCGAGATAGAGACCGCACAGGATATACAGGCAGCGACCGAGCGAGCGGTGACCGAGGGCTTGATCGCCCCAAGCGAAGAGGAGGAGGTACGACAGAGCCTACAGCGGATCGTCTCCGCCCCCGAGTGCGCCCGATGGTTCGATGGCTCCGGCATCGTCAAGACGGAGAGTGCCATCATCGGAGGTGGACTAGAGGGTAGTCGGCGCCCTGACCGTATCGTCTTCTATGGAGGTCAGGGAGGCGATAGAAGCCAGACTTCCGTAGAGATCATTGACTACAAGTTTGGGCACTTCGACAAGCGTTACTACAGCCAGATCCAGGGCTACCTATCCCTCCTACAGCGCATGGGCTATCGAGAGGTCAAGGGGTGGCTCTGCTACGTCACCAAGGATAAGGTCAAGGTCACTCAAGTCCCCCCGAGACCATCGCAGGGCTGAGCACGACACCAGCGACTACAAGGGGTAAGGTACGACATCAGTACCTTACCCCTTGTATTTATTTATACTTGGAGCGAAAGAGCGAGACCCACAAGAAGAAGGGAGTAAGGACAGGGAAGTAAAAAAGTAACGGAGCAGGCAGTGGGGAGAAATAGGATCGTAGCGTCACAAAGGAGGTGCCGTGAGGTATCCAATGAAAGTCATCCCGCGCTCACCCACGCATCTATCTTCCTCTCTATGAGACGCCTACCTTCGCCCAGATATCTAGACTTAATACATGCAAATAGGGGCTGTCTCCCGACAGCCCCTATTCATGTTAACCTTAAATCTAATACCATGAAAAACACACTACAAAGATACGGATAATTTTAATACCACCAAATTTTTGCAAAGAATAATCAAAAGTCTTTATGCTTCTCCCCGTACATACGGGGTTCTTCACGCCGTATCCCCCACCCTATCCCCCAGTAATACCGTATCTTTGCCACTGATAAGACCCCTATAGACGACTTTAGATGCAAGAGGATAGCTACTGGACACTTGCCCGAGAGGCAAGTGGTGAATACTCAGAGAAGCGAAGTAAGTTCTTGGCCTTTGCCTTCCCCGTCACGAGCGAAGAGGAGGCTCTTGCCCGTGTGCAGGAGCTCAGGGCAAAGTACTTCGATGCCCGACACGTATGCTGGGCCTACCGACTAGACCCGACTGGAGAGCGGACACGAAGCAATGATGATGGAGAGCCCTCGGGAACAGCGGGCAAGCCCATACTAGGGATCCTCATCTCCCAGGGACTGACCAATCTGATCGTCCTCGTCATACGTTACTTCGGTGGGGTAAAGCTCGGCACTAGCGGACTCATCGAGGCCTACCGAGAGGCGACACTAGCGGCACTGGAGGGTGCAGAGCGAAGGGAATGTATCCTAGAGCAAGAGTGTAATGTCCTCTTCGCCTACGACCTTATGGGGGTCGTGATGCGTCAGGTCAAGGAGCTCGGAGCGACGATCCTAGAGCAGGACTTTCGGGAGACGTGTCGCCTACGGCTCTCCATTCGCCTAGGGCGCTGGGAGGAACTAGAGGCTAGGCTGGGACGTATCTATGGCGTAGAGCTCCAGCTGTAGCTCACGTATGGTCTTTCCTAGTAAGGGGTGGTATAGATGAGGGGCGATCTCCGCCAGCGGATCAAGGACGAAGGCACGGCGGTGTAGGAGGGGATGTGGTAGAGTCAGTCTCTCGGTATCGAGGACGAGGCTATCGTAGAGCAGTAGATCGATGTCTATAGGGCGGTCTTGGTAATTACCGAGGCTGCTCTTTTGTTTTCTCCCCAGCTGTCGTTCTATCTGTTGAGTCCGGTCAAGCACTTGCTCTGGGGTAAGCTGGGTCGTGAGGCTGAGGGCTGCATTGAGGAAGGGATGAGGACTCTCGAAGCCCCAGGGAGCCGTCTCGTAGAATGAAGAGACGCTACCGATATGCCCGATGGACACACCGATAGCGTCTATAGCGCGGTAGAGGAGCACCTCTCGGTCCCCTTCGTTACTACCTAGTGCCAGATAGAGCTGGGGCATAGAGGAGCAAGCGGGTAGAAGCCGTAGGTTAGTCTACGATGAGCATGGCATCGCCATAGGCTCCGAAGCGGTACTTCTCCTTGAGAGCCACGGCATAGGCCTGCATGGTCTCCTCGTACCCTCCAAAGGCTGCCGTCATCATCAGTAGGATAGACTTGCTCATATGGAAGTTCGTCACCAGAGCGTTGGGGACGTTGAAGTCATAGGGAGGGAAGATGAAGCGACTCGTCCAGCCATCGAAGGCCTTGAGGTGTCGCTCCGTCCCAGCTGCGGTCTCCATAGCTCGTAGCACCGAGGTACCGACGGCACAGATGTTGCGCCCTGCGTCGCTCGCCTTATTGACGATAGTGCAGGCCTCCTCGGGGATGATGATCTGCTCGCTCTCCATCTTGTACTTCGTCAGATCCTCGACGTCGATGTCCCGGTAGTTACCTAGTCCATTGTGCACGGTGATGAAGGCCTTGTGGATGTCACGTATCTCCATACGTAGCAGGAGCTCACGGCTGAAGTGGAAGCTCGCTGCAGGCCCTACGACAGCCCCCTCGTGACGAGCGAAGAGGGACTGATAGCGGTGGGCATCCTCGCTATTGGGGCTACGATTGATGTACTTCGGTAGTGGAGTCTCGCCCATAGAGTAGAGCACACGGCGAAATTCCTCGGGAGTCCCATCATAGAGGAAGCGTAGGGTACGCCCTCGGGAGGTCGTATTGTCGATGACCTCCGCTACGAGCTCATCGTTCTTGCCGAAGTAGAGCTTGTTGCCGATGCGTATCTTACGGGCAGGGTCTACGACTACGTCCCAGAGCTTGAGGGCAGGGTTAAGCTCGCGTAGGAGGAAGACCTCGATCTGGGCTCCGGTCTTCTCCTTGTTGCCGTACATACGAGCGGGGAAGACCTTCGTATCGTTGAAGACAAAGACATCATCCTGCTGGAAGTAGTCGAGTACGTCCTTGAACTGTCGGTGCTCGATCTCCCCACTACCTCGGTGCAGGACGAGCATACGGGACTCGTCACGAAAGGTAGCAGGCTTCTTGGCGATCAGGCTATCTGGGATGTCGAGCTCGAAGTGACTCAGCTTAGTATCCTTCATTTCTATCTATCTTGTCTGGAGTAGTTATTCGTTTGTATCATCTAGTGGAGCGACGTGCTCGGCGAGGAAGTGACGTATATCCTCCACTCGGTAGCACTGCTCTAGGCTATAGTCCCCGACCCGTGTACGGCGAAGGTCGGTAAGGTGCCCCCCCGAGCCGAGAGCGAGGCCTATGTCTCGGGCTAGGGCTCGGATGTAGGTACCCTTGCTACAGACCACACGTATCTGGATCTGTGTGGGAGCGTAGGCTAGGAGCTCGATCTCGTCGATCGTGAGCTTCTTGGCCTTGAGCTCAAACTCTCGCCCCTTGCGGGCTAGCTTATAGGCTCGCTTCCCATCCACCTTCACTGCGGAGAAGGCAGGGGGCACCTGCTCGATCTCGCCGACGAACCCGAGGAGCTTCGTCCGGACGAGCTCCTCGGTGATATGCTCTGTCGGGAAGAAGGCATCAGGCTCACTCTCCATATCGTAGGTCGGCGTCGTCTGCCCGAGGCGAATATCAGCGATATACTCCTTACGCCCCGACTGGAGCTGCTCGATGAGCTTGGTATGCCGTCCCGTGCAGAGGATCATCACACCTGTGGCTAGGGGATCAAGCGTCCCGGCGTGACCGACCTTGAGCTTGCGAATGCCGAGGTAGCGACAAGCCTCGTACCTAAACTTATTGACTAGGCTAAAGGAGCTCCACCCGAGGGGCTTATCTAGGGCAATTGTAGCCCCAGCGATGAGGTCTAGCTGCTCCGGCATCTAGCTCAGCGAGATGTGTGCACCTGCGAGCAGGGCGATAGCGATCCCTACCGAGAGGGCAATACGATAGTAGCCGAAGTGGCGGAAGCCGTACTTGGCTACGAAGTCGATAAAGAACTTGATGGCGAGCAGGGCGACAACGAAGGCCACTACGTTGCCCACGAGCAGGGTCTGCCAGTTGTCACGGAAGATCTCCACCCCGAGCTCCTTATAGAGCTTGTACCCCTTGAGCAGGGTCGCACCGAACATCGTCGGCACAGCGAGGAAGAAGGAGAACTCAGCGGCCTGCCTACGACTCAGCCCCTGCTGCATCCCCCCGAAGATCGTCGCCATCGAGCGGGAAACTCCAGGGATCATCGCTAGGCACTGGAAGAGACCGATGACGAAGGCATTGCGTACCGTCACACGACGCTCCTCTCTAGTACCGAAGAGGCGGTCAAAGTACACCATGAGGATCCCCCCGAGGAACAGCATCCCTAGGACAACCCAAGTGTTCCCCAGGAGCATATCGATCTGGTCACTCAGCAGAGCACCGAAGATAGCCGCTGGGATACAGCCCACGATCATCAGCCCATACAAGCGCCAGCCCCCGAGACTCGTCGTCTCATCGGGCTTCATCCCCAGCATAGGGAAGGGGAGGAAGCGGCGGAAGTAATAGGCTACCACGGAGAGGATAGCGCCGAACTGGATCATCACCGTGAAGGCCTTGAGATAGGGCGTGCTCTGCATGCCCAATATGCCCTCCGTGAGGATCATATGACCAGTCGAGGAGACGGGGAGGAACTCCGTCAGTCCCTCGACGATCGCTAGGATGATGCTCTCGAGGATGGTCATTCCTTAGCCTCCTTCTCCGTGCTCTTATCCCCGCCTCCATGGACGAGAATAGCATAGACCATCAGGATGAAGCCCGAGAGGCATACGATCGGCGCTAGGACGATACGACGGCTACTGAAGATATCGGGACTGAAGGCTCGTGGGTCCTCGCTCTGCCCACCAGACATCAGGACGAAGCCCACGATAATCAGCAGGGCAGAGATGCCCATTAGGATGTAGTTCTTTTTATTATAAAGCATGATGTAATGATGCTGTATGTGTAAGCGTGACGAAGTGCTCCCCTCGGACTAGATGAGGTGGATCTTGCCCTCATCCATGTGGATGTACTTGCGAGTAGCCCTCCAGGAGGAGACGAAGCTCACCGAGACCCCGACGAGGGGGATCATGAGGATCACCCCGACCAAGGGGACAACGGGACTGTAGGCTAGGAGGTCGAAGCCGAAGCCCCTATAGATACCATAGATCCCGCCCCCCAGTAGAGCTAGGGCAACTAGAGCCCCGAGGAAGCCGTCTAGCATCGCCCGCACCACGAAGGGCCGGCCAATGAAGCCAGCCGTAGCTCCGATGAGTGAGAGGGTACGGATACGCATCCGCTGGGAGTAGATGACGAGCCCCGTGGCGGTATTGATCTGCAGGAAGCTCACTAGGAGGTTGAGCACGAGGATACACCAGAGTACCATACGTATCGTCTGGAGGTTCGCTGCTGCCGAGGCCCACTGTCCCTCCTGGTCGTTCAGCTCCTCGGCCGTACGGAGCAGGGGGCTCTGCCGTGCGATCAAGCGTAGGCTATCGGGGTGGGTATAGGCTGCGTGCAGATGTACCTTGGCAAGCGGGGGAAGGGGGTTGTAGCCAAGCACCTTCGTAGGATCTTCGCCCAGGATATCGGTGAGGCTACGGGCAGCACTATCGGAGGAGATGAGCTCGACCTGACGTACATAGGGTAGTGCACGGAGCTGTGCTACTGCTTCCTCTGCGGTAAGCTCTCCCTCGCGTGGGAGCTCCACGGTGAAGGAGACACGCTCACGCACCTCCCCACTCAGCCCTTGCTCCAGAGCGTAGACCAGCCCCAGAGCCCCGAGCATGAAGAGCGAGACAGTGATACTGACGAAGCTCAAGAGACGCGAGTAGCGGAGCGTCGTAGACTGTTTTGTATTGGGCGCACCCATTATTCCTTAGGATATATCAGCTCGTCCATCGCCCTTACACTGATCAGCTAAAATAGCAACCATACGGACAGACCATGGACAATTTGCACGCAAAGATAGATATAATCACACAAATGAGCCTTCCCCTAGCCCATACACCTCAGAGCCAACGCATAATCTCGCTCGCACTCCTGCCTTTGGATCTTCGGGGGTATCATTTTAGATCCCAGGGAGCCTTAGCCTATCCCTAAAGATCCTAGGCATTACCCCCAAAGGGATAGACATACAAGCAAGCCCTACAGAGAAGATACTTAGAGCGCACTTGTGTACACGCGTGTATACTGTTGTGTACACGTGGGTATACAGTAGTGTACACACGTGTACACTCATCCCTCCTAGGTAGGAGGTATACGCTGGGGATCTCTACACCTAGGATACGGGTACTTCTATCTTCGGCGTATGCTCCCCCACGACCTTGCCCTCGCACTAAGGTGATTTCATGCATCAGCCCTGCCCACCACCCTTCTCCTCGTAGAGGCAATCGTCGGAATAAAAAGCGACAGCCAGCGGACTAACGTCCACGGGCTGTAGGATTCAACAAGCCTTATATCCAGGGGTAATAAAGCCCAAATACCAGCTATCAATCCGAGGGAAAAGGTGTGCCACTACTCATTCCTGCGTGGTAGGTATCAAAACCATTTAATAGGGCTGTGCAACTTGTTTTGCCTTATACAGTCGTTATACCATTCATCATAGTCGATCGGACTTAGGGCGCTAATCCCCTTCAACCAATACCGTTCACCATAGGCTCCGAGCATAGCCCAATGGTACTCTGTCTCATGACTTATACATAGGGCGTCCTCATAATTTTGGGGCTTTTGGTAGTATCGCTTCTTTAGGATCTCGTCCACCTCTTTGGTCGTTTTATGCGCATACTCCACTAGTATACATCTGATTATAAACAACCAGGTATTATAATACACACCGACCTTATCCCCTGTCTTATTGTCCGAAAACACCAATAACTCATCCATAAATATTATTGCATATCTATATATCGGTTTGTACTTCTTTCTTAGCCATCAATAATAGCCCAGCTCGAGGACTTCCAAGAGAAGCCCCTATCATTCCGCAAAGATACGGTCGAGAGCACAATTATCCCGAGGAAGATCTCGAGGAAGATAAGCATTCGATCAATGAAGCTCCAGACACAAGTAATCAAGGCAATAAAGGAGGCATACCACTACTCTAGTGCTCGGGCAAGGATGCAGCCCTTGGGCGACGACCCGGGCGATAGGGGGATCAGGGAGCTGGGGCAGTGGGGAGCTAGAAGCGGGGATAGTGGGATGGTTCGGCCAATATTCAGCTCAACTATTAGCCCACCCCAAGCAGGCTAAAACGAACATAGTATCATCGTCGGAGCGGTCTCGGTAAGAAGGCTCTCGTCACCTATGTAAGGTGATGGAGACGCTCATACCGAGAGCGCAGTCACGCTCTCGGTATGAACGTCTCAGCCCGATCGGAACGCCTGACACAGAGCTATCTAGCTAGAGAAACTCCCCCACCCTCCTACCTCGGGGTGAACGATACCACAAAGTGGGGAGTACGACGTAGCGAGAAGGGTGTAGGGTAGAGGGAGAGAGAAGCGACTCGAAGGGGCGGAGAGGGAAAAAGGAAAAGGTCGTACCCCGTCCCAGAGGGACTGAGGGTACGACCTCAGAGAAGAAGTTCTTCTATCGAAGGGGGCTTACTTCAGAGGGATTACCTTATAGATAGAGACAGGGGACTCGAGGATGTCCTTGACGACGGACTCTAGTTCAGCCTTGCCACCGTATTCATCGTTGGGATCCCAAGCCGTACGGCCAGCGAGGAAGTCGTTGAAGTACGCAGTCCAGTCAGGGTACTTGGCCTGAGCTAGAGCGAGGAGTTCCTTCTGGTAGGCTTCGACCTCAGCCTGAGTGAGGTAGCCTACACGGAGACCAGCCCAGGAGATATTCACGGCACGAGCTAAGTCCCAAGCCTTGTGTTCGGACTCCTGAGTCTTGAGCTTCTCGAGCTGAGCCTTGAGCTCATCTGCATTAGTGACGCTCCAGTCCTTCCTGAGCATACCAGTTACATTAGAGGCAGTCTCCTCTTCGTAGGGGTTGATGAAGAGCTGCTTGTAGCCCTCGATCTGCTCCACACCGCCGCTCTTGATATGACTATCTACGGCTTGTACCCCACCATAGCCACGGTAGAAGTAGACCCCACCGAGGAGGGTTGGGCGCAGGGCATCGTATTCGGCATTATTCTGGCCGTTGGACGAGGAGGATGAGGAGCCTCCGCAGGAGGCGAGACCTACTACTGCGAGCAGAGCGAGGAGTACGGTCTTGAGTACGTTCTTTCTCATGTTGTCATTATTTTGGATGAGACTTGAATGCACCTCTAGGACGATCCTATATTGGTGAGGTGCACCACAAAGATAAGTATATATATATATATGCATATCATTATCACCAGATCCTCAGAAATATTGCCTCTTCGGCATCTCACGGGCTCCTATAGAGGGACGGTGTGCGCTGTAGGAGGGGAGGGAGAGGCCGTACCCCTCCACCTAGACACTACATACCTCGGGTAGGACGAGGGGCAGAGGAGGAATGCCTAGTCACAAAGAGCGAGAGGTCACACCCCGTCCCACAGGACTCGGGGTGCGACCTCTCGGAGGGATCGTAGGGGGACAGCCTTCGTGCGAAGGCGGAGGGACTACCTTAGAGGGATAACCTTATAGATGGAGACAGGGGAGCCGAGGAGGTCTCTGACAGTCGCCTCAAGCTCAGCCTGGCCACCATACTCATTCTCGGGATCCCAAGCGATACGACCATCGAGGAAGTCTTGGAAGTACGTAGCCCAGTCGGAGTACTTAGCCTGAGCGAGGGAGAGGATCTCCCTCTGATAGGACTCGGCATCAGGCAGGGAGATGAAGCCAGCACGGACACTAGCCCACGAGACATGTACAGCACGGGCGAAGTCCCAAGCCTTGTGCTCGGACTCCTGGGTCTTGAGCTTGGAGAGCATCGCCTGGAGCGAAGCGACGTCGGTGATACGCCAGTCATGCCGTAGCATAGCGAGCACACTGCCGACACGCTCTCCCTCGAAGGGATCGATGAAGAAGTAGGAGTAGCCCTCAATCAATCCTTTGCCATAGCGCTTGACGAGCCGATCGACCTCCTCTACCCCTCCGTACCCACGATAGTAGTAGACCCCAGCGAGCAGAGTGGGGTGCAGGGCATCGCATGTAGCCTGAGGGTGATCGCTGCTGGTGGAGTCATCGCTGGAGCTGAAGCCGAACGAACGGAGTACGTCCTGGAATATGTTCTTTCCCATATCGATACTTAGTAGTTGTGTGAGACATGTGTGCCCCCCTTCGGGGTAATCCGATACCGGTGGGGCACTCCACAAAGATACGGATATGTCATCTACCTCATCCCTCCCCTGACGTAGGTATCTCTAGCTCTCTTCCCCGCCCATGAGTCTCCATAGACAGTAATGGCAGATGGAGCAGAGGGGCGAAAAGGAGCAGAGGCGACCCCCATCTCTAGGGATCGCCTCTGGCTAGTCGTGTATGATCTCGTAGGAGGTGGACTACATCTTCTCTGCTTGGTCTGCCTTCTTAGCGCTGTCCTTGCAGCAGGACCCCTTAGCACCGTCCTTCTTGTCACACTTGGCGCCGTCCTTCTTGTCGCACTTGGCACCATCCTTGCAGCAGGACTTCTTAGCGCCGTCCTTCTTGTCGCACTTAGCACCATCCTTGCAGCAGGACTTCTTGGCGCCGTCCTTCTTGTCGCACTTGGCACCGTCCATCTTGTCGCACTTAGCGGCTTCCTTGGACTGAGCGTTCTTGCAGGTCTTCTTGCCGTCCTTCTCACAGGCCGAGCCAGCCTTGCAGTCACAGCTCTTAGCACCAGGGCTACAGCAGGTCTTCGCGGGTTCCTTCTTCTGAGGTGTCTGGGCGGATACACTGACGCCAAGCGCAAAGGCGCAGGCACAAGCCAAAATAAACTTCTTCATTATCGTCTCAAAGTTAATAGGTGAAACAAATCTGCTCACTGGGATCACAATCCCGCGACAAAGGTAATGAAATAGCAAGGAAAGTGTACACAAGCCCCCACAAATACGTATATTTGTCCTTATAAACGCTACATAGCATCTACGTCCACGATAATATTCATCCTAAGAGCAATGATCCAGCATCCACTCCCCCCCTTCGCTCATGGTCAAGCGCTCAAGCAAGCCTATCGGCTACTGCAGAGCCACAAGGGACTCTACGGACTCTCGGTACTCATCTTCGTCCTCATCCTACTGAGCGTCTATGGGTTCTATTTCGCCCAAGGGCAGCTAGCGAGTGCCCCCGCCCCTACGACAGCGCCATGGCTCAGCCTCGGCCTCTTATCCGCCCCCACCCTCCTATATGCCTATCTAATACTCGTCCTACAGATACGTGTGCTACACATCACAGCCCGAGGGGGCGAGGAGAGCGTACAGATGAGTGCCTACCGGGTAGCTCTACGCAAGTTCCTCCCCCTACTACTCCTAGGCCTGCTCCTAGGGCTCGCCTGTAGTCTAGGGCTCGTGCTCTTCATCGTGCCAGGGCTCTATCTAGTGCTGCGGCTCGCATTCCTCCCCCAGGTCTACATCGAGCAGGGAGGCCTACGGCGATCCGTCAAGGAAGCTTGGCGACTCACCGACGGGCACTTCTACCCCCTCCTACTCCTACTAGTCATCCAGCTGGCACTATCCCTGCTCGGAGGGATAGCCCTAGGGCTCGGTGTGATCATTACGCTCCCTCTAGGGATGCTCTACCACACACTCTTCTACCGCTATCTACAGGGTGTACCTAGCGAAGAGATCCATGAGGCGATTAGCTAAGGGGCGTAGGCTCCCTCGGCTAGAGGGACTCACCCGTCGGCTGAAGCGCTCGAAGCGCCTCATCATCAATCGCCGTGGGGATGGGGTGCACTCGCCCTATGCCTTTCACTTGATCTCTAGGGTCATCCGCAACCGCCGCCCCTACTACTGCTTCGCCGAGCTGAGGGAGGAGCTCGGACGCCATACTCGGGAGCTGGCACGAGCCGAGCGCCCACGTCCGATACGTAGCTCACGCACACTAGAGCTGATCTTTCGTATCGCGCACGAGGAGCAGGCTCAGCGTGTCCTCCTCATCTCTGGAGAACAGACGATGGTCCCCCTATACCTCGTCCGTACGGGCTATGTAGAGGTACTACACCAGGTGGAGGCCTCAGGGGCAACCGCCCTGAGTGGAGACTATGACCTCATCCTACTAGAGCGTCTCCCCTCCGAGGCTACGACCTTAGTGGAGCTAGGCGCTCTCCTCAGTGGCTACCAGAGTAGCCCCAAGCGTACGACCATACTCATCAATACCCGCTCCCGCACGGCCAAGCGACTAGCGACGACCCTCCGCCTACAGACGAGGCCTCAGCTCAGCCTAGACCTCCTAGATCTGGAGCTATGGGTACTCGACCCCCGACTGACGCCCTGTCGCTACAAGGCTGTCTACTGAGCCTCTCCGCTCCAGCCCCCATGAGGAGATAGGACATAGATAAGGAGCAGTATGAGACTAAAAGGCGATAAGGATCCCAAGGGGGGGAGGTAAGACGATACCACCCGACACATCGAAGCCCCCGCAGCATATCTATCCAAGACATGCTGTGGGGGCTTCCTTCTTCTAGGCCATCTCTGGCCCTGCGCGACCTACTAGAGGTAGATTAGCTCCACGAAGAGCTCTTCGCCGACCTCATCGAAGTGGAGCTTACCCTCCTTGGCGAGCCAGCCAAGGGCGGCATAGAGCTCCTTGTCCGTGCGTAGCTTCGTGGCTTTCTTCAGTGCTTTGACGTCCATCTTGCCTAGCTTGTCTAGGGCATTCCAGATGAGACCAGCGTTCGTTCCTATTGTCTCGATCATAGCGTTTTAGGGGTTAATAAGTGTGGGATTTAATTACCGTTGACTCTAGCAATTGCTCATCAGAGCCTCTGCTAAGGTACGCATTTTGAGCGAATAGGTTACTTATTCATCCTCTTGATGAAGCTATAGGCTTCGTAGAGCCCTAGCTCACCCGCCTTGCTCAGGTCCCGCACGCCATCGGCGACCCTACCACGAGAGAGGTAGAGCAGGCCCCTATTGTAGTAGCCCTCGGCGAAGGCTGGATTAAGCTCGATGGCTCTCGTATAGTCTAGCAGTGCCTTATCCTCCTCCCCCGATCGGGCATAGAGATTGCCCCTATTGTAGTAGGCGTAGGCGAACTGTGGATCTAGCTCGATGGCTCGATTGAGATCCAGTAGGGCGGGTTGCTCGCTCAGACGTGGTGTCCGAGGAAGGGCAGGTGTCGTGGCTGTGGGAGCCGTGGGGAGCGCCTTACCCCCCGTGGCTGCCGAGCGGATGATAGCACGCTCCTGCTGCGAGTGCTCCTCGGGGATACGTCCCTGCTCGGCCTCGGAGCGACGCATCGTAGCCGTAGCACGTGCGAAGAAGGCTAGGGGTGAGGCTGGATCCAAGCTGATCGCACGAGAGAAGTCTAGGATGGCTTGGTCTAGGTCCTGCAAGAGGGCGTAGTCGATCCCACGACGCAGGTAGAGCGAGGCTGTCTCCGCAGTCTCCCGAGAGAGGCGAGCGATATCCTGCTCTAGTGCCTTGATCTGATCCGAGGACAGAGCCAGCGTGCGCTCCTGCAGTAGGATACGGGGGGTGCGCTTGTCTCGCTGTAGCTGCTGGGCATTGTAGCGATCCAAGAGAGGAGAGTAGTAGATGCGGGTCTGGTTGCCGTCCTTATCGACCTCGGTGAAGTAGGAGAGGGTGATATTGGACTTGGGTAGCGCTTGCGTCTCCCTATCCTGCACCCGTCCACGCACCTGGCTGGTGTACTTGGGCTTCTCAGTCTCTGCTCGTGGCGCTGTCTCGACGAGCATGTTGTACTTCTCTATGGCCTCATCCTCCTTGCTGCGAGTATCCCGCTCCTTGGTCTTGTCTCTGGAGGTCTTAGCAGCTGAACTTCGATACTGCTTGCTGTTCTGCAGGTCGAAGACGTGGAGCTGATCCCGTCCAGCGCCCTTGACATCGCCGAGCATACGCTTGACCTCGGCACGGGCGAGGAAGCCCTCACCGAAGATCGGGTACTGCTCCAGCACAGCATTGAGATCCTGCAGGGCTGCACGAGGGTTCCCGAGACGCATGTGCAGTAGGGCACGGTTGTAGCGGGCGATATAGTTCTTGGGGGATAGGCGGATGACCTCATCCCAGTCGGAGATAGCAGGGCTGTACTCACCGACCTGCGAGCGCAGGAGGGCACGGTTGTTGCGGGCTGGAATATTAGAGGGCTCGAGCTTGATGGCCTCCGAGTAGTCCTGCATGGCTCCACGTAGGTCATTCTGATGATAGCGCATGATGGCACGATTGACATAGAGGCTGGCATTGCCCCCCTCTATCCCGATCACCTGATCGATCGCCTTCATGGCCGTAGCATAGTCCCGACGGTCAGCAGCTACCTGAGCACGTAGCAGAAGGGCTGGGGTGTAGAGGCTGTCACGCTTCAGGAGCTCCTCCACCTGACGTAGTGCCTGCACCGTATCCTTACGCTCGAGAGCCGTCTGAGCGAGTAGGCGGTAGGCATCCTTGTTACGAGGGGAGAAGCGCAGCAGCTCATGTGCCGTGCTATCGACAGCTGCATACTGCTTGGCCTCGAGCTGGGCGATGGCGAGGTTGTAGCGTAGCCCCACGTCCGAGGGGGATAGGCTCAGCCCCTGTCGGAAGTCTCCGATGGCGGCCTCGTACTCCTTCTGAGAGAAGCGCGCGATACCACGCACGAGGTAAGCCTTGCTCAGGAAGGGATTACGCTCCAGCGCCAGCGTAGCATCGGCCTCTGCTCCACGATAGTCCTCGAGGTTAATCTTCGCTACCGAGCGATAGAAATAGGGCTCTGCCATCCAAGGGCGAAGACCTATCACTTGGTTGAAGTACCCCATAGAGACGATATAGTCGTTGAAGTAAATAGCGTTTCGCCCGATAGAGAGCACCTGGTGGACATCTATCTGCGCATGCGCCAGTGGCGCACCGAGCGTAAGGGCAAGGATCAGGAGCTGAAGCTTCCTCAGGGAGCTTTTTACCATCTACTATATCGTTATGAGGCCGTGTCTACAGTGTTATATAGGATGAACGGCGTAGCTACGCCGGGTAGTGTATCCTAGCGACGCTTCTGTGGTGCAGTCACGACACGATAGTGTGCCGAGACCTTACCCTTGGCGAGGTTTGTGAGCTTGCCCTTGATGAGTTGCTTACGGATAGTAGCGATCTGATCGATGAAGAGTATCCCCTCGATATGGTCGTACTCGTGCTGGATGACACGTGCTGCAAAGCCCGAATAAGTCTCCCGATGAGGCTGGAAGTCCGCATCGAGATATTCGATGGTGATGGTCGAGGGGCGTGTGACCCGCTCATTGATCCCGGGGATGCTTAGGCAGCCTTCGTTCTCGGAGAGCGTCTCCTCGCTCCGCTCGATGATACGAGCATTGATGAAGGTCTGCTTCAGCCCCGCACACTCGGGGAAGTCCTCCTTCATCGGGTCAGCATCGATCACGAAGAGGCGAATAGCTCGCCCGATCTGAGGTGCCGCAAGCCCGATACCCTCAGAGAAGTACATCGTCTCCCACATATCGGCGATGAGCTGCTGGAGCCCCTCGTACTCAGGGGTGATGTCCTGCCCCATCTCTCGGAGGACAGGATGGCCGTAGATATAAATAGGTAGCTTCATAGGGTGTATAATTTCCTTTTGGAGTAATAAATGATTTGGATCTAGCCAGGTAGATGGATTGGGCCAAGCCCCTTCTTAGCCTCCAGATAGCTCTGCAGGATGATGACGGCACTGACTTCGTCCACGAGCCCCTTGTCCGTCTCTCTCCGTCGCCGACCAATGCCAGCCTCACGGATCGTCCTCTGGGCAAGGGTGGAGGTGAAGCGCTCGTCCTGATACTCGATAGCCATCGAGGGCAAGGCATTCTGAAGCCGTCCCACGAAGGGGCGGATATACTTCATCGAGGCAGACTCCTGGCTATTCATCTGCCTTGGGTAGCCAATGATAATGCGCTCGACCTCCTCACGCTGCACATAGTCCAGCACGAAGTCTAGAAGCTGATGCGTCGGGATCGTCCCCAGTCCACCGGGGATGATCTGTAGGGGATCAGTGACGGCGACACCGCACCGCTTCTGTCCATAGTCTATAGCTAAGAGTCTACCCATAAGTCACGGGCAAAGATACGCAATTCGTCCCTCTCCTCCCTTAGCACTAGGGCTAAGGCATGAAAACTGTAGAGGTCGAGGACAAAGTAGTCCCAGAGCATGCTCCTCGGCAGGAGCACACATACTGTATAGAAACATCTCTACCCGAGGGGTATCCTCACCCAGGGTATACCTACTACCTAAGGGGCAAAAGTGTACACGTGTGTACACTGTAGTATACCCGCCTGTACACAACAGTGTACACACGTGTACACACCTTCGCTCTAAGTATGTCCTCTCCCACCCTACTCACTCTTCCCCCACCCGACGGATAGCGAGGGAGAACGGCCCCATACAGGTGTATAGAGAGGACAGGCACAGAGGATATTTGCAAGCAATAGTATTTTATATGTATCTTCGCACCGCGTTAGCCCAGAGTATCCCTAACTCTACAGAGCTAAGGCAAAGACCCAAAGGAGAGATGGCAGAGTGGTCGATTGTGGCGGTCTCGAAAGCCGTTGAGCTGCAAGGCTCCGGGGGTTCGAATCCCTCTCTCTCCGCAAAAGAGGCTTCAAAATGACTGCAAAATGGTTGTCAGAGAAGCCTTCAAAACAAGAGTAAATCGTTGTAGGCATGGTCTTACAACGATTTTTCTTTGTACGCAGTCCATAGACCTGACGGCTTACCCCTAGGGCCTAATTGTCATCAATCGGTCAAATTCTGCTATACAAGTCTTATCCCTGCCTTGCTCACAGACGGTCAAGATCCTAATGAAAGCGAGACGCACCGAGCACCTGCGTTACTTGCTCAGCCGTCCGCAGAAGTAGAGTAACTATTGGCTAGCCTACAAGATGAGCCTCCGAAGAGGCTATAACATCACAGAGATTGTCCTATGGTACGACTACGTAGATATATTCATAAGGCTTGGTCGAGATATGCACAACGCTCACTACGTTTGCCCCGAAGACTTACAGCAAGCCCACTACGAGATTATCCCAAGGTTGCGAGCCCGGCAAGAGCGAGAACAAGAGGAGCACAAACGAAAGAAGGCACGGAGGGTGAAACACGATTCTAAAAACTCAAAGCTCTATTCTTTGGGATTACACCTTCACTGATGGGATCATCCAAATCCGAGTGCTGGAGAGCGTGTAGGAGTATATAGAGGAAGGACAAGCTCTACACCATTGCGTATTCACTAATGAGTACCACCTCAAGGAGAAGAGCCTTATTCTATCGGCAAGTATTGACGGCAAGCCGATAGAGACCATCGAGCTATCCTCGGAAACGATGAAGGTCATTCAGTGCCGTGGCTTGATGAATCAAGACACCGAGTACCACGAGCGCATCATCGAACTCGTGCATCAGAATATGAAACAGATACAAAGCCGTGTAGCCTAAAGAGCCACTTGCACATAAAAAGCCCCGAAGCGGTGTTATCGCTTCAGGGCTTCCTTTATTTTCTCTTGATATATGAGAGCTACTAGGGAAAGATTCTGTGCAAAAACTAGGGTAAACGAATCTATCTAGATAAGTTTGAGTAAAGCCTCTCTTAGATGGGATGAGCATTGGCTTGCTTCTCAAAGCACATTGCAGCATCAATCAAGCTTAAGATCTTACGTATTGGAACAACCGTGACCGTATCATAATCTTCCGCACCTCGAATGATCATACCGATACAGCTACCTTTATCACTAAACACTGGGGCTCCGCTTAACCCAGCCCATTCCTCTCGTTTAACGGGCTTTGGATAACTCATCACATAATATCTGTCACGGTCTAATTCCTTAAATTGTAGGTCTATATGTATTGCTGCTTTTCTCTGAATACACATAGTCCTAACAATTTCATTCTGTACAAGACCTGTAACTAAGCAAAAATCATCTTTTGACAATGGTATTGGATCCTCCATTAGAATCAGGATTTTCTCACCCTCCTCGACCAAGATCTCACCTCCTACTTCTAATCTTGGAGAAAGAATCTTCATCGGTATGCTATTCTCTTCAAACACTTTAAAAGAGATATCTACCAAATCAGGAAAATCAGAAAAATTAGGATCATTCAGATCGAACGAAGTAAAATCACAAAAGCCGGTTATAGGAATTAACGCTGTCGAGAGGTTTTCAGAATCGACCTGTTCTGTCATAATGCAAACAGTATTCTCTGCAGGGGTTCTTTCACCTTTTTCAAAGTCCTCACTATGTGTATTGTGATCTGCAGTGACAAAGATATATCGACCACGATACAAGAGAAAAAATCCACTCCCAAATCCCTGGGGATTCGAACAAGTCTTATCCTCTCTCTTGAAAAACATTAATGGCAAAGTGGCACGCCAAGATAGTTCAAATACAGTCTTCATAAAGACAAAGGTAGGCTTTTTTGGGGGGGATTATATCCATTTCATACAGAAGGAGCCTTATTCAGCCTTCTTATGATTGAAAGAAAAAGTCTGCTGTTGCACCTTGCCGAAGTTGTCTTCGATATAGGCATCTATCGTTTGGCGGTCTGCCGACTACGAGCTGTAGTACAAGCGAAACTCCTCCTTCTCTAAGGGATAGCAGATTAGGCTTGAGTGCTGCTCCTTTATCCAACCTCAGCATCCCCTTACCCTCGCTTTGGAAGTAGCGAAGGGTATAGCGGGCTCCAGCAAAGCGACCCGCTCGTTTGAGAGAGTATCTTATCTCGGCAACTTCCTCTCCATAACGGTCTTTCTGGACTAGCATCGTCTCCAGCGTGAAGTCATAAGCCTACTGCACCTCCAGTTCCCGATCACAAGCAGGGAGACAAAGGCTCACTATGGTAAGTAGCCCCATAGCTCACAGCGTATTCACAAGTTTTCTTTCCATTGTTCGCCTTCAGTTTATAGGCAGAGCTAACGCATGATGTTGCTCATAGCTGGATAAACTTGCTTAGCTTTTTCCCATCCACGTTCACTCCAGCCCTACTTTGGTGGAATGAGGAAGGCGACGTACCTAAGACTCACTACCGTGCTTTGCTAAAGCACGGTAGTGAGTAATGCCTAGTACATGCCATGAACTAAATAGGGAGAGGCAGAACGAGCCCCTGAGGGCTGAGCTTATGGCCTTGGGGGGTCACGGCCTGCTCCAGTGGGATGAGGTGGAGGCGACCACCTTGCACCTTGGGGTACTTCCTCGTGCGCTGAATGTCCCAGAGTTGCTTCATCTGAAAGGGGAGCTCACGGAGACGCTCCAGCCACAGCTCCACTTGGAGCTCCTCCTTCGAAAGGGGGGCGAGGGCGAGGGCTACTTCCGAGGGAGCTTGCTGCAGGGCCCTCCCTCGAACCTCCGCAAGGCAGCGAATAGCTGTACTTGTCTCCTCTTCGCTCTCCAGCAGTGCTTCGGCGAGCAGGAGCAACACCTCTGAGTAGGGATAGAGCCCCAGCTCCATCGGCCTCGTGCCTATATGCTCAGGGGTCGATCGGAGCCAGAACCAAGGGGCTGGATTAAAGATCTGAAAGACTGTCTTCCCCTCCTCCGCTACCTTATAGAAACTGTGGAAATACTGCCTATCCTTGCCCCGCAAATCACTCTCACCATAGACCGACATGAAGAGCTTCGTCGGTCGAAAGGCATTGAAGGCGAGCGACTCGCCTACCTTACCCCAGCTCTTAGCCTCCCGAGGGAAGGTATAGGCCTCCAGACTCGGGGCACTGGCACCTCGGAGGGTGAAGAGGTATTCGTCGCAGGCAGGGTTGGTGCGTAGCGTGTTGTATGCCGAATGCTCTTCGCTCCCACCGTTAGGCATCAATCGATACCTCCCAGAGCTAAGGACGGGGCGGAGGATAGCCGCCGCGTCCTTGTACTTAGCTTGTCTCAGAGGATAGCCACTCATCTGTAGGTATACCTCCCCTAGGAGCACTCGGGCAAGGTCTTGGTGTACACGATACGACCCTACCTCCTTTGTCCTACTGGGAAGAAGGGCAATAGCCGACCGGAGGTCTTGCTCGATCAGCTGATAGCCCTCCTCTAGGGACTTTGTTTGTCCTCCACGGCTCTCCTGAATGACCCCAAAGCTACGCAAGAGATAGAAGCGACTGAAGGCTCGGAAGAAACGTACCTCTCCGAGTAGCTGTGCTTGCTCCCCAGCCTGTAGCCCCTTCGCCGTAGGGAGGAGACGAAGCAGTGAGTCTGCGAGCTCTATCCCATCATAGCACCGAGAATAAATAGTCTCAGCGAGCCTCTGTACCGCAGGAGAGGATAGCTTCGCCGTATTTAATATGGGGTAAGGGCCAGCAAGTGCTTCGCTCTCTATCAAGCCGCTCAGATAGGCGGGCCAAGCGGAGCGTACCCCCTCCTCTGGATCGGTATCTAAGTAGATCGAGGGAAGTCCCTCCTTATACAGTCGCTGGACAGCCTCCGTAGCCGAAGTGGCATCAGCAAAGGGACTTTGCTCAGAGGGAGTCTGTGGCGCATGCTCCTTCTTGCAGGAGAGGAATAGAAGGAGACCGACCAGGACGGCGAGTGCCCGACGAGAGATATAGTGTGACGTCATAGGATGATACTAATCGATAAAGATACTAGAAAGAGTAGCTGTAGCTAAGTTCGCTCGTAAAGGAAGATCTAGGAGCGCTCACTGCCTGGAGGAGCTTGCGCCCTTGGTAAGCGACGCTTGCATTCAGGCCGTGCTTGCCCCAGAAGCGATAGCCTGCAGTAGCTCGGAGGTTGTACACCTGCGCTAGCCTGTGCCCTACCTCCTGAGTCTCATTGTAGGATAGGCTAAGCCCCGTACTGAGCTGTTTCTTTAGGAAGCGCTTAGCTAGGCTGAGGCTTGGCCCGAGGGTAAGCACGGCCTTGCGGTCGGCATAGTTATTACTTACATTGAAGCCCCCCGTGAGTGTAAGGTCCAGCGCGCTCAGATCTAAGCTATAGCTCGTCCCGAGGTTCATAAAGCGGGTGAGCTGACCGGGCTGGATATAGCGCCCCTGCCTATCGGCGGCTTCTTGGTAGCTCAGAGTAGCTGACAGGGTCTGTGTCTGAGCTTCACTCTGCTTGAGGCGCCAGCTAATATCGGCATCTAGGCTATGGCTGAGCTGGGTAAACTGCAGGGTGTCAAGATTGTCATAGGGAGTCCGTGCATTGATATAGTCGAAGCTGGACTTCAGATTGCGATAAGACTGGAAGCTGGATAGTGAGACCGAGGCGGAGAGGGCTTCGCTGGGAGTGAAGCCGACCTGTGCTGAGCCCACGAAGCGCTTATTATGCTCCTGCTTCTGCCCCATGAGGTCATCTCGCTGGAGGCCTCCACTTAGTGCAAGGCTGAGCTTACTATCGAAGAAGCTCCGGCTATAGTTGAGCGTCAGATTCTCGTAGTCGTTGTTGAAGTAGTAAGCCCCTAAGGTCGCATAGCCCGGATCGATACGCTCGTAGCCTACCCCCAGAGTATTGCCGACGAAGCTATAAGACACGTCGGCCTTGAGGGCATGGTAGTAACTCACCTCTGTGCTTCGCAGATCCTGCTGCATCCTGCTGAGCCCATATTCCAGCGAGAGCTTAAGGTCCTTGATGAGACTGAGGCTCCCCTCTAGTCCCAGAGCTATATTCCCCTTGGGATAGATCCCTAGCGCATCGATGTCGAAGGAGATGTGCCCATCTCGATCCCGTGCCGCAAAGACCGTCCCTCCGAGGGCAAAGGTACTCCCCTCATACCGAGTCTTGAGCCCATACCCCCATCGCTCATAGCCCACCTGCAGGGAGGGAATATTCGGGTCGGCATCCACCCTCTTGAGTAGTCGCCCTGCCATAGCCGATACCTGCCACTTCCCGGGACTTAGCTCTACGCCCAGACCCGTAAACTGATGACCATTCAGCGTATAGGGCCCGAAGCTCATAGATACATCGCCGATATGAGCCTTCGCCCACTTATACGAAGGATGGAGGCTTAGCCGATTGGGAAGCGAGGGATAGGAGAAGTTCGCCCCATAGTTATTCAGATTAAACGAGAGGGGGATATTGAGGAGCTCGTAGAGCGATAGGTTCACCGCCCCCGTGAGCTGGTACGTGAAGCTCTGGCGGGCTTCGCTAGGCTGACTGCTGAATAGCGTAGCACGAGCAGAGATGCTCCCACTGATCTTAAGGGGGGTCTTCTTACGAAAGGCAAGCACCTCCTCGATATTCTGGGCATAGCTAGGCTTCATCCCGAGGAGCAGCAGAGCTGTCAGTAGGAGTATCCTCCGGAGGGGCGTAGGGTAAATCTTCAGCATAGGCAATAGAGGTTATTCATTGGGGCGCTTCTCGACCTTGATATCCGCAAGGATGTAGGAGGCGGCACCTGCTTGGACATAGCGCTTGACACGGATCACGCCACGACGACCATCTGCCGTACGAAAGAGGACGAAGTGGGGCAGACTCCCCTTGTCAAAGTGCCTAGGACGTGGCTCGCTCCACTGCCTGAAGCGGTCGAAGTCCTTAGCCTGCTCGAAGCTCTCGAAGTCTGCATCAGTGATCGTGCTCCCGTAGTCAGATGGATAATGGACGAAGCTCGCCCCTTGTGCCCCAGGAATGTATGGAAAGGAACTGGAGACGGCCTGATTGGGTGCAAAGAAGTAGCAATAACTAAAGGAGGAGTTCAAGGCAAAGAAGCCCAAATCGACCTTAGCTCCGAGTTGCTCCTCAGCAATACGTTTCGACGTCACGACCCCTCCCGCATAGGCCGAATAGAAGCATCCGACAGTGTTCTTAGCCTCATTGATGCCGAGCTTTAGGTCCACCTGCTCGATGATCCCTCGATTGGGCTTGATGGTAAGGAGCTTCTCGACACGTTGCTCCTCCTTGCCATTGCTAGCTAAAAGGATCAGCTTGTAGTTCCCAGCCCGCTCGAAGCGTATACTCGTGGCCTCGGCCTCGGGATGCTCTATGGTCGCTCCCTCACAGAGCCAGCGATAGGTAAGCCCCCCTGTGGTGAGGTTCTGGGTCCTCAGGGTCAGGGGAGCCTCCCAGTCTTGGTCTACGGCACTGGGGGTATAGCTAAAGTCTGCATGCATCGGAGCCTGCAGGGTAAAGGTCTTGCTCAGCTCCTCGTAGCGACTGCCATTGAAGACCCTAAGGTGGATCTTATGCTCACCGCCATCTTTGAACGTAACAGCCGAAGGATATTGGGTCGCAGATGAGGAGGGCTCTCCGCCCTCAAAGCTCCACTCATAGCGACTGCCTCCTTTGCTCCAATTACGGAGCGTAACTACCGCTGGGGCGATATCGTTAATCGCTATCTGATAGTCGAAGTTCAGCGAAAGAGCCGAGTCTACTCGAAGGGTCTGTTCGCTGACCTTCTCCTCAACGGCATTCCGCACACGGAGCCGTATCCTATGCTCTCCAGGCTCGGTGAATGTCACTGTCCCGGGTCGCTTCTCACGTGAGGATGCTGGCGAACCGCCCTCAAACGTCCACTCATACTCATCCGCCCCATAGCTCTCATTCTTCAGCTGAACCTGCACGGGCGTAGTCTTATCCTCCGCCACCTCAATGGAGAAGGCGGAGGCTATCGGCACGGACTCCTCCCTGAGGCAAGACGATAGCAAGGCTGTCACCAGCAGTACTGCTATCAAGCGATAAGGAATGCGCATTCTATTCATCTTCCGCTCTTTATTACGATCATATTGTTTATTCTATCCTTTTCTAAATGTAACGGGCTCTCACGTTGTAGCTCCTTCATACTAGGACCCCATTGTGCCTCTAGCTTCCTCCTTTGGGATCTTCGTTCATGCCCACGAGTTGCCCTACCTATCCCCCTCCTATCTATGGGGGTGCCTCAGGGGTGTACAGCGTGTGACAAACACAGATGAGAGCCCTACAGAGAGTGTACTTAGAGGGAGGGAGTGTACACGTGGGTACACTATGGTATACACACGTGTACACTATTGTATACCTGCGTGTATACTCTTCCCCTCTAGGTAGTAGGTATACACGGGATGCGTCCACACCTAGGATACTGATACTCCTGCCTTAGCTCTGGACACCTCAGCGACACTCCCCCCTCAGTCTCTCTCTGACCTCCTCCGTCAGCCCTATCTGGGCAGGTTGCACCTGTTTGGTATCAGGCCGTTATACCTTATCTTCACACTCCCTGGCCTTGGGTACACCGCTGGATTCCTCCCACTCATAGATGTATACCTTGCCTTGAGAGTAGGCGATCATTCGGTCGCCGATGATGTGGATAGACTCAATATCCCACCCATCCCAGGGGATATGCCAGACAAACTTCTCCGTCTGCACATCGAAGGCTGCAAGGAAGAAAGTATCCGATACCCGCACCGAGACGTAGAAGATCCCGTCGCGTAGTAGGAGACCATTAGTTCTAGCGCTATACTCTTTCCCTTCATGAGTAAACCTATCTAAACGCCCCTTATAGAGCATCTGCCCAGCCTTGAAGTCGAATATCTTGTAGAAGCTGGCAAAGATAGAGTAGCCAAGATCCCCACAATGAGACATCTTTGGCAGTATCATCTCTTCACGTACCTCTAAGGACTTTCCCGTAGCTACCTCTATACGATGTAAGTGTTCTTGGGTCGTCACCCATAGATCAGAGCCATAGAAGTTGATGAATTCAATCATCCCTGGAACAATTCCATTGCGCCAAAGGGAATATCCACGACCGCTCTCGGAAAAGTCCAGCCGATAGACCTCCTCTAGGCCTTGGCCGTCCTTATCGCGCATGGCTACCAACTGGCTCTTCCATTGGCAGGCGAAGAAGTGGAGACCATGGTGGCTACCCCTATAGAAGGAATTAACCTCGAGGGGGAACACCCCTAGGTCTTGATACTCATGAGTGGAGAGGTTATACTTGACGACCCTCTTATTTACGAAGTAGACCCAGTCCTCCTCTTCCGTATCGAGTATGTTAAAATATCCCGTTGCATCCACTAGAGACTGCTTCAGCTCTCCATCCAGAGAGAATATATTTATCCGATCAGAGAGCGGAGAGTCTGGTGAGTAATGTATGAACCACAAGCCTCTTCGCAGCTCAGGGACCCTTGCATAGGGACTATACAGGGACTGTAGTCTCTCCTGACAGACACCATCCAGAGAGTATCGGTGGGTACTGTAAGTCCGCTTTTTGTTGGTCGTCGTAATGAAGATAGAGTCCTCATAGATCGCCATCCAGGGAGCTGGAATTCGTTGAATTAACTGCTGTATCATTCTATTATATCGAAGATTGAATTAAAGACTTTAGTCTCTTTGAGGGCTATATAGAGAGTCCGAGCCTCAAGGATGTCTATTCCCAAGGCTTCATTCAGAGTCTGCCTAACGTTAGGTCGCTCTATTAAAGTCACGACCTCTGCCATACCCGCTGATAGATGCGTACCTCGTCGTGGGAGTGGGCGATCATTCGGTCACCGATGATATGCACAGAGCCGATATCCCAACCGCCCCAGAGATCGTGCCAAACAAACTCCTCCGTCTGTACATCGAAGGCTGCTAGGAAGAAGATCCCCGACACCCGCACCGAGACGTAGAAGATCCCCTCGTGTAGCAAGAGGCCATTAGTCTGAGCGTTATACTCCTTCCCTTCGTGAGTAAACCTATCCAAGCGTCCCTCATAGAGCATCTGCCCGGCCTTGAAGTCGAATATCTTGTAGAAGCTGGCAAAGATAGAGTAGCCAAGATCCCCACAATGAGACATCTTTGGTAGTATCATCTCTTCTCGTATCTCTAAGGACTTTCCTGTAGCTACATCTATACGATGTAAGTGCTCTTGGGTCGTCACCCACAGATCAGAGCCGTAGAAGTTGAGGAAGTAAATCTCTCCAGAAACGATCTTGTTGTGCCACGGGGAATAGCCACGACCACTCTCAGAGAAGTCCAGCCGATAGACCTCCTCCAAGCCTTGGCCGCCCTTATCTCGCATGGCGACCAGCTGGCTCTTCCCTTGGCTGGTAAAGAAGTGGAGACCACGGTGGCTACCCTTATAGTAGGAGGGTGACTTTAGCTGGGGAGGATCTAGGTCTCTGTACGTGTTGGTGGAGAGGTCATAGCTAAATAAGCGGCGTCTATTGACGAAGTAGATCTGCCTACCCTCGTTGAGTGCCAGCGTATAGTAGTAGCCTTCTCCTGATATGGTTTGTAGTAGTTCGCCATCCCGGGAAAAGATATTTAGCATGTTGCCCAGT
>NZ_CAJPPN010000020.1 GCF_905372525.1 uncultured Porphyromonas sp.
GGAGAGAGGAGGGACATAGGGGTGGGAGCGTTAGGGTGTGAACTTCTCGGGGTAGCGAGCCTGTTCAGCACTGAAGCGAGAGCGGATATAGCTAAGGTCAGCCTCTAGGTCGCCCGTAGGGTGGAAGACCTCGAAGATCCCCAGCTCATGTCGCTTGTAGTCCAGTACAGCCAGCTCTATGGGGAGACCAGCGGCTGTGGCGATATGGTAGAAGCCACTCTTCCACTTCTCGGCTCGTGAGCGTGTCCCCTCGGGGGTGATGGCGATGTGCATCTGCCCCTGACGTACGAGGAGCTCCTTGATACGATCTACGGTCTGGGAGCGTTCCTTTCGATTGATCGGTACACCGCCTAGAGCACGTAGGATGGAGCCAAGAGGGAAGAAGAACCAGTCACTCTTCATCAGGAAGCCAGACTTGATGCCGACAGCCCAGGAGTAGAGTAGTCCGAGGGTGAAGTCCCTATTGCTGGTATGTGGAGCGACACAGATGACGCTACCAGAGGGGTGATCCTGCGGCAGGGGAAGTATCCTCCAGCCAAGTAGGCGAAGGAGGCTTTGGGCAAATATTTTTCGCAAAATAATCGGGTTTGGGTAGCAGGGGTAGCCTAGGCTAGAGCCCCTCGATGAACTGATCGAGACGATCAGAGATGTGCGTAGCGTTCTCCGCTATATGCTGACGCAGCGCACGATAGTAGCTCCTCACGAGAGCAGGATTGTCCTTGCCGTCGGGGTGGTCGATACGTCGCAGGGTATCGTCAGTGAAGACCATGATGTCATCCATCAGATCCTCCAGCTCACGTTGCATCGCTTCGCTATCAGCTACAGAGCGGATGATCAGGGCTTCGTCAAAGAGGCGCATAACCTCTGCGATGACGTCTTTCTTGAGTTGTCGTTTACTTGCCATACTACTTGGTGGAGCTTGGGGAGGGTACACTCTACAGAGATAACTATCCTAATAAGCTTAGCACAAAGATAATAGAAATAACAGAGCTTGCCCCATCCCCCACCCCAGGGCTAATGCATGAAATCACCATGGTGCGAGGGCAAGGTCGTCAAGGAGTATACACTGAAGATAGGACTATCCGTGCCCTAGTCTAGATATGCCAAGCGAATCCCTCCTACCTTGTAGGGATGAGTGTACACGTGTGTACACAACTGTATACCCACGTGTACACAACAGTATACACGCGTGTACACTACATCGCTCTAAGTATATCCTCTGTAGGGCTCGCTTGTATGCTTGTTTCTTGGGGATGATACCTAGGCTCTTCCGTGATGGGCTAAGGCTCCCTGAGATATGAAATAATACCCCCGAAGGTCCAAAGGCAGGAGAGTGTGCGAGCGAGATCATGCGTCGTCTCTGCTCCCCTTCCTTAGACCGCTCCCCTTCCCAGACTAAGTTGTCCCCATCCCCATAGGCGATAACTCCTGAGGTGGGATAGGAACCAAAGAATAGCCCCGGCAGCTTGCTCGGGAGCTGTCGGGGCTATATTCTCTGGGAGGCTATCCCTCTGGAGTAGGCTAGAGGTTCTTGCCGTGGCAGTGCTTGAACTTCTTGCCGCTACCGCAAGGACAAGGGTCATTACGCCCGATGGTATGCGTAGACTGGGCGGGGGTACGGCGAGCCTCGGCCTCAGCCTCAGCGCTACCTACCTCATGTCTGCTCTCACGATACTGAGGAGCGGGACGGTGAGCAGGAGCCTGCTCCTGGCGTACATCGACCTCCCGTGGAGCCTCGGTATCGGCTGGGGCGAGGTGGAGCTGGATGCGCATGAGGATGCTCGCTGTACGGCGGTTCATCTCCTCGATCATCGTGCGGAAGAGTTCGTAGGACTCGAGCTTATAGATGAGCAGAGGATCCTTGTTCTCATAGCTAGCGTTCTGTACGGAGTTGCGGAGTTCATCCATCTCACGTAGATGCTCCTTCCACTGCTCGTCGATGATGTGTAGGACGATGGCCTTCTCAAACTCACGCATGATGCTACGTCCCTTGGTCTCGTCAGCCTCCTTGAGGTTACAAGCGACCTGATAGGCTCCACGTCCATCAGTCAGAGGGATCATGATACGCTCGTAGTGCTGACCATGCTCGGTGTATACCTGATGGATGGCAGGATAAGCTTGGTCTGCGATGAGCTGTGTACGGCGGGCGAAGGTAGCCTCTACAGCGTCATAGAGCAGGTCGGTGAGCTCATCGGCCTTGCTCCGGCGGAAGGTCTGCTCGTCGAAGGGAGCTTCGATAGCGAAGAGACGGATCACCTCCTCCGAGAAGCCCTCGTAGTCCTCCATCGGATGGTGCGTGTCGATGAGGATACGCCCTGCGTCATAGAGGGTATTCATCACGTCCATCTCGATACGTTCGCCCATGAGTGCATGACGGCGACGCTTGTAGATGACTTCACGCTGGGAGTTCATCACGTCGTCGTACTCGAGCAGACGCTTACGGATACCGAAGTTGTTCTCCTCGACCTTCTTCTGTGCACGTTCTACGGCCTTGTTGAGCATGCTATGCTCCAGTACCTCTCCTTCCTCGAAGCCCATACGGTCCATCATCGCAGAGAGACGGTCCGAGGCAAAGAGGCGCATGAGATGGTCCTCCAGTGAGACGAAGAAGACAGAGGAACCCGGGTCACCCTGACGACCCGCACGCCCACGTAGCTGACGGTCTACACGACGAGACTCGTGACGCTCTGTACCTAGGATGGCGAGCCCGCCAGCCTCCTTGACCTCGGGGGTGAGCTTGATGTCAGTACCACGGCCTGCCATGTTGGTCGCGATGGTGACGACACCAGGCTTCCCGGCCTGAGCGACGATCTCTGCTTCCTTCTGGTGGAGCTTAGCGTTGAGGACGTTGTGTGGGATGTGACGTAGTGTGAGCATCTTGCTCAGGAGCTCCGAGATCTCGACGGAGGTTGTCCCGACGAGTACCGGACGGCCTAGGTCTACGAGACGGACGATCTCCTCGATGACGGCGGCGTACTTCTCACGTGCCGTCTTGTAGATGCGGTCGTTGAGGTCGTGACGAGCGATAGGGCGGTTCGTGGGAATCACGACTACGTCCAGCTTGTAGATGTCCCAGAGCTCACCAGCCTCGGTCTCAGCCGTACCGGTCATACCAGCGAGCTTGTGGTACATACGGAAGTAGTTCTGTAGCGTGATGGTGGCGAAGGTCTGGGTGGCAGCCTCTACCTTGACACGCTCCTTAGCTTCGATAGCCTGATGGAGCCCATCCGAGTAGCGTCGTCCGTCCATGATACGCCCCGTCTGTTCGTCCACGATGAGTACCTTGTTGTCGATGACGACATACTGGTCGTTCTTCTCGAAGAGGGTATAGGCCTTGAGGAGCTGGTTCACGGTGTGTACACGCTCGCTCTTGACGGCATAGTCCGCTAGGAGTGCCTCCTTGCGCTGTGCCATCTCTTCGCTGGAGAGGCCCTGCCCAGAGAGCTCAGCCAGCTGTGAGGCTATGTCGGGGAGGATGAAGAAGGTGGGGTCATCGGTACCACGGGTGAGGAGGTCAATCCCCTTGTCGGAGAGCTCAATGCTATTGTGCTTCTCGTCGATGACAAAGTAGAGCTCCTCGGTGACGATATGCATCTGACGCATATTGTCGGCCATGTACTCCTCCTCGACCTTGAGCATACCGGTCTTGATACCTGGCTCACTGAGGTACTTGATGAGAGGCTTACTCTTGGGCATACCCTTGTAGGCACGGAAGAGTAGGAAGAAGCCTTCCTCCTGCTCCTTCTTGTCCTCGGAGGCGATCTTCTTCTTGGCGTCGATCAGGAGCTGCTGGCAGAGCTTGTGTTGTGCTGCTACGACCGTCTCTACGTTAGGTAGGAACTGCTCGAAGAGCTGATCGTCTCCCTTAGGTACAGGCCCCGAGATGATCAGAGGGGTACGAGCGTCGTCGATGAGGACGGAGTCCACTTCGTCCACGATGGCGTAGTTGTGCTTGCGCTGTACGAGATCCTCAGGGCTGGTAGCCATGTTGTCACGTAGGTAGTCGAAGCCGAATTCGTTGTTCGTCCCGAAGGTAATATCTGCGTCGTAGGCGGCACGACGAGCAGGCGTATTGGGCTGGTGCTTGTCGATGCAGTCTACGCTGAGACCATGGAACATATAGAGGGGACCCATCCACTCGGAGTCACGCTTGGCGAGGTAGTCGTTCACCGTCACGACGTGGACTCCATTGCCGGTGAGGGCATTGAGGAAGACGGGGAGAGTCGCTACGAGGGTCTTACCTTCACCCGTAGCCATCTCTGCGATCTTGCCCTTGTGTAGAACCGTCCCCCCGAAGAGCTGTACATCATAGTGTACCATATCCCAGGTGATCTCATTACCGCCTGCTACCCAGTGGTTCTGATAGACTGCGGTATCCCCATCGATACGTACGAAGTCGTGGTCGACGCTGAGGTCTCGGTCGAAGTCGGTAGCACGGACACGTATCTCGGTGTTCTCGGCGAAGCGACGAGCCGTGCTCTTGACGATAGCGAAGGCCTCGGGATGGATCTCATCTAGTACCTCCTCGAGCTTCTCGAGGATCTCCTTCTCTATCTTATCTACCTTGCCCCAGATAGCTTCACGCTCGTCTAGGTCTTTGCCCTCTACGCTAGCTCGTAGGGAGGCGACTTCCTCACGCTCCTTGGCCACGTACTCCTGGATACGCTGTCTGAGCTGAGCCGTACGCTCACGTAGCTCATCATTGCTTAGGGCATCTATCTCGGGATAGACCGCCTTGATGCGTTCCACCCAAGGAGTGATCTCCTTGAGGTCTCGCTGTGACTTATTGCCGAATAGCTTCGACAGTACATCTAAAAATCCCATCTATGTATATACTATTATTGTTGCTGTTAATAAGTGAAGTGATAGCCTCCTCTCCTACCGAGAGGATACTACCAAGGACTGTGCCAATCTATGCTCGAGGGATCCCCACGAGCTACTGGGCTGCATTCGGTGGACGAATGCGCAGTACGTGGGAGATAGCCTTAGCGACATCGGGTGCCGTAAGGATCGGGTAGTCAAAGGTCTTGGGGTTGATACCTGCTCCGAAGAGGAGGCAGGGTGAGGCTATGGCTGTAGAGTGGAGCCATAGGTGGGGGTTGTCTGCGGTCTCCTCTACCTCCCAGCCTGGGATGAGTGACCAGTAGACGTCGGCTAGGTACTTGTTGTGGACGGATCGCCTGAGGGCGATACCGAGGTCGCTCAGGGAGGACTGGGCGATGAGGTGATGACCGGCTACGGCGTATCCGATACCCTGCATCTCCTCGATGAAGGCTGCGGACTGCTCCTGTAGGTCGGACAGGCGCATCTTCTTGCTCTCGATGAGCTTCTTGTTGAGGTAGATCCGTCCATCTGCTAGACGCTCCACCCAGCTCCCCTGCCCGTGTATGGCGGAGAGGTATAGATTGAGCAGGGCAGCACCCTTCTTGGTACTGAAGCGTCCGTAGCGTGCCTCAGCCCCCTTGATCCGTGGACGACGATAGTGGGTATAGCCCGTACCCGTGAGGGCGACGAGGTAGTTCCCCTGACCAAACTTCCGGTCTAGCTCCAAGAGGATGGTCTGTATGTTGCGGTCTAGTCGCACATAGGCGTCCAGCTCCTCTACGGTGAGCTCCGAGGTGAGAGCCTCCCGTGGGGCTACATCTAGGCTGTAGGAGAGGGCGAGCATACCGGTGCTCTGACTCTCGGCATAGCCCCCCTGATCGATGAGGCGTAGGGCGAGGGTCGTGACCTCTTCGTTGGCTAGGGCACTGTGCTTGAAGTCTGCGACCTGATGACCCTGATAGCGATAGGAGAAGCCCTTACCCCAGTCAGACCATTGTCTCCCCCCCTTGGGGGCATATGTCTGTAGGGGACTCCACACCACCTGTCCTGAGATGAGACGCTTGTTGGGGCCTTCACTTGAGCGGTTGTAGGCCTCTAGGTACTTAGGCATCTCCTCGTAGTAGGTGGAGGTAGCCCACGAGCCTATCTTGCTGTCTAGCCAGAAGGCTCCGTTAGCGAACCATCCCCCTGAGGCGATAGCTACCTCGGCATCCGAGGCCACGGAATAGACGATCGAGGAGCCTGCCGAGGCCTCCCTCAGACGATCGCCGAGGGTGTGCACGAGGAGGTTCTTGGGCGAATAGGTGTCTCGGGTATAGTTCCCCAGCACACTGGGGTCTGTGAAGATACTCTCCCAGCGCCCCTGTGACGGTACCCAGCGTGCGGGACGCTCTAGACCATGGACGTACGGGTAGGATGCGGTATGGAGCGTCGCCGTGGCAGAGGCGCGGTTGGTCTCCGCCAGAGGGAAGGCGACCTGACGGTAGAGCTTCCCCTCGCTTATCATCCGCTGTAGCCCCTGGGCAGAGAGGTAGGGACGGAGCTCCTCTAGGTAGTCCTCCCTCAGATCCTCTATGGTGATGTAGACCACGAGCCGAGGGAGCTCGGCTGCTAGGGTAGGCTGCTGTAGAGCTACTAGTGCCAGCAGGGAGGTCAGCAGGAGGCGCATGCTCCTCTGGGGTAGGGGACTCCGCTTCACACTCATGATAGGCTGGGCAGGGGGACGAGGAAGGAGGGGAACCATCGAGCTCGACCCAGACAGAGGACGAAGAGAGAGAGGGCGATCACATAGACGCTTGGGTTGATCACCTGACCTGCAAAGAGTGCGACGATGGGGAAGGCTAGTAGCGGGAGCAGTAGGGCTATGCTGAGGATGCGACGTACCTCCACCGTACGACTACCGAAGGGCATCAAGAGAGCCAGGATGAGGTAGCCAGGGTGGAGTGCTAGGAGATTCCAGTTCGGGAAGACCATTGGGTGCTCCGAGAAGCAGGATATATAGAGGAGTAGGCACCCGCTCAGACCGGCTACTAGGTAGATGACGAACTCTACGAAGCCGTAGATCCTCCGCCCTCGGGCACGGAGCACGTAGATCGTCAGCGAGAGCAGAAGTAGGAGGCTAAAGATGATGAGCGGGTGCGTGAAGTCGAACCCTCCATGTGGTGCAGGCTCCGTACCCTCCGTACGGATGTACTGTGCACAGGGCTTGATCCAGACCGTGTCGGTCGCTCCCATACGTCCATAGGAGCTACTCGAGAGGATCTTCGCTGCGTCAGTGGGGATGAAGAGACGCTCCAGAGGGTGCATCTCTTGATCAAGCTCTGGCCCCATCGCTAGGTCTGTCCCGAGGACGAGCCAGGGCAAGCCTGCCTCTAATCTATTAATGACCTGACGCCAGGTAGTCGGTCGCAGATAGGGACTATGCTGGTCATCGAAGTGTAGGGCGACCATATCCAGAGGTCCCTGTAGGTCTGGGGGGAGGGAGAGGGTCTCGAAGTAAAGGTCCAGAGGTCGTGTGCTGCAGTTGTTGCGAAAGGCATTGTAGCGGTAGACTCTATTCTCAGGCTGGATATTCTTCAGCAGGAGAGCCCACATGCGACTACGCTGACCGCTAGTCGTCTCTAGTACTACCTCCTGTAGCTCCCTCCCAGCGTACGACTCTCGGAAGACCTCGGTAGGCATCGGTAGGACGATATAGTCCGTCTTGCCCTGTATGTAGCGGAGTAGGAAGTCCTCGGAGAAGTCGAAGATCCCATAGTTGAAGACCACATCCAGCCCCTGCTGTGCGTCCTGTACCCGTAGGCCTGCGTGTCCATAGACGGTATAGACCTCGTCCTCGCTAGGGGCTGCTGCGATGAAGGAGATCTGAGCTGCTGGGCTCAGCATCGAGGGGATCTGCATCAGTACCGAGGAGTCCTGTGCCGAGGCTGTACCTGCTCGACCCATGAGGACGCAGAGAGCCACCACGAGGAGCAGTAGGGGTCGATATAGACGCTGTGGATATGAGGTCAGTCGCTGATAGAGTGCTCTAATATGCATAGCCAATACCTCGGGGAGATCATCTCTCTAGCTCTATGTCCTAGGCTAGAGTCTACCCCCCGATCGCACACAAAGATAAGAAAACTATCTAGCTCTGAGAGGCACAGCGCTAGGGTACCTGCGTAGGGAATACCCCGAGACATGCCCCAGCCCCCGCTCTGTGGTGTCGTAGAGCACCTCATACCGAGCCCTTCACTCACACCTCTGCGCTCTTACCGAGAGCCCCTCTGTGTACACACGTGTACACCGATGCCCTCTCACCGAGAGCGTGGGAGAGTATATATCGGGAGTGTATCCTCCCCTCCCGGGGAGCAAGGCCTAGCGTATAGCTCTGTCAGGAGGAGCTGGTGTAGTGGCTTGGTGGAGCTTCCCGCTACTCTAGGGGGCTCCCCGATGACAGAAGAGTACGTGTGCTGACGTATTACGTGCTATCTTTGCACTCACTATCTACATAGTATTCGCATAACACTATCCTATTATTCACTGACTCACCCTCTGATGAAGAAACCGCTCTCCCTAGTAGCCAGCCTCTTCCTAATGCTAGGCTGTACCCCCTCTAACGCCTCACCCACTCCCCCCAAGCCCGCCCCCCAGAAGCCAAAGCCTACGGTCAGGCTCCCGGCCAAGCTAGGGGAGGCTACCCGTACCTTCTTCGCTGGCTCTCTTGCCGAGGCATCTACCCCCGAACCCGTAGCACCCGAGCACAAGCTCAAGCTCTCCGAGCTAGAGGCATACCGCAGTGCGATGTGGCAGCTCTGGCGTGAGTCCAACAAGGCCTTTAGTGAGGAGAAGCTCCCTGCTCCAGCCCTCATCTCTGAGACGATGCCGAGTCATATCTGGAACCTCCCCAATGAAGAGGATGGGGGACAATCTTATCCTGCTCGGATGCCCTTCTACTACGGATACAAGGGGGCACGCCCTACGGTAGGCTATCCCCTCTTCCTCTACCTACATGGATCGGGGGACAAGGGGCAGGAGTGGACCAACGGCCGTCGCTTCGCTGGTCACTTCCAGGATGGCCCCTCGATCTACTTCGTCCCACAGATCCCCAACGAGGGTCAGCTCTACCGCTGGTGGCAGCGCTCTAAGCTCTATGCCTGGGATAAGCTCCTACGCCTAGCCCTCCTGTCTGACGAGGTCGATCCCCTACGTATCTACTTCTTCGGGATCTCTGAGGGGGGGTATGGCTCACAGCGTCTCGCTTCGTACTATGCCGACTATCTAGCGGGGGCAGGGCCTATGGCAGGTGGCGAACCCCTCATCAATGCCCCTGTGGAGAACTGCCAGCACATCGCCTTCTCACTACGTACAGGGGCGAAGGACAATATGTTCCACCGAGACCGGCTGACCCAGATCACCAAGGAGGCCTTCGAGGCACAGCAGGCACGCTATCCTGGCTACTACAAGCATTTCATCCAGCTCATCCCTGGCTCTGGTCACGGTATCCCCTATGAGCCTACCACCCCCTGGCTTGCTCAGCATAAGCGTACGCCTCACCCCAAGAGTGTGCGTTGGGAGGACTTCCCTGTCGATGGCGTCTATCGTCAGGGCTTCTACAATCTCCAGCCCCTAGATACTCCGGAGGATATAGAACGCTTCTTCTACGAGGAGGAGATCCAGGGCAATACGATCAACCTCAAGATCTCCTCGGTCACGTATAAGGCGGTAGAGAATAGTCCTCAGTGGAGCTTCCCTATGCGCTATGAGAAGACCTTTACCCCTGCGACCTCGGGTAAGATCCGCGTCTACCTCAGCCCCGAGCTCGTAGACCTCACCAAGCCCGTGCGTGTACTGATCAATGGTCATGAGGTGTACGCTGCCCTCCCTAACCTGAGCTGGAAGGCGATGGCAGAGAGCTGTACGACCTTCTTTGATCCTCAGCGTCTCTTTCCCGTGGCACTAGACCTCTCCTACTAGGTCGCCCCACAGGAGATGCTCCCAGCCTCCCTACATTATTAATAGTATCGGCTAGGTCTTAGTATCCTGATAAAAGCTGTTCGCCCCCGAGTAGTCTTAGGCACTACTCGGGGGCGAACAGCTATCTGTTAGGTAGAGCCCTCCCTATCCTGGGCTTATCCGTTGGGGAGCTTTAGGGTAGGTCTCTGAAGACCTCTAGGGCGATGTAGGCACAGGCCTCCGCATCGGCTAGAGCGTGGTGGTGATCCGTGAGGTGATAGCCCACGTGCTGGGAGACCGTCTCTAGGCGGTGATTGGGGAGCTCGGGGAATAGGCGTCGGGACTGACGGCAGGTGCAGTGAAAGGGATTGGTGTGCCGGGGGAGACCATAGGCGGCGAGGACGGCACGCAGACACCCTTCGTCGAAGCTACTATTATGGGCTACGATGGGTAGGTTCCTCAGGCGGGGATACACCTCCTGCCACACCTCGGGGAAGGTAGAGGCTGTGGCTGTGTCCGATGCTGTGAGCCCATGCACAGCGGTATTGTAGTAGCTATAGAAGTTGGGTAGGGGGCGGATGAGGCGGTAGTAATGATCCACGATGTGCCTGTCCTCGACGAAGACAAGCCCCATACTACATACGCTGCTCCGCTCGCGGTTCGCCGTCTCGAAGTCTAGGGCTACGAAGGTATCCATTGAGTTTCTACTTAGGATGCTGTGGGATAGGGATGCTGCGAGGGGAGGGAACTCTACTGCCTCGTGATGCATCCGGGGCTCAAAGGTACGTACTTTCCCCGACCTCCGTGGCTCGGACTCCTCGGCGTCGTGAGGTGGAACATTCCTTTACAAGGGCGGTTACTATCTCTATAGATAATAAGTATATCCAATGATAGGAATGATCATTGCCTCCCTACTCCTAGCTCTAGTAGGTGTCGGCTACACGGGGTGGCATCTGGCGACCCTCGCGCCCCTCCCACTGGCTTGGCGCTGGATCATCGGCCTCGGCTGGTTCGCCCTCTTTGTGCTCATCGTATTGAGCTTCGTCTTCCGCTCTCAGCTCTCAGTCTCTCTTACTCGCTTCGGCTATCCGGTGGCGACGAGTTGGGTCTTTTACCTCCTCTATCTAGTGATGATCTTCCTCGCCATAGATCTGCTCCGTCTCGTGCCACAGCTCCGTCCGTGGCTCGTGCCGAGCTGGCCACTAGCAGGCTGTGTCGCCCTCATCATGGTCGGGGTCTTCGCCTGGGGGAGCTCTGTCTATCACTCGAAGGTGCGAGTGCCACTAGCGATCCAGCTCGATAAGCCCCTAGCCCGTCCCCTGAAGATCGTAGGACTCAGTGACCTACACCTCGGCTATACGATCGGGCGAGAGGAACTAAGCCGATGGGTCGATCTTGTCAATAGCGAACGCCCAGACCTCGTCCTAATAGCAGGCGACATCGTGGATGGTGACGTGCGCCCCGTCCTAGAGGATGGTATGGCGGAGGAGCTAAATCGTATCGAGGCGCCTATATATGCCTGCCTTGGGAACCATGAGTACCTAGGAGGTGAGGCTCACCGCCGACAATTCCTTGCCCAGACCAAGGTACAGCTCCTCTGTGACTCCGTGGCGACCCTCGGAGATCAGCTCTATATCATCGGGCGAGACGATGAGACCAATCCTCAGCGTAAGTCCATAGACCAACTCACGGCAGGCCTTGATCGCTCGAAGCCTATTCTACTCCTTGATCATCAGCCTCACCACCTAGAGCAGGCTCAGCAGGCTGGGATTGACTTCCAGCTCTCGGGGCATACGCACCGTGGGCAGGTCTTCCCCATCAATCTCATTGTCGATAGGATGTACGAGCGTTCGCACGGCTACCATCGTCGTGGGCGTACGCAGTACTACGTGAGTAGTGGTATCGGGATCTGGGGTGGTAAGTACCGCATAGGCACGCAGAGCGAGTATGTAGTGATCCAGCTCTCGGGTAGGGCTAGCTAGCATACGGGACTCTCGGGTATGGGTGTCCCTATCGCTACTCTACCTGTTACGAGGGAAGACTAGGGGGGAAAGAGGGCTACCCGAGGGGACTCACGAAGGGCTCTACTAGGGCGTACGGGCATGCCCGGTCTGTCTGCTTTTTCGTATGTTTGTGGAGGAAAGTATGGACTCTACTAACTCATATACCACTATTCCAAGACATATGCGCAAGACAATCTTTACCCTACTCGCTGCTTGTGGCCTAGCCCTCGGCGCCCAGGCTGATGAGGGGATGTGGCTCATGGAGCAGCTCGCTAAGAAGTATCCTACCCTCGTCTCTCGGGGGATTCAGCTCAAGGAATATGACCTCTACAACCCCAACGGCACCTCGCTCAAGGATGCCGTCGTGAGCTTCGATGGGGGCTGTACGGGAGAGATCATCTCCTCGCAGGGACTTGTCCTGACCAACCACCACTGTGGCTACGACGCTATTCAGCAGCTCAGCAGCGTGGAGCACAACTACCTCGAGCAGGGCTACTGGGCAAAGAGCTTCGCCGAGGAGCTTCCTGCCAAGGGGGTCGTCGTTACCTTCATCGATCGTATTGAGGATGTGACCCCCTATGTCTTGAGTGAACTGAAGAAGGTCAAGAAGGGGACGGGCATGGAATTCCTCTCCCCTAAGTATCTCAATGGCCTAGCCCAGCGCAAGTATGCCCCCATCTATGCCAAGGGGCAAGCAGGTATAGAACTTGAGATCAAGCCCTTCTACAACGGGAATAAGTACCTGCTCTTCGTCAAAAAGGTCTATTCGGATATTCGCTTCGTGGGCGCTCCTCCCAGCGCCATCGGGAAGTTTGGAGCCGATACGGACAACTGGCGGTACCCACGTCACACGGGGGACTTCTCCATCTTCCGTATCTACGCAGATGCCAATGGTAATCCTGCCCCCTACTCAGAGCACAACATCCCCCTACGTCCCAAGCGTTGGTTCAATATCTCTACCTCAGGTGTAGAGAAGGGGGACTTCGCTATGATCATGGGCTTCCCTGGTCGTACGAACCACTATGCACTGCCCAGCGAGATCAAGGAGTGGCGTGAGATCGACAACGATATCCGCATCCGCATGCGAGGGATCCGTCAGGAGGTGATGCTCCGTGAGATGCTCGCAGACCCGAAGATCAACATCATGTATGCTGCCAAGTATGCCCGCTCACAGAACGGGCATAAGCGTGCTATCGGCGCCAACTGGGGGATTAGCCGTCTAGGCTTCACCGCTCCTGCCGAGCGCCTGCAGTCCTATGTGCAGGACTGGGCACAGCGTCAGACGGACCAGAAGGCGAGAGAGCGATACACGGGAGCTATACGAGACATCGACCGTTCCATAGAGGAGCGAGCCAATATGCGTCGCCAGCTGTGGTACCTAGACGAAGGGATCTTCCAAGCCATCGAGGCTACGAGAGCTCCAGGGCTTGACCTACAGGCTGCGGCACTGAGTAAGTACTTCAAGTCCTACTGCAATGAGGACTATTCGCCCTCGGTAGATGCCAAGATCGCCTTAGCTGTCCTCACGGAGTACACCGCTCAGATCGATCGTAAGGACTGGCCACAGGCTCTAGCCGATGGATTGCAGAAGTATGGGACACTAGAGGCCTATGTCAATGCCCTATTTACCCAATCTGCCTTCATCTCCGAGGAGGGCTTTGCTCGCTTCGCTAAGCTCAGCGCAGAGGAGCAAAAGAAGGCTCTGGGCGAAGATCCACTAGCTGTCTTTGCCACCTCGGTACGAGGAAAGCTCCAGGAGCTCAGGGAAGCCCTTCGCCCCTATGATACGAGGATCGATCGTGCTCGCCGGGACTACCTCGAGGGCTATGGTCTAGCGAACAAGGCACAGGGAACAGCGAATGGGCTAGAGGATGCTTGGCCCGATGCCAATAGTACACTCCGCTTCACCTTCGGAGAGATCAAGGGATACAGCCCCGCAGATGGAGTCGAGTACCACGTACCTACCACCCTCGAAGGGGTGATGCAGAAGGAGAACCCCAAGTCCTGGGAGTTCGCCGTGCCTAGTCGCCTCAAGGAGGTCTATCAGCAGAAGCTCTATGGAGAGAACAAGCGCTGGGCAATAAAGAAGGCCGACGGCAGCTATGTGATGCCTGTGAACTTCTGTGCTACGACTCATACAACGGGTGGAAACTCTGGTAGCCCCGTCTTCAATAAGTACGGACATCTCATCGGGATTAACTTCGACCGCAATTGGGAAGGTGTAGCAGGAGACATCAACTACCTGCCCGACTACCAGCGTAGCATCATCTGCGATATACGCTATATCCTACTCATCATCGACGAGGTAGGCGGTGCTCGCAGACTGATCGATGAGCTTACCCTCGTCTCTGACCCTAGATAACCATGAGCTCCACTAAGCCACACCTAGTCGTACTCTCGGGTGCAGGGATGAGCGCCGAGAGCGGACTCTCCACCTTCAGAGATAGCGATGGCCTCTGGGCAGGCGCCTCCCCCGAGGAGGTCGCCTCTGTCGAGGGTTGGGCACGAGATCCCCAGCGGGTGCTTGACTTCTACTCCCAGCGCAGGCGGGAGTTCGTCGGCGCTGAGCCCAATGAGGGACATCGCCTACTAGCTGAGCTGGAGGATCGCTATCGGGTCACCATCATCACGCAGAACGTGGACGACCTACACGAGCGAGCAGGTAGCAGTCAGGTCATCCACCTACATGGAGAGCTGATGAAGAACCGCTCGGTACGTGACCCCTATACGACCTATCCAGTAGAGCCAGGTGCGCCTGACCTCCAGCTAGGCGACCTAGCTCCTGATGGTACTCAGCTACGTCCCTTCATCGTGTGGTTCGGTGAGGAGGTGCCGAATATGATCCCTGCCATCGAGGCCACAGAGCGAGCAGATCTCTTTGTCGTGATCGGGACTTCGCTCGAGGTCTATCCCGCAGCAGGCCTCCTAGCCTATACGCCACCGAGTTGTCCCGTTTACCTAATTGATCCCAAGCCCGTACACAGTAGCTACCGCCCCGACCTGATCCAGATACAGAAGGGGGCCAGTGAGGGTGTACGGGAGCTGTGTCATCGCCTTAGCCAAGCCAAGGAGTAGGATGGGGACGGCGAAGCAAAAGTGGTATGTCGTCTGGGCTGGGCACGAGCCTGGAGTCTATGAGAGCTGGAGTGAATGCCAAGCGCAGATCACGGGCTATTCGAACCCTAAGTTTAAGGCCTTCGGTAGCGAGCAAGAGGCCCTGCGTGCCTATGAGGACGGAGCCTATGCCTTTGCTCGCAGACATAGTGTGCCCGAGGAGATGCAGAGCACGACCTCGACCCCAATCCCTGAGGCGATCGTCGTAGATGCAGCCTGCGCTGGCAATCCTGGAGTGATGGAGTACCGAGGGCTCTACTTGCCCTCCCGTACCACGCTCTTCGAGATGGGTCCCTTCCCCCTTGGGACAAACAACATCGGCGAGTTCCTCGCTATCGTCCATGCCTTAGCACTAGTGGAGCAGCGCCAGCTCAAGGGACTCGTCATCTATTCGGATAGCCAGATCGCCCTTACCTGGGTCAAGAAGAAGCGATGCAAGACTCTCCTTCCCCGTAATGAGCAGTCAGAGCCCCTCTTCGACCTAATCCGCCGAGCAGAGAATTGGCTGAATACCCATGCCTATACGACCCCCATCTACAAGTGGGATACGGTCAGCTGGGGGGAGATCCCCGCTGACTATGGTCGCAAGGGCTAGCCTCGGGGTGATAATATAGATCATGATGATGCATAATCAGCTAATCGACAATTCCTCTGAAAGCCTCTCGATGGCCAGATACCTCAAGGACTGTATTGCACTAGAGGGGATAGATAGGCTACGTATCGCCACGGGCTACTGGGATGTACTCGGGATGTCTATGGTGCTCTCAGAGCTCTCGGCCTTCCTTAGCCGGGAGGGAACGCTCCTCCAGCTCCTGATCGGTAGAGATCCCTACGTATATACTTCCCTGCTCCAGAAGCCTAAGTATAAGGATGCTACCTATCCTGCAGACTATATCCGTACTGATATCGACGAGCTAGAGCTCAAGCCCGAATATGAGCAGGTGATCCAGCTCCTAGCCGAGCATCTACAGACAGGTAAGATCCAGGTACGTATCTACCAGAAGAATGGAGATAAAGAGGTGGAATTCTTGCACTCCAAGTGCTATATATTCTCTGGGGAGGAGCTTTCCCTAGGGATCATAGGTAGCTCCAACTTCACGGAGAAAGGACTCTCGGGCAACTCCGAGCTGAACTACCTAGAGACCGACCCGGCACGTGTCACCGCGAGCCCCCAAGTGGGATCTACTGCAAAGGGGCATATCTACTGGTTCGAGGAAAAGTGGGCGCTCTCCCAAGAGTGGAATGGGGAATTCCTAGAACAGATCATCAAGCCCTCCAAGCTCTATCCCCACGTACAGCCCCAGTCCTTCACCCCCTATGAGCAGTATATCAAGTTGCTCCAGCTCCAGTTTGGCGAAGTCGTAGACAAGGCGCTCGGGGATCAGCTAGCGAGCTATCTGCCTACTAGCGTCAAGAAACTAGACTATCAGCTCGAGGCCGTTAAGCGCTGTATCAGTATCATGCGTGAGCACGGAGGCTTCATGCTGGGCGACGTCGTCGGGCTAGGGAAGACCATCGTGGGATGCCTTATCATCAAGCACTTCCTATCAGTGCCTCAGGAGGAAGGACGAGGCTCCAAGGTGCTCATCATCTCTCCACCAGCTATCCAGTCTAGCTGGAAGAGGACTGTGGAAGCCTTCGACAGAGAGGCGGGCGATAAGATGTCTCCCTATATCGATTTCATCACCACAGGCCGTATAGATACACTGTATAGTGAGGGTGAGGATGACGGGTACGAGGTGGATGGAGATGACGATACCTATGACTCGGGAGACTTTGCGGGGACGCTTCAGGAGAAAGACTATGGGCTGATCCTCATCGATGAGAGCCACAAGTTTCGCAATAAAGATACGCAGATGTACCAGTCGCTGGACGAGCTAATCGGGCATATCGGTACCGATACGGGCGTATATCCCTACGTGGGCTTGCTCTCAGCGACACCTCAGAATAACGGCCCCAGGGACTTGATGAACCAGATCTATCTCTTCGAGCGCAATCGCAGGGAGAGCACACTGAAGAAGGCCGAAGGGGGGAACCTTGAGCTGTTCTTCTCTAAGATCAATAAGGAGTACGACCAGCTCCTCAAGCGCAATACAGACCTCTCGAAAGAGGAGCGACACCGTAGGCTAGATGAGGTGTCTCGCAAGCTACGTGACTGCATCCTATGTGATATCCTCGAGCGTCGGACACGTACCGATATCAAGAAGTACTACCAGGACGATATAGCGTCCCAGGGCATAGTCTTCCCAGAGATCATGGGGCCGCAGAGCTTAGAGTATGTGATGGATGACGAGCTAGCTCAGCTCTTCTACGAGACGATGACCCTCCTAGCCCCCACAGAGGAGGATAAGGATCGGACGGAAGAGTGGCTCCGGTATGCACGCTATCGAGCTATAGAATACTTTATAGATCCAGCGCATGGGCGTAAGTATGCAGGCCGAGGTAACCGCGACGTCAGCGTTGTATCTAGGCAGCTCGCGACCATCATGCAGATACAGCTGGTGAAGCGTCTGGAGAGCTCCTTCTCCGCCTTCACTAGATCGCTACAGAACCTCCGCCGCTATACCGAGAACATGATCCGGATGTGGGAGAACGATACCATCTTTGTCTGCCCACAGATCGATGTCAACAAGGAACTGGACTACGAGGCTAAGAGTCAGAAGCGACAAGGCGAGCTCGTCACCTTCGAGGACTGTATAGAAGATATCCGAGCCAAGATCCAGAAGCTAACAGCACAGGGGAAGAATACCCAGGGACAGAATGCCGAGTACAGCCGAGCGGATTTCAAGGAAGCGTATTATAAAGAGCTCAAGAGAGACCGAGACCTCATAGCCCGATACTGCGACCGCTGGGCAAGGAACTCACAGGACCCTAAGTTCGATACCTTCAAGGAGAGCCTCGTGACAAAGCTATTTGATCCTGCAAAGAATACTTCAGGCAAGCTCGTCATCTTCTCCGAGGCGATCGATACCGTTGAGGCGCTCGCTAGGGCAGTCAAGGCTAAGGGGCATAAGCCACTAGTCATCACCTCGGCCAACCGGGATGAAAAGGAGCAGGTGATCATGGAGAACTTCGACGCCAACTACGATGGCGAGCAGAAGAGTGACTATGACGTCATCATCACGACAGAGGTCCTCGCCGAAGGGGTAAACCTACACCGAGCTAATGTCATCCTAAACTATGATACCCCCTGGAACTCGACCCGCCTGATGCAGCGCATTGGACGTGTCAATCGTATCGGGAGTCGGGAGCCCGAGGTCTATGTCTACAACTTCATGCCGAGCGCCGAAGGGGATGCCGAGATACAACTCGTGCACAAGGCACATACCAAGCTCCAGTCCTTCCACGTACTGTTTGGCGAGGATAGCAAGATCTTCTCTGATGAGGAGAGTATCGTACACTACGATATGGTGAAGGCAATCGATGGAGAGGAGTCCCCTCTACAGCCCTATATATCCAAGCTAAAGCAGTACAAGGCGGATCACCCCAAGCGCTATGCCGAGATCGAGTCAGCAGCGGGAGCGTGCTGGCAGATCGCACAGGCGGCACACGGTACGGCCTACTTCGTCGTGAAGGCTCCGTATAGTGCCCGCCTTGTAGTCAAGACCGATAGCGCTACAGGTACTGTGGCAAAGATCATATCCCCACTTGAGGCACTAGAGGAGATGCAGGTAGAGCCCACTACCCCCAGTGTGCCTCTGCCTAGCTCATGGGACGAACTATCCAAGAGTGCCTGTAGAGTATACAACCAATACTTCGTCCGTATCAGACAGTCCCGTGCGGGAGATCTGCGGACCAAGGCACAGGGTATCATCGTGAAGCTCCAGAAGCACAATGGTCTCTCCCCTGCGTCGCAAAGTCTATTACGGCGTGCGAGAATGCTTGTCGATAAGGGCAGTATCGATATCATCAAGAGGATCATATTCATTGATGAGGAGCTAGAGGCAAAGGAGAGTCGTTTGTTTGCCCTAGAGCAGCACGACATCGATCATCTGCTCGAGGAAGGGATCGGCAAGCTCGTTGCCAAGGTCGAGAGCAGGCAGGGGGAAGCCTCAATCATACTAGGAACCATTAAGTAATCATCAGCAAGGAGCGTGAACAAGAATTCTCTGAGGACGTATCTAAGTAGCAGCTACCAAGGGGCTCAATCATTCCTAGAGCACATCATCTATCCCATCTTCGGGGAGGAGCATTTCGTAGATGAGTACGAGGCTGAGATACTCACGAACCAGCCCGAGTACGAGGGCCTAGCGACAGCCGCTGGGATCCAGAGTATCAAGCAGGTGGGTAAGGTCTATGTGGGAGTAGAGCCCCTGCAGATATTTGACATCACGGTAGGGAGTCAGGTCCAGATGGCTCGTAATCGGGTAGGCATCCAGCAGTTGATACGTCGGATCATGGATACTCATTCCCTAGCCTTCATGCTCTTCCACTACGAGGATGGAGGTGCGGAGAGCCAGGAGTCCTGGGAGTGGCGCTTTACCTTCTGCCACAAGGGGGCTAGTCAGACAGACACCACGAGTAGCAAGCGCTTCACCTTCCTCCTCGGTCCTGGACAACACTGCCGTACGGCTACGGACAACTTCCAGAGGCTCATCGACAAGCGAGGTGCCGTAGAGGTCAAGGACATCGAAGACGCCTTCTCGGTCGAGGCGCTGAATAAGGAGTTCTTCGATAAGTACCGTCAGCACTATGCGACCTTTGTAGAGTACATCACGGGTAAGCGATACGTCAAGCAAGGGGGTAAGTGGGAAGAGAAGCAAGTCTCCGAGCCCAATGCCCAGCTACGGGATCAGTTCTGTGACGACGAGAAGCGTGTACGTGACTATGTCAAGAAGTTACTAGGGCGCATCGTATTCCTCCACTATCTACAGCGCAAGGGGTGGCTCGGTGTCCCCTCGGACAAGGCTTGGGGAGACGGGGATAGATCCTTCATACAGCACCTCTATGAGTACGCTACGGAGGCTCAGCAGTCCGACTTCATCACCTCCGTCCTATCTCCTCTCTTCTACGAAGCGCTCAATACCGATCGTAGAGCCGACAATGACCTCTTTGACACGAGGGTGAAATTCCCTAAGAGAGGCAATAAGCTACGTATCCCTTACTTGAATGGAGGTCTATTTGACCGTGATGAGAATGCTGCACTCCTGATAAAGTTCCCCCCTGAGTTCTTTAAGGATCTCCTTGACTTCTTCGCCCAATACAACTTCACCATCGATGAGAATGATCCTACTGATGCCCAAGTGGGGGTAGACCCAGAGATGCTAGGGCGGATCTTCGAGAGCCTGCTGGAGGACAACAAGGAGAAGGGGGCCTATTATACGCCCAAGGAGATCGTACAGTATATGTGCCGGGAGTCCCTCATCGCCTACCTATGTACTGGGATTGATCAGGGCACCCCAGAGCACCAAGCCATCTCACAGTTCGTAAAGAGCTATGATGCAGAGCTACTCTTGGGGCTAGAGCTAGAGGGTGTGGAGCTGGGTACGAAGGTACTAGAGCGACTCAAGGAGGTCAAGGTCTGCGACCCAGCCATTGGCTCGGGGGCATTCCCCATGGGGATGCTACGGGAGCTATACTATTGTCGTATTTCGCTCGAAGACCTGTCCGTCTCTCCCGCCGAGATCAAGAGCCAGATCATCAAGGGTAATATCTACGGTGTAGACATTGAGCAGGGGGCTGTAGATATTGCCCGTCTTCGCTTCTGGCTCTCACTCGTCGTTGACGAAACGACACCAACGCCACTCCCTAACCTCGACTACAAGATCATGCAAGGCAATTCTCTGCTAGAGTGGTACGAAGGGGTAGACCTAAGTACTCTGACGCAGAGGAAGGAGGATGGGTGTGTTGAGCTATTTGATGACCTAGCAGATGTCTATAGGAGGCAACTGCGTCAGGCCATAAGTGATTACTATGGCGAGACGGATCACAAACGTAAGGCCACGTTACATAAAAAGATTAGTCAAGCTATCGACGAGCAGCTCAAAGAGCAACACTATACGGTAAACCTATCTGGTATCAATGTCTCGGCCAATACACACTTCTTCCTTTGGCATACTTGGTTTAATGAAGTGTTCAATCGCCCCTCAGGTCGCAACGGCTTCGACATCGTCATCGGTAACCCTCCCTATCTTAGGATACAAGGACTTAAATCTGTAGATCCCTCGTTGGTTGATGCCCTAAAAGCTTTATATAAGTCTGCGGATGCTTCCTTTGATCTATATGTGCCTTTTATCGAATTAGGGTTGTCTTTAGTGTCCGAGTGTGGAAGTGTAAACTATATTGCACCCACTAAGTGGAGTAACGCTGATTTCGGTAAAGGATTGAGAGCATTGTTATGCAGTCTTTCTGCTGCCGCACGGATCATCAACTTTTCCGACTACCAAGTGTTTAATGCCTCAACATATAGTGGTATACAGACCTTCCAGAGAGGGTCGGAGAGGCTATATTACACGCAATTAGCACACGACCTAGATACCTCTATGGACATTAAGTTGTATCTTGATTCATTGAAAGAGTCTGACTTTACACCGATTGACTATAAGCAATTTAAGAAACAACCTTGGATCCTTGCGACTAACCAGGTCTATCAGGTCTTATTAAAGCTGAAGCAACAGCCATTGACTCTTGGTGATGTTTTCGATAAAGTCTACCAAGGTATTGCCACAAGCAAAGACAACGTCTTTTTTCTATATGATGTCTCGGAGATATCTGATACAGTTATAGAAGGATATTCGATGCAGTTAGGAGAGCGAGTACAAGTAGAGAAAGGGTTGGTAAAGCCCTTACTAAAAGGAGAAGACGTCCATAGATATGATGATATAAAGACAAATAGGTGTGTAATATTTCCCTATAAATTAGGTGACATGGGGGCATGCCTATATGAGGAGACCGAAATAGCAAGGGTATTCCCTTTAGGCTATAAGTACTTGAAATCATGTGAAGATGTTCTTCGTGGTCGAGAAAATGGGAGGTTTAATATAGATGGTCGATGGTATCAATTCGGTAGAGGGCAAGGTATAGCATATAGTGGTATCCCCAAGCTCTTAGCACCAGAGATCTCTCTTGGTGGAAACTTTGCGTATGATAGAAATGGTCATTTCTATCACACGACTAAGGTTTATGGATACATCAAGAAGCCCGAAAGCCAATACAGCTACCAATTCCTTCTTGGACTGCTCAATTCTCGGCTCTTCTGGTTCTTTATCCAGAATACAGGATATGTGTTGAGAGGTGGGTATTACACATTTAAGACCAACTATGTTACTCCATTCCCTATTCCAAGAAGAGAGGATATAGAGGATGCAGACTATACTTTGGTTGAATCTTCCGTCCAAGAAATCCTAGAGGGGCAAAAGGCGGCACCTCAAATTAATACTCTGCTATTGGTTATTGATAAGACGATTTGCAAGATATATGGTGTAGATATACCTCTCACCGACTGACGTCATTACCTCCGTATACAACGAGGAACTCCTCCTTTGACAGCTTATATAAAGAACAAATAACTCTTCTGAGCTCATCAGATTCTTGTCCTCCTTTCTTCAGTATCTCTTGGATATAACTATCCGTCTGAGGTGATACATGTGGAATGGGGAAGCTCTTAATATAAGCAGGTTTGAATCTATAGTATCCATTTGCTAGGATGGTTCCCGTATGAGACAAGTACCACCAACATATTTGAGAGTTAAGAATAGCCATCAGGGTCTCATAGCTGATATTTATATTCTTATTCTTGATGTATCCATAAACCTTAGTCGTGTGATAGAAATGACCATTTCTATCATACGCAAAGTTTCCACCAAGAGAGATCTCTGGTGCTAAGAGCTTGGGGATACCACTATATGCTATACCTTGCCCTCTACCGAATTGATACCATCGACCATCTATATTAAACCTCCCTTATACTCCTACAAGATTATCCTTGATATAGATATATAAGGTGCTACGACTAACGTGCAAGCGTTTAGATATTGTGCTCTTGCTTACTCCGTTACTCAGTGCACTTCGTATATAATTTTCTTTGCCTGAGAGCTTGTGAGAAGTATTCCTGCTTCCTCTAGGTCTCCCCAGCGTCACTCCTTCGGCACGCTTGCGGGCTAGTGCCTCCTTTGTTCGTTGGCTGATGAGGTTGCGTTCGATCTCGGCAGAGAGCCCGAAGGCAAAGGCGAGGACTTTGCTCTGGATGTCGTCGCCTAGGCGGTAGTTGTCTTTGATCGTCCAGACGCGACACTCCTTGGTCATGCAGATGTTGAGGATCTCCATGATCATGAAGAGGTTGCGCCCAAGACGAGAGAGCTCGGAGCAGATGATGATGTCGCCTTTGCTGACCTTGCGTAGTAGGCGACCCAGCTCCCGCTTGTTATAGGCCTTCGTACCGCTGATGGTCTCCTCGATCCAATCATCGATCCCTAGCTCTTGCCTCTGGCAGAAGTTGGTGATCTCGAAGCGTTGGTTCTCTACGGTCTGCTTATCGCTACTGACTCGTATATATCCGTATATCATAGTTGTACTGCTTATTGTGTGCTGGGGGAGGGGAGGGTAGCCTACCGAGAGTATCCAGTGACGTGGGGGAGTGTCCCCTGCTATCGATCCTGAGCTCGGGGAGCTCACGCCTATAGTTTGCTCTGGTGCGGTGGATAGGGGATGATGCTCCACCATCTGGGCTCCTGGGACGACGTAGGCCTCTGGGGGAGTCTGCGTGAGCACGCGACCCTAGGGGGATACGTCCATCCAAAGGTAGGAAGATTTCACTGCGGCAGTCAGCCCCTTTCGCTGGAGGGGCGTATGGCCTCCTTCGGCATGCTCCTCCCTCGGGTACCTCGGGGGGATTATTTAGCCTCTAGGGGAGCCTACACCTTGGCCTCTAGCCTCTAGTCGTTAGCCCCGAGATATGTACCTGCGGGAGAGCCCCGCTGGGATGATACTTAGAGCGCTGTTGTGTACACGCGTGTACACTCTAGTGTACCCACGTGTATACAATGGTATACACACGTGTACACTCCGACCCTCCTAGATAGGCTGTGTATACTCGGTCAAGCCTAGGTCTGGGGTACAGATACAGCTATCTTGGGCTGGTGCTCCTCGGGCACTCTGTCCCCGACCTCTGGTGACTCCGTATGAGCCCTAGGCTCCACCCCGCCGAGGGACTCTGGAGGGAGTAGAATAGCTTTATTTTGTATCTTTACGAACATGCTTGTCGCAACCTATTCACATTAAACTCAATATTCGATGAAACAATTCTTCAAGAAAGGTCTACTCCTGGCCACCTCCGCCCTCCTGCTCGCCTCGCAGGCTAGGGCAGATAAGGGGATGTGGCTCCTCAATGAACTGACGAAGGAGAATATCGCACAGATGAAGGAGTTGGGCTTCCGCCTCCCCATCGACTCCCTCTATAGTCTGGACAAACCAAGTGTGGCGAACTCTGTCGTCATCTTCGGTCGTGGCTGTACCGGGGTCACCGTCTCGGGCCAAGGGCTCGTCTTCACGAACCATCACTGTGGCTTCGATGCGATCCAGTCCCAGAGCTCGGTGGATCACGACTACCTGCGTGATGGCTTCGTCTCGCAGAGCTTCGCCGAGGAGCTCCCGATCGAGGGGCTCACGGTGAGCTACCTCACGAAGATCACAGATGTGACGAAGCAGGTGCTCGCTGGCCTCAAGAAGCCCAAGGACGAGCTCGACCGCTTGGCTCAGATCCAGAAGATCTGTCAGCAGATAGAGGTCACTGAGCTGAAGAAGTACAAGGGCGACTACAAGCAGGCCGAGGTACGCCCCTACTACGCCAACAACAAGTACTACCTCCTGACCTACGACGTCTTCCATGACGTGCGCCTCGTCTTCGCTCCCCCGAGCTCAGTCGGGAAGTTCGGAGGGGACACGGACAACTGGATGTGGCCACGCCACACCGGGGACTTCTCCGTCTTCCGTGTCTACGCAGACAAGGACAATCAGCCCAGCGCCTACAGCAAGGACAATGTCCCCTACCGTCCCAAGTACTTCGCTACGGTCTCCACTGAGGGGTATCAGCAGGGCGACTATGCGATGACTATTGGCTTCCCCGGGTCTACCTCCCGCTACATCCCCTCCTTCGCTATCGAGAATAGGATGAAGGACTGGAATGAGCCCCGTATCGAGGTGCGTGGTATCAAGCAGGCTATCTGGAGCAAGGCGATGAACGCAGACCAAGCCACTCGTATCAAGTATGCCTCTAAGTATGCCCGTAGCTCCAACTACTGGAAGAACTCCATCGGGATGAACCAAGCGCTCGTCAAGCTCGACGTCCTCGGGCAGAAGCGTGCCGAGGAGGCTGCCTTCGAGGAGTGGGTGAAGGCCGGAGGCAAGAAGACCCGACAGTACCAGGGTATCCTCGACGAGATGCAGGCTGCCTACAAGCAGCTCGGGGGACTACAGCGTGAGGCGATCTACCTCAGCGAGGCCTTTGGTGGGGCAGAGGTCATCGCCCTAGCCAGTGGGCTGAAGGATGTGACCTACAAGGATATGCAGAGCCAATCCGAGAAGATCCGTGCCGGTATCGAGGACGTCTACAAGGACTATGTCCCCAGCCTAGATGAGCAGGTGCTACCCGCTATGCTCGATGTCCTGAGACTACGCGTGCCTCGTGAACGCATCGCTCCGATCTTTGACCTCATCGACCAGGAGTATGGAGGCGATACCAAGGCCTATGCCAAGGCACTCTTCGCTAAGAGTATCGTCCCCTACAAGGACAAGGTACTCGCTGCTGTACAGCGTCCAGACTTCACCGAGGTGCTCCATCAGGATCCCGCCTTCCAGCTCGCTCAGCTGACCCGGAGTATCCTCAGGCCCCTACAGGAGACGATGGCTCCCCTAGCAGAGCCCGTACATCGTGGCAATCGTCTCTACTTCGCAGGACGTAGGGAGATGAACCCTAACCAGCCGATGCCTAGTGATGCCAACTTCACGATGCGTATGAGCTACGGTACGATCAAGGGCTACAGCCCCGCCGACGCAGTGGAGTACGACTACTTCACCACGACACGTGGTCTGCTGGAGAAGTATACACCAGGCTCACCAGAGTTCGATATCCTCCCCTCCTTCCTAGAGCTCGTCAAGAAGGGCGACTGGGGACGTTGGGCGGACAAGGATGGCAAGCTCCATGTCGCCTTCATCTCCAGCAACGACATCACGGGGGGAAACTCCGGTAGCCCCGTCTTTGACAAGAATGGTCGGGTCTTCGGCCTCGCCTTCGATGGCAACTGGGAGGCGATGAGTGGAGACATCGAGTTTGAGCACCAGCTCCAGCGTACGATCGTCGTAGACATCCGCTACGTACTCTTCACGATCGACAAGTGGGGTAAGTGCTCCCGCCTGATCCAGGAGCTCTCCCTACGCTAGAGCACTGATCCCGTATCCTAGGGGCTGCCTCCACAGAGGCTGTCCTAGAGGTAGCGTATCGACCTCCCCCCACGCTCATGAGCTCATGAGCGTGGGGGGAGGTCTCGTCTTCGTGCCCTGCCTCTGGGGTGCGAATGCCTAGTGTGGTGCGGGTGAAATAGCTATCTTTGTGCTGGCAGGGTGACTACAGCCCTAGCCTTCACGACTTAATTATACTTACTTATGCCGATCATTAGAAGTATCCTAGACACTGACTTATATAAGTTCACGACGAGCTATGCCTACTCCAAGCTCTATCCACGAGCCTACGGGCAGTTCCGCTTCATCGATAGGGGTAAGACCGTCTATCCTGAGGGCTTCGCCGAGGCCCTTCGTGAGGAGATCAGACAGATGTCTGAGCTTGCCCTGACCCGTGATGAGGCTGCCTTCCTCTCCCGTGAACTCCCTTACCTTCCCCCCACCTACATAGACTTTGTGAAGGGCTTCCGCTTCGACCCCGATGAGGTGACGGTCACTCAGGATGCTGAGGGGCACCTCTCCCTCACAGCCGAGGGACTCCTCTACCGGGTGACCCTCTGGGAGACCCCCCTGCTGGCACTGATCAGCGAGTTGTACTACAAGGTCAAGGGGATACAGCCCGATATGTCGTATGCCGAGGAGGCAATCATCCAGAAGGCTCGCAAGATGAGTGCTGCAGGGATCGTCTTCTCTATGTTTGGGATGCGCCGCCGCTTCAGTGCTGATGTGGAGGATCGGATGACCCAGCTCCTCAAGGAGCACTCGGGGGCGAACTTCTATGGGACGAGCAACGTGTACTTCGCCTACAAGCACCAGCTTCGGGTGACGGGGACGCACCCCCATGAGTGGATCCAGTTCCACGGGGCTATGTTTGGCTACAAGATGGCTAACTATATGGCTATGGAGGACTGGATCAATGTCTACGACGGTGACCTCGGGACGGTGCTCACCGATACGTATACGACAGATGTCTTCATGCGCAACTTCAGCAAGAAGCACGCACTACTCTTCACCAGCCTCCGCCACGACAGCGGCGATCCCCTGCTCTTCACCGACAAGGCGATCGCTCGCTACAAGGAGCTACGGGTGGATCCTACGATCAAGTATATCATCTTCTCCGATAGCCTCGACCCCGAGCGGGCGATAGAGATCGCAGACTACTGCAAGGGGCGCATCGGTGCGACCTTTGGTATCGGCACCAACCTATCCAACGACGTAGGCAATGGTGTCCGCCCGCTGAATATCGTGATGAAGCTATGGGAGTGCAAGATGACGGAGAAGGAGCGCTGGCACCCCTGTGTCAAGCTCAGTGACGTAGGAGGTAAGCACACGGGCGAGCCAGAGGAAATCCGTCTCGCACAGGAGACGCTAGGCCTACCCGTCAATGCCTAGTGGCGGGAGCTCCCCTCGGGGGCAGAGGGGGGGACGGCAGGTCTGTCTGTACTTCGGCTCCTTCAATCCCCTCCACCGTGCCCATCTACAGCTCGCACGCTACATGGTGGAGCGGGGGCTGTGTGACGAGCTGTGGTTCGTACTCAGTCCACTGAACCCACTGAAGGAGGGGCTACGCCCCCTGCCCTTCGCTTGGCGAGCCTACTACCTCCAGCAGTCGATAGCGGGAGATGATAGGCTGAGCCTCTGTCCTATAGAGGAGCTCCTACCCGAGCCGCACTACACCATACGGACGATACGTGCCCTCGGGATGCTCCACCCCACGACGACCTTCTCCCTCCTCATCGGTGGGGACAACCTCGGGGTGATCACTCGGTGGTATGACTATGAGCGGCTCCTGAGGGAGGTACGCCTCTACGTCTATCCTCGTCCTGACTATCCCATCAGCGGGGAGCTGCTTCAGGGGCTAGAGGCAGAGATATATATCTGTAGGGATGCCCCAGAGATACAGCTCTCAGCTACAGACATCCGCCGAGCCGCACTACGGGGGGAGGATCTCCGAGACGAGACGGCCTGCCCCGAGCTCTGGGAGGAGCTCGTAGAGCAGCTACGAGCACTGGATAAGAACTAAACTAAAGAAGCGAAACTAAGGAAATGGCACATCATGTGACTCTCATCCCCGAATGGGCGGAGCAAGACCTCGTCCTGATCACTTGGCCCAATGCCACGATGGACTGGGCCTATATGCTCCCCGAGATCGAGTCCTGCTACATTGAGCTCGCACACGCGATCCTAGAGTGGGAGGATCTACTCGTCCTAGCTCGTGACCCCGAGCGGGTACGCACGCTCCTGATGACGAAGCCCCTCCGACACGAGCTCTTCGTCATGGAGATGGATACGAACGATACGTGGTGTCGGGACTATGCCCCTCTCTCCCTGAGCGTACGGGACGAGGCGGGGACAGAGCGCCCGATGATCGTGGACTTTACCTTCAACGCCTGGGGGCTGAAGTTCCCCGCACACAAGGACAACCTCGTCTCACGTGCGCTCTTCCTCTCCCGCTCGTTCATCGCCGAGATGGGCTATACGAACGCACTCAGCCTGACCTTTGAGGGCGGAGGGATCGAGTCCGATGGGCAGGGGACCCTCCTGACGACTGCGAGTGTCCTCTTCGAGCCCAATAGGAATGCCGGTCTCTCAGAGGAGGCCCTACAGGGTTACCTCCGAGAGGTGCTGGGGGCAGACCGACTGATCGTCCTAGAGCATGGTGCTCTAGAGGGCGACGACACCGACGGACATATCGATACCCTCGCTCGCTTCCTCTCGCCTACGCAGATCGCCTATGTAGGGTGTACCGACGGGAATGACCCTCACTACCAAGCTCTAGGGCGGATGAGGGGAGAGCTGGAGGAGCTCCGTACCGCCGAGGGAGAGCCCTACGAGCTGATCGAGCTACCCCTGCCCCCTGCTATCTACGATGAGGAGGGAGAGCGCCTGCCTGCGACGTATGCCAACTTCCTCTTCGTCAATGGAGCTCTGCTCGTCCCTATATATAATGTGGAGACCGACGAACTCGCCCTAGAGACCCTCCGTCAGGCGCTACCCGATCGTACGATCGTCCCCGTGTACTGCCGTCCTCTAGTCAAGCAGCACGGTAGCCTCCACTGCGCTACGATGCAGTTCCCTCGGGGCTTCATGAACAAGGGTAAGTGGCGTGAATAGCAGATCTCTATCCTCCCTATCCCTCGGTATAGGGTAGGGAGGGATAGAGGGTAAAGGATAAAACAACGACAATGAGCCAGAGAGCAAAGAGAATACTGAAGGTCGGCCTCATACAGCAGGCCAATACCGCCGATCGTAGTGACAACAAGCGCCGCCTCCGGGAGGCTATCCGTCGGGTAGCTAGCGAGGGCGCCGAGCTCGTCGTCCTACAGGAGCTACACAATGGGCTGTACTTCTGCCAGAGGGAGGATGTCGATACCTTTGACGAGGCGGAGAGCATCCCCGGAGAGAGCACGAGAGAGTTCGGGGAGCTAGCTCGGGAGCTAGGTATCGTCCTCGTCCTATCCCTCTTCGAGCGCCGAGCAGCAGGGCTCTACCACAATACGTCTGTCGTCCTAGAGCGTGATGGCTCTATCGCAGGGATGTACCGCAAGATGCATATCCCCGATGATCCCGCCTATTACGAGAAGTTCTACTTCACCCCCGGAGATCTCGGCTTCGAGCCCATAGAGACCTCAGTCGGGCGCCTCGGGGTGCTCGTCTGCTGGGATCAGTGGTACCCCGAGGCTGCACGCCTCATGGCGCTATCGGGGGCTGAGCTCCTCATCTATCCGACGGCGATCGGGTGGGAGAGCAGTGATGCCTCGGGCGAGCAGACACGACAGAGCGACGCTTGGCAGCTCGTACAGCGTGGGCATGCTGTAGCCAACGGCCTACCTGTCGTCACGGTGAACCGTGTCGGACACGAGGCCGACCCGTCGGGGCAGACCGGTGGGATCACCTTCTGGGGACGGAGCTTCGTCGCAGGCCCTCAGGGGGAGCTGCTCGTAGAGCTTGACCAGCGTGAGGCGACCTGTGTCGTCGAGATTGACCTCGCACGTAGCGAGCGGGTACGTCGCTGGTGGCCCTTCCTGCGGGATCGGCGTATCGACGCCTTCTCTGACCTCACCAAGCGCTATCGCCGTTAGATAGATCGTGGTGAGGCCTGCGTTTAGTCTTGTGAAGCTATTGTTATAAATTTGTAGGCAGTAGACGACCTCCCACACGGGAGATCCGTGTACGAGCTAGAAGAGAAGCTAATGGAAACAGAGACAGTATATCTGCTCCCCGAGCTGGGAGCTCTGCCCGGGGTCGTACGGCAGTTCGTCCAGGAGGTGCTCCCTTGGGGGGATGTCTTCGCCTTCTATGCCCCTATGGGCACAGGGAAGACGACCTTCATCAAGGCTCTATGTGAGGAGCTCGGGGTCACGGACGTGATCAATAGCCCGACCTTCTCGATCATCAATGAGTATCGAGCGGAGCCCTCGGGGGAGCTTATCTACCACTTCGACTGCTACCGCCTAGAGCAGCTCTCAGATGCCCTCAGCCTAGGGGCGGAGGACTACCTACAGAGTGGCGCCCTATGCCTCATCGAGTGGCCCGAGGTCATCCGTGATATACTACCCGCCGACACCGTGAGCGTGACGCTCGAGGAGCTCGAGGGGGGAGCCCGCAGGCTCACCGCACGCTATAGACGAGGGGAGGACTAGCGTATGTACTACAACCTCTTCGAGACAGGGCGGACACGCCAGCGGGGGAGCATAGAGGTGATCTGTGGCTCGATGTTCAGTGGCAAGACGGAGGAGCTCCTGCGTCGCCTACGCCGCGCCCAGATCGCAGGGCTCGAGGTAGAGATCTTCAAGCCAAGCCTAGATACCCGCTATGACGAGGTACAAGTCGTCTCCCACGACCAGAATAAGATCCCCTCTACCCCCGTAGACCATTCGTCGAATATCCTCCTCCTTGGCTCCGACGTAGATGTCGTCGGGATTGATGAGGCGCAGTTCCTAGACAATCACCTCCCCGAGGTCGTGGAGGCTCTAGCTGACCAAGGCATACGTGTCATCATCGCAGGGCTGGATCTGGACTTCAGACGCAAGCCCTTCGGTCCTATGGCCGATCTCTGTGCCATCGCCGACTCGGTAGACAAGCTCCACGCTATCTGTGTGGAGTGTGGGCACTGGGCCAACTACTCCTACCGCCTCGTGCTGGGAGAGCAACAGGTGATGCTCGGCGAAGCCACCGAGTACAGCCCCCTATGCCGTACCTGCTACCTCAAGCACCTACACGCTACCGACGACAAATAAATCTCTACTATAGACAGAAGATATGAAATCACCCTGGACACTCCTAGCCACCTCTGCTGCTCTCTCTCTCAGCCTTTCCCTCCTGCCTAGCTGCAGTATCTCTGTAGGGCAACGTACGACGATAGAGCATGCACAGCGGGGACAGTACATGAGCCCCACCCTAGGGGGGAAGCTCTTCTCCTCGGCCTGGATGCAGCACTCAGCAGAGTACAAGGCGCTCTGTCAGCAGGCCTACAACATCGCTACCGAACGTCTCCTAGCTGCCACCTCTGACCCACGTAATAGGGGGAAGAAGTGGGCGATCGTCACCGACATAGACGAGACTATCGTAGATAATAGTGCCAACTCCGTGCATCAGGCCCTCGAGGGTAAGGACTATGAGCAGGCCTCGTGGGATCACTGGTGTGACCTCGGTGAGGCCGTAGCCCTCTCCGGTGCTGTGGAGTTCTTCCGTCTAGCAGACTCCCTCGGGGTATCGATCTACTATATCTCCAATCGTGATGAGATCAATAAGCCAGGTACGAAGCGCAACCTCATCGCCCTAGGCTTCCCCCAGGTGGATGAGGAGCACTTCATGTTCCGTGATGCCTCCCGACAGTCGGATAAGACAGCTCGGCGCAATGCCGTCCTCCGCACACATGAGATCCTGATGCTCCTAGGAGACAATCTCGGGGACTTCGATCACCTCTTCGACGTACGTGACGAGGCGAAGCGGGATGAGGGGGTCAAGACCTTTGCCCAGGAGTTCGGCCGACGCTTCATCGTCCTACCCAATCCCAACTACGGCACCTGGGAGCCAGCGATGAACGGAGGCTACCCTCCACTTCAGGAGAAGGATGCCAAGCTACGTACCCTCCTTCGCTCCCACCGATAGTCCCAAGACAAGCATTCAGTCACTACACGATACTATACACACCTAAAGTCCCGCTCCCATGCTAACTACACGTCAATACGAACAGATCGGCCGCCTCATCCATCGGGAGGTCGTCCCCGCCACAGGCTGTACAGAGCCTGCTGCTGTAGCCCTCACCGTCGCCTATGCTGCGGCCATCCTCCCCGGCTCCGTACGGACAGCCGAGGTACTACTGAGCACGAATATGCTCAAGAACGCTATGGGCGTCGGCATCCCTGGTACAGGGATGTTTGGCATCCCTATAGCGATCGCCTTAGGGATCGTCCTAGCTACTCCAGAGAAGCAGTTGGAGCTCCTCGATACCTTCTCCGATGAGGAGCTAGCTAGGGCTAAGCAACTTGTCTCTGAGGAGCTGATCTCTGTCCAGCTCAAGGAGGGTGACGTAGACAAGCTCTACGTCGAGGTTATCCTCACCGACGAAGCTGGGCACGTGGCCCGCTCCGTCCTAGAGAAGACCCATACGGGGCTCTCCGCGCTCTCGCTGGATGGGGCCTCCTGCCTCGATCGCTTCGAGGTCAAGACATCCCCCTGTGGCTGCTCCGAGGAGGCCACGGCCGAGCAGGAGCCTGACATCCAGCTCACCTTTGACCTCGTCTACGAGTATGCCCTCACCGCCCCCCTAGAGGACATCCACTTCATCTACGAGGCAGCCCTACAGAACAAGCGTGCGAGTGACTTCTCCCTGACTCATAACTATGGACATGCTCTGGGCAAGATGCTCCACAGTGACCTCGGACTACAGTTCTTCGGGGATACCCCACTCACACAGATGCTCGCCTCCACGAGCCTGGCCTGCGATGCCCGTATGGATGGAGCTCCTATCACCGTGATGAGCAACTCGGGGAGTGGCAATCAGGGGATCTCCTCGATGCTCCCCGTGCTGACCTTCGCTCAGCGCCAGGGGAAGGACGAGGAGACGACGACCCGTGCCATCATGATGAGTAGCCTGCTCGTGGTGTATATCAAGCAGCAGCTCGGTCGCCTCTCCTGCCTCTGTGGTATGGTCGTCTCTGGTACGGGGACGGCCTGCGCTCTGACCTATCTGCTCGGCGGGACGAAGGAGCAGTCCATAGGCGCTGTCAAGAATATGATCGGCAACGTCTCCGGGATGATCTGTGACGGAGCCAAGCCGAGCTGCAGCCTGAAGGCCTCTACGGGCGTGAGCTCAGCCCTCATCTCTGCCCTCCTGGCGATGGAGGGACATGCTGTCACCGCCAACGAGGGGATCGTCGAGGAGGATATAGACTGCTGCATCCGCAACCTCGCCGACCTCGGACGCAATGGTATGGCTGAGACCGACCTCAAGGTACTGAAGATCATGACCAGCAAGGGACGGCATGGCTAGCCCCAGCTCTGGGGCTTGGGAAAGTCTCCATACCCAACATTAGAATACGACTAAGACTACTCGATCGATGACAAATAGGACGCTACACTTCGCGCTCTCATTCCTCCTCTGCTCCCTAGCTCTCTGGGGATGTGCCAACCAAGGCTCTCCCGAGGGGGGACCCTACGATACCGAGCCCCCTCGGCTCGTCAGTGCCCATCCTCAGCCACATGCTACTGGGGTGAAGGAGCGTCGCTTCGTCCTCCGCTTCGACGAGTACGTCAAGCTCTCCTCTGAGCAGGATAAAATCATTGTCTCACCCGCCCAGATCCAGCCCCCCCGCATTACAGCTAATGGAAAGAGCGTCGTGATCATCCTCGAGGATAGTCTGAGGAAGAATACGACCTATAGCTTCTACTTCGGAGATGCTATCCAGGACAATAATGAGGACAATCCCCTAGAGGACTTCGGCTATCTCATCTCCACGGGGGATCATATAGACTCCATGCAGCTCTCGGGGCAGATCGTAGATGCTCTGACCTATGAGCCTATTGCAGACCTGCTCGTAGGGGCTCATACAGCCTCTACGCTTACGGATAGTACCCTGAGGCGTGAGCTCTTCCCCTACGTCTCTAGGACGAACCGAATGGGACGGTTTACCCTACGTGGCCTACCTGACACGACCTACCGAGTCTTTGCCCTCAAGGATAATGACCGCAACTACAAGTACAACGAGCGGAGCGAGGGGCTTGCCTTTGACCATACAGACTACCGTACCACCCTACGGGACAGTGTCCGCACCGATACGATACGCATTGACTCCATCGTCAGACGTGATACACTGCATCGGGACTCACTCGTGTCCTATCCCTATACCTTCTACTACCCCGACAATATCTCGCTGAGGTACTCTGTCCCCGTCGTAGAGCGCCAGGGGCTGGAGCGACATAGTCGCCCCGATAGCCTGATCTGTCGGCTAGAGTTCCTCACGGAGCCTCGGCGTATCCCCCGCCTACGATCGCTCGACCGCCCTCATACATCCGATAGCCTAATCTACTGGGCGACTGCCCGAGGACGGGCTGTAGACTACTGGCTACGAGATCCCGCCTTGATCGCTCAGGACTCGGTACGCTTTACGGTGACCTACCAGCGAACGGATTCCCTCTTTCGCATCGAGGAGCGTACGGACACATTGACCTTCCTGCGCCCAAAGGTGAGGGAGCGAAAGAAGAGCAAGGAGGAGAAGAAGTCCCCCCTACAGCTTACCTTCTCTGGTGCAAAGGGGCTGATGGCAGGTACCCCAGGGGACAGCTTGATCCTCACCGTGACACGTCCCCTCGTGGCTCTACCTCAGGAGACCATCCACCTAGAGGTGACCCGAGACTCTACTACGACGAAGCACCCCTTCACCCTACAGCAGGATAGCCTTGATCGCCTGCGCTATCAGCTCCTCTTCGCTCGTAGCTATGGGGATAAGTACCAGGTCAAGATAGACTCGGCAGCCCTACGAGACCTCTATGGGGTAGCCTCAGACTCGGTCGCCTTCACTCAGGCGACAGAGGCCGAGGCAGAGCTCGGGCACCTCACCGTGACGCTCCATGGTGTCAAGGAACATGCCCTCGTAGAGCTCCTCGACAAGGGCGATCTCGTACTAGCCACACAGCTAGCCCACCCCATAACTGCTTCCACAGGCACTAAGAAGGGGACGGACACCCTAGCTACTCCTAGACCAGAGGAAGACCCGATGCTTCAGGGCTTGATCCAGCAGCAGAAGCAGCGAGCAAAGGGGGATAGCCTCCCCTCAAGCCCTCGAGGGTCTATGAGTCCTCCGCTCCCTAATAGCCTAGCGAAGGGGGATACGCTCCCCACCAAGGCGCTGGAGACCTGCCAAGTGACCTTCCGAGACCTCAAGCCCGGGGAGTACTACCTACGACTTATTCTGGATGAGGATGCTAATGGAGCCTTCACCCCGGGAGATTATCCCAGCCGAGATCCAGAGCCCGTGTACTACTGTCCACAGACCTTCACCATAAAGAAGGGCTTTACTTCGGAAGAGAAGTGGGAGGTATATGCGACCTCGCCCTTCCTCTCCAAGCCCGAAGCCCTACGCAAGGTGAAGCCCGATGAAGCCAAGAAGAAGCGGGAGGATAAGAACATCGAATACTACAAGCGCTGGGGGCGCAAGAAGTAGCGACAGCCTAGAGGCATCAAGCAGTCCCCCTGGAGCCAAGGCTCACCCCATCCCTTCCCCTTGCCTGATTATTGTTATATTTGCTATGCTCTTCAGGCAATAGACATTAGCAACCATCAGTAAGACTACTCAGCAATGCTCGAACAACATTATCACGAGGCAGCTAACTACCTCGCCTCACGCCTACCTAAGGATATCCGTACCGCTATCATCCTCGGTAGTGGTCTCGGCAGACTCGGGGAGATGCTCCAGGAGCCGACGGTCATCCCCTACACCCAGATCCCACACTTCCCACACTCCACTGCGATAGGGCACAAGGGGAACCTCATCGCAGGCACGCTCTCCGGTGTACCCGTACTCTGCATGCAGGGACGCTTCCACTACTACGAGGGCTACCCTATGGAGCAGGTGACCTTCCCCGTACGGGTGATGAAGCTCCTAGGGATCGAGAACCTCCTAGTGTCGAACGCTGCCGGGGGGATCAATCAGACCTTCCGAGTAGGGGATCTGATGATCATCCGAGACCATATCAATAACCTCCCCAACCCACTCATCGGGCCCAATATGGAGATGTTCGGCCCACGCTTCCCCGACATGACCCGCCCCTACGATAGAGATTTCATCACGAAGGCTAAGGCTATCGCTCAGGAGCTCGGTATCCATGTGCAGGAGGGTGTCTACGTCGGCCTTACAGGGCCTTCGTATGAGACCCCAGCAGAGTACAACTACTGGGCACGCTCAGGTGGTGATGCCATCGGTATGAGTACCGTACCCGAGGTGATCGTAGCTCGCCATGCTGGTATCCGTGTCTTCGGTATGTCGGTGATCACGAACGAAGGGTGGCACTTCGATGACGACTTCGTCAATGACGGCGACGATGTGATCCGTGCCGCTAATGCCGCCTCCGACCGTATGGGACGCATCTTCAGCGAGCTCCTGCGCCAGATCTAGGACGGATTAGATAGTCCCATCCCCCGTGGAATGGTGCTCCCTAAGTAGAGCGGAGCGAGATAGCCCCACTCCTCCACCCCTACGTATCATATCGTCGGGATGGGAGAGTGGGGCTATCTCGCTCTAGTAGGTATCTATGCTGCTATCGGTGATATAGGCTATATTACGTATCTTTGCTAGGATAATAGATTTTAGATGAGTATAGTACGAGCAGAAGACTATCATGTACCTGTCCTCCTCGAGGAATGCTTAGAGGGCATGTGCCTCACAGAGCAGGGTATCTATGTAGATGTGACCTTTGGTGGCGGAGGACACTCCCGTGCGATCCTAAGCCACCTCAGAGGGGAGGGACATCTCTATTCGTTTGACCAAGATCCCGACGCAGCCCTTCGTGCCGAGGAGGGCGAGCACTTCACCTTCATCGCAAGTAACTTTCGCTATCTGGATCGCTTCATGGACTACTATGGTTGTCTCGGGCGTGTGGATGCTATCTTGGCAGATCTGGGGGTCTCCTCCCACCACTTCGATGACCTAGAGCGGGGCTTTAGCTTCAGAGCGGAGTCCCCTCTGCTGGATATGCGTATGAATAATCGCGAGGGTCGGTCTGCCCGTGATATACTGAACGAGTATGAGGAAGCAGCGCTAGCTGATATCCTCTATCGCTACGGGGAGCTCAAGCAAAGCCGTAGGCTGGCACAGCTCATTGTACAGGCTCGTAGCCTACGTCCCCTCTCGACAGTAGGAGACCTCATCTCTGCGGTGCGCCCTGCAGTACGTCCCGACCAAGAGAAGAAGCAGCTCTCATGTATCTTCCAAGCCCTACGCATAGAGGTGAATGAGGAGCTCACGGCGCTAGAGGAATTCCTAGAGGCTAGTCGGCGTGTCCTCAGACCCGGAGGGCGGCTCGTCGTGATGACCTACCATTCGCTGGAGGATCGTATCGTGAAGAACTTCCTGCGCAGTGCCGAGGAGACTTCCCCATCAGAGGCACAGATCTATGGGGCTGGACGTGCCTCGTGGCGTCTCGTGACCCGTAGACCCATCACACCTAGCCCCGAGGAGCAGGCTACCAATCCCCGCTCCCGCAGTGCTAAGCTACGTATCGCCGAGCTACTATAATGACTGTACAAGGAATGGACACCCCCACACCATATACAGAGTCAGAGGAGGTCAATCACCCTCTCTCGGACGAGCTCCCACAGGGAGAGCCAAGGATGCAGAGCCCGGAGGATGAGGATGAAGAGCAGTCGCTCTTCGAGGGCTGGGAGGAGGACTTCCTCAATACTCCTTGGCTGAGACGCAACTGGCTCTTTATGGTCTTCGTGATCATCTGTGGCCTCGTGAGTATTGCCTGGCCCTATGTGTATGTCCTCAACCTACGTGAGGTCACATCACTTGAGATGAAGCTACGAGATATACGCTACAAGTCGCTCTTCATCTCTGCCGAGCGTATCGAGTACGAGCGTATCGGCAATATCCTAGATCGAGTAGGGGAGTACCATCTACCCCTCGTCCCCGCCACCCAGCCTCCCTATCTACTCCTTGACACGGGGCAGTATGCGCTCCCTACACCGGAGAAGTAGCGCCCCCTCTATATGGATGACTGAATGAATAGGCTAAGAAAGATCCTCAGGGCACTCTCCGTCCTCTTCATGGGGGTGCTATCTAGACAAAGACGTGGAGAGGAATGGAAGCGACTGACCGAGGACCGCTATCCCTATGTCATGGCTCTCTTCGCCGTGATTATGCTCCTCGTCGTAGTACGTATTGTCCTCTTCATCTTCAGTGCAGATGGGGCTGTCTACCGTGAGATGGCTCGGGTGATTAACCCCCCTAGGGCGATCACCGAGACCCCGCTGCGAGGTACGATCCATGACCGAGAGGGGCATCCCGTAGCGATCACCTCCCCTTACTACCGTCTCTTCCTTGACCTCAATGCTCAGGTACTTGCCCCTCTTCACCGTCCGCTCCCTCCCAAGGGGCAGACGTCCAAGGACTCCCTCCAGAGGGCTCGGGTACTAGAGCTCCAGCGGGAGTTTGACCAGGGGCTAGAGGATCTAGCCTCCCTCGTCGATAGCGTATACGACCTAGGCAAGCATGGCCTATCCAGAGCTATGCTCAAGGAACACTGGCGCAAGGGCTTCAAGCGCAAGGATAGACACTGTGCCGTCGTCAGCCTAGACCTCTCCTACATGCAGCTCCAGGGGATGCAGAGCTCTGCCCCCTTTGCTCCTATCCCCACTCGTCGTGGTCGCTTCCGAGAGAGCCTCTTCAGCAAGCTCCTTATCCGAGAGGATCGTACCAAGCGTATCTATCCCTATGGGTCGCTGGCCTATCGTACCATCGGACAGCTCTACTCGGTATCCAACAAGGATGGGCTCACCGATGGCCGTAGTGGTATCGAGAAGAGCTATAATAGCTACCTGCGAGGCAAGATAGGGCATGGCGTACGCTTCTACAACGCTGGGCGCTACGAGAGTATCGTCACCGAGCCCGCTGTAGAGGGTGCCAGCATCTATACCACGATCGATATGAATATCCAGAGTATCGTGGAGCGTAACCTGAGGGAGCAGCTCTCTAAGCTCGAGGCCGAGAGCGGGACGGTCGTCCTGATGGAGGTGCCGACGGGCAAGGTAGTGGCGATCTCCAACCTACAGCGTATGCCCTCGGGGGGCTATGGTGAGACGACCAATATGGCTGTAGCAGATATGAGCGAACCAGGGTCTACCTTCAAGGTCGCCTCGATGATGGTTGCTCTCGATGATGGTGTCGTCCAGCCCAACGATACGATCGATGTCGGCAATGGCCTGTGGAAGGTCGGGGGCTCCACGGTGCGAGACCACAACGCTCATCATGGGGGCTATGGACGCCTATCTGTAGCTCAGACGATCGTGAACTCCAGCAATGTGGGCGTAGCTAAGATCATCTATCGTGGCTATGCCCATCGCCCCGACGACTACGTACAGAAGATCCGTGACTTAGGCTTCGGGGAGGACCTCAAGCTCGAGATCGACGGCTATGCTCGTGCCCGTATCCGTAAGCGCTCGGATAACCCAGACCGTTGGTCGGCTACCACACTTCCCTGGATGTCCTATGGCTACGAGACCCAGATCCCCCCGATCTATACGCTGGCTTTCTTCAATGCGATCGCCAATGGGGGACGCTACATGCGCCCGTACTTCGTCACCGAGATCCGTCAGCGGGATGCGATCCTCAAGACCTTTGAGCCCACAGTCGTCCGCGAACAGATCTGTAAGCCAGAGACGCTTCGTGAGATCCAGGAAATGCTCCGAAGGGTAGTCACCGAGGGGACGGGGAAGAAGGCACGCTCCTCCTTCGTCGCTATCAGTGGCAAGAGCGGTACGGCACAGCTCTCCTCGGGTCGAGGGGGCTACCGAGACTCCACGGGGCATGTGCGTCATCAGGTCTCCTTCTGCGCCTATTTCCCCTCTGAGGCTCCCAAGTACTCCTGTATCGCTGTTATCCGCAAGCCCTCCAGCCAGTATAGTGCAGGTGGTGGGGTGATGGCGGCACCGATCATACGTAGGATAGCGGAGAGCCTGCTGGCGCTAGAGGCACCTATACCGATAGACTCCCTCCCTACCTCTCGCCACCCCTCGGCCTATGCTCGCCCCATCGCCTCGGGTAGGGCTACGACCCTCATCTCGCTTCTCTCTCAGCTAGGACTCCCCACGCCACAGATTACCAAGAGTACGGGGAGCTATATCCAGATCGATACTGCGATGCACGTCCGCTCCTACACACAGAGCCTTGGGCGGATCCCCGCAGTCGTGGGGATGAGTGCTATGGATGCCTGCTATCTCCTGCGCAAGATGGGCTATACCCCACGTCTCATAGGTGCGGGCAACGTCCTCTCGCAGTCTATCCCCTCGGGTAGCCCTGCACGTCGGGGGACGGAGGTAACTCTACAGCTGGGCTTCGCTCGCTAGCCCATTATACGCTCCCCGAAGGAGTGGGGAGGCTCGGGTAGCCTCCCCTAGTGTGCCCCTTCGGCTAAGGGTCTATCCTTAGTTCATCGAGTAGGCACTGAGGAGCACGGGACAGCCCAAGTCGAGGACGAATAAAGTTCGCCCTCGTCGCCTTACCTACGTGACGAGGGCATTTTTTGTTGGAGCATCTCCTCGCCCTCGGTCTCTTCGTCACATCCCACTCGGTATACCCGTTACTCCCTCACTCGGTATACCCATCTCTCGCTCTCGGTCTCTTCGTCACCTCCCGCTCGGTATACCCTTTGCCTCCTGCTCGGTATACTCGTCTCTCGTGTTCGGTTTCCTCGTCACACCCCACTCGGTATACTCTTTGCCACCCCACTCGGTATCCCCGTCCCTCACCCTCGGTCTCTTCACCACATCCCACTCGGTATACCCGTCTCTCGCCCTCGGTCTCTTCGCCTCATCCCACTCGGTATACCCGTTACCCCCTGCTCAGTATATCCGTCCCTCGCCCTCGGTCTCTTCGTCACCTCCCGCTCGGTATACCCGTTGCCTCCTCACTCAGTACCCCCGTCCCTCACCCCCGGTCTCTTCGTCACATTCCACTCGGTATGCCCATTACCCCCCTATATGTGCCTATCATGCTCGTACGTGTACATGCTGAAGCAGTCTCCCCGGCGAGATGAAGGCTGAGCTAAGGTTAGCTATTTTGCACCTCCTTTCCTAGGGCAGATCCATGAATACGCTGGAGGGCAAGCATGAAGTCGCCGAGGGGTATAGACCGAATACGGAAGTAGCTGTACCCTAGATGTATGCTTAGTGGACATATCCCTGCTATCTAGGAGGGAAAAGTATACACGCGTGTACACAAGAGTGTACACGCGTGTATACGATAGTGTACCCACGTGTACACAAGAGTGTACACGCGTGTATACGATAGTGTACCC
>NZ_CAJPPN010000021.1 GCF_905372525.1 uncultured Porphyromonas sp.
GGGTAGGAGAGGGAGTGGTACTAGGGGTGGCTTCCTCCTTGGGGGACTCCTTCTTGGGGGGAGGGAAGCCGATCTCGTGGATGGCGTGGGTCGGGCATACTACGACGCACTTACGGCAGAGTCGGCACTTGGTGTGGTCGATGTAGGAGAGGTTGTCTGCGATGGTGATGGCCTCGAACTTACACTCCTTGAAGCAGAGCGAGCAGCCGATGCAGGCATTCCCACAGGCCTTCTTTGCCACACCGCCCTTATCCTTATTGACGCAGCTGACGAAGATCCTTCGCCCCTTGGGCCCTCGGCGCCTTAGTTCGATGATGAACTTCGGGCAGGCCTTGACGCAGGCACCGCAGGCGACGCACTTGTCTTCGATGATTACGGGGAGTCTCGTCTCGCTGTCCATGTACATCGCGTCGAACTCGCAGGCATGGACGCAGTCGGCCATCCCTAGGCAGCCCCAGCTACAGTCGGTATCCCCCTTGTAGAGGGCTGAGGCGACGGCACAGCTGGATGCGCCGTCATAGACGTTGGTCCTAGGGCGCGCCTCGCAGGTACCATTACAGCGGACGACGGCTACGAGAGGGTCTTTCTTTGCTGCGGCCATCCCGAGGATTGCTCCGACCTTCTCCATCACTGGTGATCCGCCCACAGGACAGAAGAGTCCATCCAGTCCGCTCTCACTCTTGGCACAGGCGGCGGCGAAGGCGGCACAGCCGGGGAAGCCACAGCCCCCACAGTTGGCCTGGGGGAGGACCTCTGCGACCTCTGCTATGCGCGGGTCTTCCTTGACCTCAAATTTCTTGGATACGATGTAGAGCAGTCCGGCTCCGAGAGCTCCGATGAGTGCCAGTACGGCTATTGTGATGCCCATAGTATGGTTAGCGTTGAGATGTATCTGAGGGGGAGAGGGGGTGTACCTCTAGGGCTAGGGAGCGTCTGAGGCTACGGGCGCAGGTGTAGAGCGTCAGGTAGTAGAGGCAGAGGGCGAGCAGGGCCAGTAGGATCGAGGCCGTCTCGCTCCAGTGCAGGAGCTCCTGACCTATGCCTAGAGCTGAAAGCAGGAGGAGTAGGGGGAGGACGAAGGCAAGTAGGATGGCTCGCCGACCGATACTATTGCGTCCCTCGACGATGACTGCTTGGCCTACCTCGTAGTGCTCAGCCTGGTGTGTCGGTATGGACAGGAGGCGATCCTTGCAGTCGGCAGTGGTGCAGAAGTCCTTGGCATGGCACCCTGTGCAGGCGCTCAGCTGCTGAATCTTCACGATGAGCTCGCCGGGGTGCACTGCTGCCACGATCCCCGTACGTCGCTCTGACCCAGAGTTCTTTCTGTTCATAGTGGTGATACCTTGGATGGTGAGGAGCTGTAGTTATCAGCTCAGATCAGGGTATCCCTCCGTAGGGGAGGAGTACCCCCATACAAATCACATCAGCAAAAGTAGGTATTCTTCCAGAAAGATACAAGGGTGTTCCTCCCCGCTTTTAGGTACTGTTAAGTAATTTTACAGAGGAGTGTCTTTTGCGCCCTCAGAAGGGGGGGGTCTTTGCAAGAAGGGGCACCATAGGGGCATCATCGGACTGAGAGACCCTGAGGGGTAGGTGTCTCCTATACCATATATAATAGGTTAGGGACAGCTAGCTGGAGGGTATCCTCCGATGCTAGCTGTCCCTAGGGATGGGGGGCTCTCATATGGGGAGCTACCCCTCGGGGGATTAGTCTAGGAGTAGGGTGACGTTCTTGGCGATGAGCTGTCCCTTCTCGTTGCGGTCTAGCTCGAGCTCTACGTGGTCGCCTACGGAGAGGTTGTTGAAGACCGTCCCAGAGAGGCTCTTGTAGTGGAAGAAAGCGTTCTCGCTCATACCCACATCGATGAAGCCAAAGCCAGCCTTCAGCGCGTTGATATACCCCTCGGTGATTTCAGGTAGGGGCTCACTGGCACGCTTGATATGCTCCTCTAGGTCTGGGAGCTGGATCTTCCCCACGACCTTGACCTCGGGTACGGGGAGAGACTCCTGCACCGTCATGGTGAGCTTAGGCTGAGGCTCCTCGGCGATCTTCGTCTCGGACTCACTCTCGTCCTCAGAGTCTTCTACGGGCTTGACCTCCGTACTCTCGGGGATCGGGCGGGTACGTGCTGTGGGAGCCTGATAGGGACGTCCCTTGGTGTCCCTTAGCCGGTCGTCGGCACCATTCTTAGAGACGAAGAGTCCATTGATGATAGGATCGCTCCGATAGGCACGGCTATCGATGAGCTCGTTCATCATCACGGGATAGGTGGCCTCCTCTAGGAGCTCAAAGGACGTATACGTCGTCGTGGGCTCCTTCTTCTGCTCGCCGTCATGCTCTAGGTCCCAGCCGAGTACCATCACCCGAGTACCTAGGGCGTGGAGCTTCTTGACGAGTGGGATATAGTCTCCATCGGCAGCGATGAGTACTACGACGTCGAACTCCTGATGGAGTGCTCGCTCGTAGGCCTCGAGGGCAAAGAGGACATCCACTCCCTTCTCCTTCTTCTTCCCCTTGCCAGCACGAGAGAGGGGCAGGTGATGCTGTGTGACCCCCTCGGCGTTGAGCACGTCATCGAAGAGCCGTTCGTAGAACAGTACATCCCCAGCAGCCTTGGCAGCCTCACTCGCAGAGAGGCGACCGCGGAAGTAGTGAGCATCGACGATCTTGCACAGTTCAGGCTGTGTGGCCTCCATCTGGGCGATCTGGTAGCGTAGGAAGCGGTGTAGTCCCCCGACGCTCAGTCTACTCTTACGCTCGTGATGCTGATAATAAAAGGTACTTACGTGCCAAAAGTAATTCCCGTCGTAGAAGACACCTACGCGGGTCAGTTGTGATCTTTTTCCTTTAGTCATTATGCAAAAATTAAATTGTGATCCATGGGAGGGCAAAGCACTCGCCCACGGCATACAAAGATAGCTTTTTTACATAAAAGGCTCGTATCCCCGAGCATAACGTCCCTGAGTCGTACGTCCCTAAGAGTCCCCCGGTCGGGGTACCCTCAGCCCCGTCCGACTCTTCCCGCTACCTCCCCCCGATGATGTATCTAGGGTGGGGGAGCTGGCCTCATGACTAGGCTGATAGGAGCTCAGTCGGGGGGATCGGAGTTCCCTGCCAAGCGCCCTGAGTGCCCTGTCGTACCTGGGAGGGTACGCTCTAGGGATACCCTCCCAGACGCTCTGCGTATACCCCCCATTGCGCTCTCGACTAGAAGGGGAGAGTGTACACGTGAGTACACTCTAGTGTACGCGTGGGTACACTGTTGTATACACACGTGTACACTAGACCCCTCTCGGTAGGTCCTCTGGGATGGATATATCCAGCCCACTCCCTCGTCCCTCCCGCTCCCTACCTCACCTGCTCCCTAAGGGGGGGATTAGCCTGAGTGGTACGCCCCGAGCAGAGGTATACCCCTTAGGGATTTGGAAGTGTCAAAACATATGCTTTAATTTGTACTGAAGAAGGCTAAGGGTCACCCCCATTAGCCACTCGTACACATTCATCCCGAGAGATAATCAGTCTGACAACGTACTAGATAGCCTATAGGAGTAGCATTACATATCTACATAAAAGTAAGGTCGAACCGCCGCGTGCCTCCCCCTCTCTCCTGAGGGATCCCCTAGACGGGGCTGGAGCATGTCGGTACAAAAGCAAGACGGAAATGAAAAGATATGAAGGCATGATAGATGATGAGCTCGTTCATCTCTACGCTGCAGGTTGCGATGAGGCTTTCAATGAGTTGTTGGCACGGTATGATGCGTATGTGCATACCTATATCCGCTATTCCATCTCAGACGAAGACCAGGTGGAGGACGTCTTCCAAGAGGTCTTCATCAAGGTCATGCTCACCATTCGTCAGGGACGCTATACGGCGGAGGGTAAGTTCAAGAGCTGGCTGGGACGAGTCGCACACAACCTCGTCATCGATTACTTCCGCAGGCAGAAGGCCCGGGGAGCCTCCCAGCCCATCGAGAGCAACGACCCAGAGCAACCCCTACAGACCCTACAGGTTCCCTCGTCCGACCTGAGTGCCGAGGAGTCCATCATCCTACGGGAGCACCTTACCGACCTGAGTGAGGGGATCCGCCACCTCTCTCAGGAGCAGCAGGAGGTCGTACGTCTGCGCTACTGGGAGGATCTGAGCTTCAAGGAGATCGCAGAGCAGACGGGGGTGAGTATCAATACCGCTCTCGGGCGGATGCGCTATGCCCTAGCGCATCTGAAGCGTCACATGCGCTCATAGCCCTTCCCCTTTCCTGCACCCCATGATCGCCCCTAGGTGTCTACTGCTACTAGGCATGAGCCTCTGTGTCCCCGCTCTCGTGGGGGGCACAGATGCTCATGCTCAGCAGGGACGACCGGAGCATCAGCCCTATGTGGATCTACGTCGCTACTATCTAGGCTTCCGTATCGGGCTGCACACCTCTGACCTACACATTGTGAGTAGGGGAGAGCCAACCCCCGAGGGTACGACCCTCTGGGGGGAGACCCCGAGCTATCAGCCAGGCTTCAGTATCGGGGTCATCGGGGGGCTAGCCCTCGGCTCTGGGCTGGAGCTTCGCCTCTTGCCCACTCTGCATCTAGGAGAGAGCGAGGTCGCCTATACGGATGGTCGGCGAGAGGTCGGACGGTATAGCGTGAAGATGCACTTCGTGAGCCTGCCCCTAGAGCTCAAGTGGGGAGCCCTGCGCCTAGGTAATATCCGCCCCTTCGTCTCGGCGGGTATCTATACCCAGACGATGCTCGGGGGGAGTCGGGGCGATGTACTTCGCCTGCGGAGGATGGACTACGGGAGCTCGCTAGGTGTGGGCTGTGACTTCTACTTCCGTCTCTTCAAGCTCTCGCCTCAGCTGACCTTTAGCTACGGGATGGGTAATGTCCTCGATACCGATCGTCCGGATCTACGAGAGGATCGCCGCATCTACTATACGCAGGCACTAGAGCGGGTAGGGACACGTATGATCCTCCTCTCCCTGAGCTTCGAGTAGGAGCCTACGGAGGGACCGTATGATGTAAAAACGTATCTTTGTAGCGTTTTTCAGACATAGTATGCTGTAGGGAGGAGGGGAGAGAGACCTTGACCTTCCCCCGATACACCATTATAAGTAGGTACGATTTATGAGCCAAAAGTTCCCTGAATACGAGAGCTTACTGCTATCCGGGATCAACCAGAAGGTCCTGAACCGATGGCAGGAAGAAGACCTCTTCGCCCGAAGCCTCGCCCTGAGAGAGGGCGCCCCCTCGTTCGTCTTCTACGAAGGCCCCCCCTCAGCCAATGGGATGCCGGGGATTCACCACGTCATGGCTCGCTCGATCAAGGACATCTTCTGTCGGTACAAGACGATGAAGGGCTACCGCGTAGACCGCAAGGCCGGCTGGGATACCCACGGCTTGCCCGTAGAGCTCGGCGTAGAGAAGGCCCTCGGGATCACCAAGGAGGACATCGGCAAGACCATCAGCGTGGCAGACTACAACGCAGCCTGCCGACAGGAGGTGATGAAGTACACCCAGGAGTGGGAGGAGCTGACACGCCTCATGGGCTACTGGGTGGACATGGAGCACCCCTACATCACCTATGACAATAGATATATAGAGAGCCTCTGGTACCTACTCAGCGTCATCTACAAGAAGGGGCTCCTCTACAAGGGCTACACCATCCAACCCTATTCCCCAGCTGCAGGGACGGGGCTCAGCACCCATGAGCTGAACCAGCCGGGGTGCTATCGGGACGTAAAGGATACGACCTGCATCGCCCAGTTCCCCATCCTTAATCCTAAGGAGGAGATGAAGGGGCACGGGGCTGCCTATTTCCTAGCTTGGACGACAACCCCCTGGACACTTCCCTCCAACACCGCTCTCTGCGTCGGACCCACGATCGAGTACGTCGCCGTGCGTACCTACAACCCCTATAGCGGTGACCCGATCACCGTCGTCCTCGCCGAACCTCTCCTGCACACTCTCTTTGCTCAGGAGCTAGAGGGGCAGGAGGCACTCCGGGCTTACCAAAAGGGAGACAAGAAGCTCCCCTATCAGGTCGTCGGACGCTGGCAGGGTAGCGAGCTCGTGGGAATGCACTACGAGCAGCTACTCCCCTGGATGACTCCGAGTGGAGATGCCTTCCGAGTAATCTCTGGGGACTTTGTGACCACGAGTGACGGTACGGGGATCGTACATATCGCTCCTACCTTCGGGGCTGATGACAACAAGGTCGCCAAGCAGAGCGGCATCGGGGCTCTCCTCGTCCGCGACCGAGACGGCAACGAGCGTCCGATGGTGGATATGCGGGGACGACTGTACCGTATCGAGGACCTTGATCCTCAGTTCGTAGCCTCCTCGGTGAACGTCGATACCTACCGTGAGTATGCCGGTCGCTACGTCAAGAATGCCTACGATGAGACGCTCACCGAGAGCGATGAGACCCTCGACGTCTCCATAGCACTACACCTCAAGGGTGAAGGTCGGGTCTTCCGCATCGAGAAGCACGTACACTCCTATCCCCACTGCTGGCGCACGGACAAGCCCGTGCTCTACTATCCCCTAGATAGCTGGTTCATACGTACCACAGCCTGCCGGGAGGAGATGATGGAGCTCAATAGCAAGATCAACTGGAAGCCCGAGAGCACCGGTACGGGTCGCTTCGGTAAGTGGCTCGAGAACCTCCAGGACTGGAACCTCTCTCGTAGTCGCTACTGGGGTACTCCTCTACCTATATGGCGCACAGAGGACGGGCAGGAGGAGATCTGCATCAGCTCTGTCGAGGAGCTCTACAACGAGATCGAACGCTCCGTACAGGCGGGCTTCATGCCGAAGAACCCCTGGGCAGACTTCACCCCAGGGCTCTACACCAAGGAGAACTACGACAAGATCGACCTACATCGTCCCTACGTGGATGAGTTCATCCTCGTCTCTCCCTCGGGCAAGCCTATGCGTAGGGAGACAGACCTCATCGACGTATGGTTCGACTCTGGCGCTATGCCCTACGCCCAGCTACACTACCCCTTCGAGAACAAGGAGCTGCTGGAGAGTGGCCGAGCCTTCCCCGCAGACTTCATCGCAGAGGGGGTAGACCAGACACGTGGGTGGTTCTTCACCCTACACGCTGTGGCCACGATGGTCTCCCACCAGAGCTCCTACAAGGCGGTCATCTCCAACGGCCTCGTGCTGGACAAGAATGGCAACAAGATGAGTAAGCGTCTCGGCAATGCCGTAGACCCCTTCTCTACAATCCGCGAATACGGCTCCGACCCACTACGCTGGTATATGATCAGCAACTCCTCGCCCTGGGACAACCTGAAGTTTGACCTAGAGGGCATCGATGAGGTGCGCCGTAAGTTCTTCGCTACCCTCTACAACACCTACCAGTTCTTCGCTCTCTATGCCAACCTCGATGGCTTCACGGCCGAGGCTACAGAGGTGCCTCTCAGTGAGCGTGCCGAGATCGACCGCTGGGTACTCTCCGCTCTCAATAGCCTGATCCTAGAGGTAGACCGAGACCTAGAGGACTACGAGCCCACCAAGGCCGCTCGTGCTATCGGGGACTTCGTCTCGGAGCAGCTGAGCAACTGGTACGTACGTCTCTCTCGTCGCCGCTTCTGGGCAGGCGAGATGACCACTGACAAGCTCTCCGCCTACCAGACCCTCTACCACTGTCTGGTCACGGTAGCGAAGCTCATGGCTCCTATCGCCCCCTTCTACTCCGACCAGCTCTACCGAGACCTCGTCAGCCGAGGGACGAACGAGACGCAGTACTCCGTACACCTAGCAGACTTCCCCGTAGCAGACCGCACCGCTATCAATGCTGAGCTAGAGCGTAGCATGAGCCTAGCGCAGAGCATCTGCTCGATGGTGCTCGCTCTGAGACGCAAGGTCAATATCAAGGTGCGCCAGCCCCTACAGCGCCTCATGACCCCCGTAACCAGCGCCGAGGAGCGTGCTGCGATAGAGCCCGTCATCCCACTGATCCTCAGCGAGGTCAACCTCAAGGAACTCCAGTTCGTCTCCGACGGAGGAGAGGGGATCCTCGTCAAGCGTATCCGCCCCGACTTCAAGAAGCTCGGCCCACGCTATGGCAAGATCATGAAGCCCCTAGCCGAGGCACTCACCGCCCTCGAGCAGGCCCAGATCCTAGAGCTAGAGCGCACCGGTAAGCTCACTCTGAGCGTCGCTGGTACGGAGGTGCTCCTAGAGCGGGAGGATGTAGATATCTATTCTGAGGATATCCCCGGCTGGCTCGTGGCCAACGAGGGGACACTCACCATAGCCCTAGACATCACGGTCACCGAGGAACTACGCCTAGAGGGGACCGCCCGAGAGCTCATTAACCGCATACAGAACCTAAGGAAGCAAAGTGGCTACGAGGTCAGTGACCGCATCCGAGTCCTCCTACCCGAGGATGAGGAACTCGCGAGGGTGCTCGGCCGCTATGGCTCCTACATCGCTCGAGAGGTACAGGCCGTGAGCATCGACCAGCGTGCCGACTTCACACCACTCCTAGAGCTGGATCTGGACGACAGACTGATCCCTATATACATCGAGCGCGAGAATATCTAAAACACAAGCTGGGCGAGGGAGGTCGTCACCTCAGACCCCCCTCCCCGTCCAGCCCTTTACCCACTATACTATCCAATGAGTACAGAAAAGACCTCTTACACGGATGAAGAACTCCAAGAATTCAAGGAACTAATCCTACACAAGCTGGATCAGGCGATCAAGGACTACGAGCTCCTGCGAGGCAGTGCTACCAACTCCTCGGAGAACGATGTGGCCGATACGCTCCCGACCTTCAAGGCTGTCCACGAGGGCGCTGTAGCCCTCTCCAAGGGTGAGGCAGGGCGTATGGCCGAGCGTCTACTGAAGTTCATCCACAACCTGCAGGCCGCTCTGCGCCGTATCGAGAATAAGACCTACGGTATCTGCCGCGAGACGGGCAAGCTCATCCCTAAGGAACGCCTCCGTGCTGTGCCCCATGCTACCCTAAGCATCGAGGCCAAGCTCAACGAGAAGAAATAAGCATGACCGAAGGCAAAGGCACCAGAAACAACCTAATTATCTGCCTCACATTCATCCTCCTGCTCCTAGTCATCGATCAGGTGACGAAGATCTGGGTAAAGACGACGATGATCGAGGGAGAGATGCACGAGATCGCCTCGTGGTTCAAGATTTACTTCGTGGAGAACGAGGGGATGGCCTATGGGATCACCATCGGGAGCAAGCTCCTGCTGACGCTCTTCCGCATCCTAGCCATGAGTGCAGGGCTCTACTACCTCATCAAGATTATCCGCATGGGGCGGTTTGGCTTACCATTCAGTCTGTGTATCTCGCTCGTTGTAGCAGGGGGCTTTGGTAATATCATAGACTGCCTCTTCTATGGGGAGGTATTTACCTCGAGCCACGGAGCTGTGGCCCAGCTTGTCCCTTGGGGGCAGGGCTATGGGGACTTCCTGCACGGTAAGGTCGTAGACATGCTCTACTTCCCGATCATACGTACGACTTACCCTAGCTGGAGCCCGATCCATGCTGGTGAGCCCTTCGTCTTCTTCAGTCCTATCTTCAACTTTGCAGACTCCTGCATTACCACCGGGGTACTGATCCTACTCCTCTTCTACCGCAAGACCTGCACAGCAGCCCTGGAGCTCCTCCAGCACAAGGGACAGACCACCTCTACTCCCCCCGAGGCTTAGCCATGCTCCCCCCCCGACGACTCCTGCGCTCACGGCTCACAGCGTATCTCCTACTCACCCTCCTCGCTCTCGGAGTGGGGCAGGGCTGTCGCTCCCATGGCTGGCATCGGGTGGATCTGCAGACGATGCAGCGTATCATGGGGGAGATGGCGATGGCTGAGGCTTCGTTCTCGGAGCGTGGTCTGTCAGATAGCCTACGTATCATCGGCTATCAGGCTCTCCTCGCTCGCTACGACATCACCCTACAGGACTGGGATAGCTCCCTCGTCTGGTACAGTACCCACGAGCTGGAGAACTATACGAAGATCTACGAGTATGCTACAGCCGACCTCACGAGCCGCCAGACTCAGCTCAAGCAGCGCATCGACAGCCTAGAGCGTATCCAGGAGCGACTACGACGCTGGCGAGCTGGCGACCTAGACTCGGTGAACCTACTAGAGGATAGCGTCTCCTATTATCCCGCTGGGGGGTATGTAGAGCGGACCTTCGAGTACACTCCTGATATGAGCTACTCGGCTCCAGCTCAGGTCTCCTTCGCCGTACGGGTGCTGGGGCAGGGAGGCAAGGGGAGCCGTCCACTACGCCTCAGCCTCCATCTGGCACTCACGGACTCGACGCAGCTCTCCCGGGAGCTTCGCCTCTCTCGTGCGGGGCTTCACGAGATCCGCATCGACCTCCCCGAGGGGAAGTCCATGCGTACGGCCTATGGTAGTCTAAGGGGCTTTGCTCCGAGCGCCAAGGGCTCGCTGCTGGCTATCGATAGCTTTAGCTTCGCTCGCTACAAGCCCGCAGTACCCGATGCACCTGCCCCCGAGGAGACCCTCTCAGAGGGCGAAGGCAATCAACCTGAGGTGCTATGAGCCCCGTAGGAGCCACTCCAGGAGCGGGCAAGGGGGAGAGACCCTCGCCCTTCTATGCTAGTCATAGCCTTCGTCTAGGGGGCTACATCGCTCGTTGGATAGCTGTACGGCTCACCCCAGCGGGCACCCTAGAGCTCCGTCCCTTCACCGAGGAGACGGAGCGAACGATATTCATAAACGGGACCATCACATTAGTCGCCCCGACTCTACCCCTAGAGCAAGGGCAGGAGGAGCTCATCGACTTCCCTGCACTCGTTCGGCTCACGGCAACACATCGCCCCCCCTGGAGGCTGCTCCTGCCAGATGAGACTCGGGGGACGGGCACAAGGTGACCACAATAAACTAGATCACATGTCTGAACGAAAAGTCCGAGTACGCTTTGCCCCTAGCCCTACAGGGGCACTCCACATCGGAGGGGTACGCACCGCTCTCTATAACTATCTATTTGCCAAGGCACATGGTGGCGAGCTCCTCCTACGTATCGAGGATACGGATAGTCAGCGCTTCGTCCCAGGGGCGGAGGCCTATATCATCGAGTCGCTGAAGTGGCTCGGGATAGGCTTCGACGAAGGAGTAAGCTACGGGGGAGACCTCGGGCCCTATCGACAGAGCGAGCGCCGAGACATCTACCGACACTACGTCCAGGAGCTCCTCGACAAGGGGAAGGCCTATATCGCCTTCGACACGCCTGAGGAGCTTGAGGAGAAGCGTCGGAGCATTCCGAACTTCCAGTACGATGCCTCCACCCGAGGCTCTATGCGCAACTCCCTGAGCCTACCCAGAGAGGAGGTCGATCGCCTACTGAGTGCGGGCCAGCAGCATGTCGTTCGCTTCCTCGTGGAGCCCAATGTGGAGGTAGAGGTAGATGATATGATCCGTGGACGTGTGACCTTCAATAGCTCTGTGCTCGACGACAAGGTCCTCTACAAGAGTGCAGACGACCTACCCACCTATCACCTAGCCAATATCGTCGACGACCACCTCATGCAGATCACCCACGTGATCCGTGGAGAGGAGTGGCTCCCTAGCTCACCCCTGCATGTCCTGCTCTACCGAGCCTTCGGCTGGGAGGATACGATGCCTCGCTTCGCCCACCTAGCCCTCCTGCTCAAGCCCGAGGGCAATGGCAAGCTCAGTAAGCGTGACGGTGATCGCCTGGGCTTCCCCGTCTTCCCCCTTCGCTGGGTAGACCCGAAGACGGGTGAGGTCTCCTCGGGCTACAGAGAGAGTGGTTACCTGCCCGAGGCTGTCGTGAACTTCGTAGCACTCCTAGGCTGGAATCCCGGCAATGAGCATAGCGAGGTCATGAGTCTCGAGGAGCTCGTCCGCTACTTCGACCTAGAGAAGTGTAGCCGTTCGGGAGCAAAGTTTGACTACGAGAAGGGTAAGTGGTTCAACCACTATTATATCCAGCAGTCCTCGGATGAGCGCCTAGCACTCCTACTCCGCCCTTACTTCGAGGAGACAAAGTATCCCTTTGACCTCGCCTTTGTCACCCGCTGTATCGCCCTCGTGAAGGAGCGAGCACAAACACTCTCCGAACTCTTTGACCAGCTTAGCTACTTCTTCGTCGCTCCTACGACCTATGACGAGAAGACCGTAGCGAAGCGGTGGAAGGCAGAGAGTGCATCGCAGATGCGGGAGCTCATGGAGCTCCTAAGTACGCTCTCTGAGAAGCTCCCCTCGGAGGATACCGAGGGTCGGGTGAAGGCTTGGCTCGAGGAGCGTGGCTACGGGATGGGTGCTGTGATGAACTGCTTCCGTCTCGCACTGGTCGGGGCTGCTAAGGGACCTCATCTCTTTGACATCACGGCACTCCTAGGGCGCGAGGAGACGCTTCGTCGTCTGGCTCGCATCATTGAGGTCCTTGGGTAAGCTTGCATGTGCTATCGATGAATCCACTCTATAGCTTTGCTGGTATTCTTGCCTCTGCGGCACTACATCTAGCCTCCACATTCAACCCGAAGGCTCGGCTTATCGTCGAGGGACGGCGTGCTACGCCCGAGCGTCTGAGCAAGCTCGACCCCGAGCGTCCGGTAGCATGGTTTCATGCCTCTTCGCTAGGGGAGTTTGAGCAGGGACGTCCGTTGATCGAGGCGCTGCGTCGTACTCATCCCGAGTATCAGATCCTCCTCTCGTTCTTCAGCCCCTCGGGCTATACGGTGCGGCATGACTATGCCGGAGCGGACGTGGTCGTCTACCTTCCCTCTGATCGTCAGCCCTCGGTGGATCACTTCCTAGAGCTAGCACACCCCTCACTAGTCGTCATCGTCAAGTATGACTTCTGGCCAACGATGCTCTATGCCCTCGCTAAGCGAAGGATCCCTACCTATCTGGTCTCGGCGATCTTCCGTCGGGAGCAGCTCTTCTTCCGCCCATGGGGAGGGTGGTATCTCCGCCTGCTGACACTCTTTGAGCACCTCTTTGTGCAGGATGAACCCTCTAGGAGGCTCCTCGTAGAGCATGGTATCGAGGCTGTGAGCGTGACGGGGGATACTCGCTTCGATCGTGTGATGGAGATAGCCGAGGAGGCAAAAGATATCCCCGAGGCTGCCTGCTTAGAGGGGCGAGTACTCGTCGCTGGGAGTTCTTGGCCAGAGGATGAGGAGCTCCTCATCCCCTATTTCAATGAGGCTCCCTCGGACTTCAAGCTCATTATCGCCCCTCATGAGATCCATGAGGAGCATCTGCAGACGATCGAGGCGAAGCTACAGCGTCCCTTTGCCCGCTATACCGAGGTAAAGGCGGGGCGAGTAACAGCACCCTATGAGTGTCTGATTATTGACTGCTTCGGTCTACTCTCCTCTATCTATCGCTACGGGCGTTATGCCTATGTCGGGGGAGGCTTTGGCAAGAGTGTGCACAATACCCTAGAGGCCGCCGTGTATGGTATCCCTGTCTTCTTTGGCCCCGAGATACACAAGCATCGGGAGGTACGAGAGCTCTGCACCGAGGAGGTAGGCTTCGTCCTACATACGCAGGCGGAGCTCGCGAAGCTCATCGCACGCTTTGACCAGAGCCAGGAGGCACGGGCTGTCGCCTCTCGAGCTCGAGACTACTTCGCTACCCAGCGTGGGGCAACAAAGACAATCCTGAAGGCTCTCTTCCCCGAGGAATAGACTTCCTGAGATAGAAGTCTATGAAAAAGGAAGGCGACACACTCCATATCTAAGAGTCTGTCGCCTTCCCTTTTTGCCCTTGATGGGGCGCCTTCAGCCAATCTCGCTAGAGACCTTCGTAGACACGTACCCAGCCGTGCGTGTCTGGATAGTCGCCGTACTGGATAGCGCGTAGACGCTCATAGAGCTTGATAGACAGAGGCCCAGGCTTGCCGTCCTTGCTGATGATATAGCTCTTCTTGAGGTCTAGATCATCGACACGCTCGATAGGGCTGATTACGGCCGCAGTACCGCAGGCACCAGCCTCCTCGAAGGTCTCAAGCTCCTCGACATGCACCGGACGACACTCTACCCGTAGGCCTAGATCCTCGGCTAGCTGCATGAGGCTCTTGTTGGTGATGGAGGGTAGGATAGAGGTGCTCTTAGGGGTAATATACGTATTGTCTCGTATGCCGAAGAAGTTGGCAGGGCCACACTCATCGATGTAGAGCTTCTCCTTGGCATCGAGGTAGATCACAGCAGAGTAGCCCATAGAGTGGGCTAGCTCACCAGAGCGTAGGCTGGCAGCGTAGTTCCCACCGACCTTGTAGGTGCCAGTACCGAGGGGAGCTGCTCGGTCATAGCCCCGCATGATCGCCATGGGGGTAGGACGGAAGCCCTCCTTGAAGTAAGCCCCCACTGGGGTGACAAACATGAGGAACATATACTCGTTGGCGGGCTTGACCCCGACTTGCTTCCCGAGTCCGATCATCAGAGGACGGATGTAGAGCGAGGCACCACTCTCGTAGGGTGGGATGAACCGCTTGTTCAGCCGAAGCATCATATCGATCGCCTCTAGGAAGCGCTCAGTCGGTAGCTCGGGCATGAGGATCCCACGGCTCGTCTGCTGCATGCGCTGGGCATTCTCCTCGGGGCGGAAGACCCGTACCTTCCCATCCCTTCCACGGAAGGCCTTGAGTCCCTCGAAGGACTCCTGTCCATAGTGTAGGCAGGTAGCTGCCATTGGGATGGTGATCATGTCGGATGAGGAGACCTCCCACTCGCCCCATGCGCCGTCACGCCAGTAGCAGCGGACGTTGTAGTCCGTAGGGATGTAGCCGAAGCTGAGACTCTTCCAGTCTAGGAGCTCTTCTTGTGATTCCATACTATACGTTAGTTACTTGAATAGGTGTATATATAATCTCATTGCCCTGTGTGCCGGCGGATGATCTCACCGCCACGCTCTAGGGCTTTCATATTCATCGGGATGAGCTTGTGATGACGCTCAGGGAGTGACTTCTCGAGTCCCTTGCGGATGCTATCGAGGGGGAGCATCGGATGTACCGAGAGGGTTGCCCCGAGGACGAGCATGTTGAAGACCTTGGCGTTGCCCATGTGGTTCGCCTCATCGGTGGCTGGGACTTCGTAGATCTGTATGTCTGTTCGCTCAGGGATGTGGGTCACTCCATTGGTGTCGTAGATGAGTATCCCCCCGGGCTTGACACGGGGGGTGAACTTATCGACGGAGGGCTGGTTGAGGGCGATGACGACGTCGTACTCATTGACGAGTGGGGAGCTCACTGACTCATCGCTGATGATGACAGTGACGTTGGCTGTCCCACCTCGCTGCTCGGGGCCATAGGAAGGCATCCAGCTGACGTTCTTGTCCTCCATGAGTCCAGAGTAGGCTAGGATCTTGCCCATCGAGAGGACGCCCTGCCCCCCGAAGCCGGCTATTACTAGTTCGCAGGTCATAGTAGTAGGTATGTTAGTGTGGGGGTTAGACGTTCTTTAGGTCGCCTAGTGGGTACTCGGCGAACATATGCTCGGCCATCCACTTATTGGCTTCGTCTGGAGTCATCTTCCAGCCGGTATTACAGGTCGAGACGATCTCCACGACGGAGGTGCCTCGGCGCTCCATAGCGTTCTGGAAGGCCTTGCGAAGGGCTTTCTTTGCCTTCATCACGGCCCCAGCCGTGTGTACTGACTGGCGGGTGACGTAGCAGGTGCCATCTAGTAGTGCGAGTAGGGAGGAGATCTTCAGAGGGTATCCGTTGAGCTCCGTCTTACGCCCCTGTGGGGTGGTCGCAGTCTTCATCCCTATGAGGGTGGTGGGAGCCATCTGCCCTCCGGTCATACCGTAGATACCGTTGTTGATGAAGATGATCACGATGTTCTCTCCTCGGTTGCAGGCATGGATCGTCTCGGCTGTACCTATTGCGGCTAGGTCGCCATCGCCCTGATAGGTGAAGACCATCTTGTCGGGATTGAGTCGTTTGATCGCAGAGGCGAGGGCGGGAGCTCGTCCATGAGCAGCTTCCTGCCAGTCTACGTCGATGAACTTGTAGGCAAAGACGGCGCAGCCTACGGGAGCGATCCCGATCGTTGATTCCTCTAGTCCCATATCTGCGATCGTCTCGGCTACGAGCTTATGCACGACTCCGTGGCTACAGCCAGGGCAGTAGTGCATCGCCACGTCGTTCATCAGAGCGGGCTTGGCATAGACCAGATTCTCGGGCTTGATATGGTCTTGTATATTAGATGTTGGTGCCATAGTGTATCGTGGGGTTATCCCTTCTTTGTATAGACTAGTAGCTTCAGGTAGAAGAGCACACGCACGACGATAGCGGCCAATCCGAGGATCTGGAAGAGTCTCGGGGTGGTGTCTCTACAGGCGAAGAAGGCTACGACTGAGCCGAAGGCTAGGATGTAGAATCCCCATTGTAGGGCTCGGTCTATGCGGTCTGCCTGGCGTCGGCTACTCGGTCTATTCATATCACTTACTTGATGAGGAGTTTCTTTAGGTTCTCGAGGATCTCACTTGGGGAGAAGAGCATCCCCCCCATTCGTCCGTAGTGCTCTACAGCGACCCGTCCGTTCACGGCAAGGCGTACATCCTCGACCATCTGCCCAGCGTTGAGCTCAGCGACGAGGAAGCCCTTGGCTTGGTGGCTAAGGCGCTGTATCGCCTTCGTCGGGAAGGGCCAGAGGGTAATCGGGCGAAGGAGTCCTACTCGGATCCCTTCGGCACGAGCCTGCTCTACGGCCTTCTGGCAGATACGGGCAGAGGAGCCGAAGGCTACGAGGATGTAGTCTGCATCCTCGGTCTGGATCTCTTCGTAGCGGACTTCGTTCTCTTCGATGAGCTTGTACTTAGCCTGGAAACGCTCGTTGTTATGCTCCATGATGGAGGACTCAAGCTCTAGGGAGGTGATGATGTTGGGCTTGCGTCCGCCCTTGCGTCCGAGGGTGGCCCAGGGGCACTCGGCTCGGATCTCATCCTCGGTACGTCGGGGGGTGTAGTCTGGTAGACGTACCTTCTCCATCATCTGGCCGATGATCCCGTCGGCGAGGATGATCGCTGGGTTGCGGTACTTGAAGGCGAGCTCGAAGCCTAGGGGGACGAAGTCTGCCATCTCCTGCACGGAGTTGGGAGCAAGGGTGATCAAGCGATAGTCTCCGTGTCCGCCTCCCTTGACGGTCTGGAAGTAGTCAGCTTGGCTGGGCTGGATCGTCCCGAGACCAGGCCCACCACGCATGACGTTGACTAGGAGGCAGGGGAGCTCTGCCCCTGCGATGTAGCTGATCCCCTCTTGCTTGAGGCTCATCCCGGGGGAGGAGGAGGAGGTCATGACGCGTTTGCCACAGCCAGCGCCTCCGTAGACCATGTTGATCGCGGAGACCTCACTCTCTGCTTGTAGGACGACCATCCCGGTGGTGTCCCAGGGGTGCTCCTCGGTGAGGGTCTCGAGCACCTCGGACTGGGGGGTGATAGGGTAACCGAAGTAGCCATCTGCGCCTGCGCGGATAGCCGCATGGGCGATCGCTTCGTTGCCCTTCATGAGTTTGATTTCTTCTGCCATAGTGGATGTTGATGTGTGTCGGTGATTACTTCAGGGTTCGTTCACTCTTTCCACTTGTAGACGGTGATACAGCCATCGGGGCATACGAGCCCACAGCTGATACAGCCGATACAGTCGTTGTCGTTTTTCAGTCGTGCGTAGTGGTAGCCTTTCTGGTTCACATCCGTAGGATGGAGCTCAATGACGTCTGTTGGACAGGCCACAACACACAGGTCACAACCCTTACAGTGCTCTGTGTCTACGACGATCGTTCCTCTTGTCTTAGCCATAGTTCCAATGGTGTTGTAAATCGTTCGTGTCGTGTCTCTCCCTCTGGCTCGGTCATTCTCGTCTGGTGCGAGGTGGTGTGTAGCTCGCTCCATGTACCCAACTAGGGGGATTGACACCTCAAATATACCAATTATTTGCTATTGTACCTATGCTCTGTATCTTCTTTCCTACCTATCTCGGAGATCTGTCCACCCCAGAGCGCCCGATCGTGTCTCCTTGTTCGTGGCGAGAGCTCCCCTCTGTACGGCCTGGGATGGGCGGTGGATAGCTCTCCTCTAGCCCTATGGGAGGGGGCTTGGGGACTACCCTCTCACTATAATAATAGGTATAGGCTAGAGGGGTAGGACTACCCTCCTAGCCTATACCTATTGTTATATAGTGACTCTCTGATCGCTCAGCTAGATGGATGCTACACGCTCCCCCCAGAGTCTACGTAGGGAGGGGAGGGCAGAGGCAAGCTCACTCATGGAGTGCAGGACGAGGTCGGCCCCTTCGCTCCGGAGGATCTCGTCAGCGAGAGGACCCGTATTGACTGCGACGGTGAAGATACCAGCACGGCTGGCGGACTGGACGCCCATGGGGGCATTCTCTATCACGATCGCCTCGCTAGGGGAGACACCTGCCTTACGGAGACCCTGTAGGTAGGGCTCGGGGTTAGGCTTACCTATCTGCACATCCTTGCCCGTGACCATGAGCTCGGGGGTGAAGGTATGGGGGAATGCCTTGTCGAGACGATCCAGGAGTGAGGCCTGCGAAGAGCCCGTTACGACGAGACGACGTAGGTCCCTCACCTGCTTCAGTACCTGCTCTATATCTGGTATCGCATGACCCTCGTCATAACGGACGAAGAGCTCGGTCTTGCGCTGATAGAGGTGGGTACGCTCCTCGGGGGTAGCCTCTCGCTGGTGAGTACGCTGGTAGAGGAGGTCGATCGTGTAGCCCCCAGTCTGACCCTCGAAGAGGTACACGTCCTCAGGCTCCATCATCAGTCCCTGCTCGTGTGCTGCCTCTACCCAAGAGCGGCAGTGTGCGGGCATGGAGTCGAAGAGCACCCCGTCCATGTCGAAGAGTACAGCTCGTAGACTCGGGGGCGTAGTGATGTGATGGCGTGTCCGATAGGCTTGGAGCCTAGTGGCGATTACCTCGGGGAGGGTCGTGGGGGAGAGTGTCATGTGGGGTGTTATTCTTTCCTATTGCGTGCGGTGAAGGTATCGACGACGACTGCTATCGCACCGTCGCCAGTGACGTTGCATGCTGTGCCGAAGCTATCCATAGCGATGTAGAGGGAGATCATCAGGGAGAGCTGCACCTCATTGAAGCCGAGGATCGAGCTGAGGATCGCTAGAGCGGCCATGATGGCGCCTCCTGGGACACCCGGAGCTGCGACCATCGTGATCCCGAGCATGAGGATGAACTCGGTGAAGAGCCCGATGTCGTGGGTGCCCCCCGTCATGAGGATGAGGGCAAGGGCACAGGAGACTATCTTCAGCGTGCTCCCCGAGAGGTGTATAGTCGCGCAGAGAGGGATCACGAAGGAGCTGACCTCGTCCGAGACTCCGTTCTTCTTCGTCTGTGCCAACGTCACGGGGATCGTGGCTGCCGAGGAGGCCGTACCTAGGGCGGTGAAGTAGGCGGGGAGCATATTGGTCAGCAGGCGTAGAGGGTTCTTCCGAGAGATCAGCCCCGCTAGGGTAAACTGAAGTAGGAGGAGGAAGATGTGTAGGACGAAGATGACCCCGATCACCTTGGCGAAGATCAGTAGGGTGTCCAGCACCTCATCGTTGCTCGCCATCCCGAGGAAGACCCCAAAGATATAGAGGGGGAGTAGGGGGATAATCACCTGGGCGATGAAGTAGGAGATGATCTCCTTGACGTCTATGATCACGGCCATGAGGGATCGGGAGTGGATCTTTGCTGCTCCTAGACCGAGGATGAAGGCTAGGATAAGTGCTGTCATCACGCCCATCACAGGAGGCATCTCTACGGTGAAGAAGGGGGTGAGAGCCTCGGCCTTCTCTACGCTCGGTGTGAGTCCTCCGCCCTGGATCAGCTGGGGGAAGATCGCACTACCCGTCAGGTAGGCGAGGTAGCCAGAGAAGACTGTGGAGCCATAGGCGATCCCCACCGTCAGCAGGAGGATCTTCCCGGCCTTGTTCCCAATGCTCCCGATAGCCTCTGCTACGAGGGCTAGGATAATCAAGGGGATCATGAAGCCGAGGAACTGTGAGAAGATGGCATTGAAGGTCAGGAAGAGACGTGCCACGAAGGTGCTCGCTACCTGAGGCAGCAGTAGGGGCATCAGTCGTCCGAGGACGAGTCCGAGGAGGATAGCGATGACGATACGTCCGAGGAGGCTAATCTTGATACGTTTCATGTAGAGCTTGAGTTTATGTTTATGTGTAGTCGTTATGGTGCTAAAGTAGTGATTTCCTCACATATCTGTACTTCTTCTCATTATATCTCTCGCCATACTGTCCCCAGACAGAGTGAGCGACCTATGCCGCGCTTGCTTCGTGCCGTCGGTATAGGTCGCTCTACTCATCTAGCTCTAGGGAAGTGTCTGCGCCTAGGGGCGCATCATAGCTAGCTCTGTCGGCTCTGTCGCTTGCGCTCAGTCTCGTCGAGGATGATCTTGCGCATACGCATGGAGTGGGGGGTGATCTCTACGTACTCGTCGGGACGGATATATTCCAGAGCATCCTCTAGGCTGAAGACCACGGGAGGGGCTAGGGACACCTTGTCGTCACTGCCCGAGGCTCGCATGTTCGTGAGTTTCTTGCTCTTGCATACGTTCACGGCGAGGTCACCTTCCTTGGTATGCTCCCCGACGACCTGACCTGCATAGACCTCCTCCTGGGGGGAGATGAAGAAGCGACCTCGGCTCTGTAGGTTGTTCAGCGCATAGGCATAGGCTGTCCCCGTCTCTAGGGCGATGATAGAGCCGTTGCTCCTGCGCTCGATGTCTCCCTTCCAGGGCTGATACTCTAGGAAGCGGTGGGCCAGGACGGCCTCGCCTGCCGATGCGGTGAGGACATAGTTATTGAGCCCGATGATACCTCGTGAGGGGATGGTGAACTCGAGGAAGACGCGGTCACCACGGGTCTCCATCATGACCATCTCCCCCTTGCGCCGTGTGACGATGTCGATGATCTTACTAGCGGACTCCTCGGGGAGGTTCACCGTCAGGAGCTCTACGGGCTCGTGGCGTACCCCATCGATCTCGTGGATGATCACCTGGGGCTGTCCTACCTGCAGCTCATAGCCCTCACGGCGCATCGTCTCGATCAGGACAGAGAGGTGGAGGACTCCACGTCCATAGACGATCCAGCTATCGGCTGTCTCGGCGGGCTGGACGCGTAGGGCTAGGTTCTTGTCTAGCTCACGCATCAGGCGGTCATGGATGTGGCGGGAGGTGACGAACTTCCCTTCCTTGCCGTAGAAGGGGGAGTTATTGATCGTGAAGAGCATACTCATCGTGGGCTCATCGACGGCGATCGTCTCTAGTGGCTCTGGGGTGGAGGCATCGGTGATGGTCTCACCGATCTCGAAGCCCTCGATACCGATCAGGGCACAGATGTCGCCGGAGGAGACACTCTCTACCTTGGTACGCCCGAGACCCTCGAAGATATTGACCTCCTTGATACGCATCTTGCTGACCGTACCATCACGCTTGCATAGGGCTACCTCCTGTCCCTCTCTTAGGGTGCCTCGATGGACACGACCTACGGCGATACGTCCTACGTAGGAGGAGTAGTCGAGCGAGGTGATGAGCATCTGTGCTGGCCCCTCGAGCTGTACGGGGGCGGGTATCTCACGTATGATCGTATCTAGGAGTATGGAGATGTCCTCGGTGGGCTGCTGGTAGTCGGTGCTCATCCAGCCCTGCTTGGCCGAGCCATAGATCGTAGTGAAGTCCAGCTGCTCCTCTGTAGCCCCGAGGGAGAACATGAGGTCGAAGACCATATCCTCCACCTCGGCAGGACGGCAGTTGGGCTTGTCTACCTTGTTGATGACGACGATAGGCTTTAGTCCCATCTCGATAGCCTTCTGTAGGACGAAGCGGGTCTGAGGCATGGGACCCTCGAAGGCATCGACGAGCAGTAGGCAGCCGTCGGCGAGGTTCAGTACACGTTCTACCTCGCCACCGAAGTCGGCGTGGCCTGGCGTGTCGATGATGTTGATCTTGACATCCTTGTAGCGGATACTTACGTTCTTGGATAGGATGGTGATGCCTCGCTCACGCTCCAGGTCGTTATTGTCTAGGTAGGTATCTACTTCGGCAGCCTTATCATCCCTGAATAGCTTACCGGCTAGGAGCATCTTATCGACAAGGGTGGTCTTACCGTGGTCCACATGTGCGATAATCGCTATATTGCGAATGTCTTGCATTTTCTTCTCTCTATAAGTCTTCTTATTTTACGGCTGCAAAGGTAGTTAAATATGCGCACTTGCTTCCCCTACCTATTTTACTTGGATACCTACTTCTCTATATGCCTATCCATAGCCCACCCCAGACTCTGGGTGATGGCTCCTTCGCTTGACGTCCAAGCTCTATCACTCAGAGCTACAGGTGGACTCTGAGCATGGAGCCGTGAGTTTCTACTCGCAGGCATCCATCCCTATGCGACGGAGCCGTTTCTTAGAGGCGTCTAGCGCCTTGAGCTCCTCAGGAGTGAGCTCCCTTTCGGTCTTTCGATAGAGGGATTCATAGCTATAGGGGTATCCTCCTATACGATATTCACAAATCTCAGGCTTGTCTGTAAAATCGAAGACAGAGTATAGCCAAGCACCCTTATCGGTTACATGGACGATAAATAGGGGTTTCCCCTTAAAATTCCGCTCGTAAATAGAATATTCGTATTCCTCGAAAGCCTTTATGAAGCGTTTGGTCGGGGTGAAGCGAATACGCTTGAATTGCTCTCGGCTAAGCATGATGGGCTCTTCCTTTACGAAAAATCGGAGCACCCCGATGCAGTAAGTGTATGGACGATAATGGTAACGAAAGACTGGTAGGTCAATAGAGTCTTGTATGCCACGCCAAGCAGGACGTAGAAAGCTCCATCCTATTCCTTTGGGTAGATTGAAGTTCTTCGTCTTTATAGCCCTTCTCCATCGCTGTACATAGGCTCTTGAGGAGCCTGCTTGTGGGCTCTTGCTCCAGTGGTTCAGGAGGTAGATGGTGTCTACCTCCTGAGCCCTGAGACAGGTGAGACAGAGACAACCGGCAAGGAGTAGTAAGATGCTTCTTAGCCTGCTTGATCTTCTCCTCATACTCTTATCTTCATAAGTAGTTTTATCGACAGGGATCCATTCCTATACGACGGAGCCGTTTCTTGGAGTCTTTTTGAGCCTTGAGCTCCTCTGGAGTGAGCTCCTTTTCGGATTTTCGGTAGAGGGATTCATAGCTATAGGGAGCTCCTCCTATATAATAACACTCTTCCATCCAGCGGTCAACTGTAAAAGCGAAGACGGAGTATAACCAAGCTCCCTTAGGGGTTACATGGACGATAAATAGGGGCTTCCCCCTCAATCTCCGCTTGTCTGCTGTATCATCGTACTCATCGAAGATCTTTGAGAAGCGCTTGATCGGGGTGAAGTGAATGCTCTTCAGTCGTTCTCTGCTGAGTACGATAGGCTCTTCCTTGACGAAGAAGCGTAAGAGACCGGTACAGTAGCGATAGGGGAGATAATGGTAACGGAAGAGTGCTAGGTCGATGGAGTCTTGTATGCCACGCCAAGCAGGACGTAGACAACTCCACCCCACAGCCTCAGATCTGTGGAAGTTCTTATCTTTTAGGGTTTTATCAAATTCTATCTCAAAGTCTCTCCTAGAGCCTGCTTGTCGGCTCTTGCTCCAGTGGTTCAGGAGGTAGACGGTGTCTACCTCCTGAGCCCTGAGGCTGGTGAGACAAAGGAAGCTAGCTGGGAGTAGTAAGACGCTACTTAGCCTGCTTGATCTTGTCATCATACTCTTATCTAGCCGTGAGTTTCTACTCGCAGGGATCCATCCCTATGCGACGGAGCCGTTTCTTAGAGTCCTTTAGCGCCTTGAGCTCCTCTGGTGTGAGTTCCCTTTCGGTCTTTCGATAGAGGGATTCATAGCTATAGGGGTATCCTCCTATACGATACTCTAGGAGCCCAGTTTCAACCGTAAAATCGAAGACGGGGTATAGCCAGGCTCCCTTAGGGGTCACATGGACGATAAATAGGGGTTTCTCCCTCCACTTCCCCTTTTCATCTGTATAATCGTACTTACTGAAGACCTTTGAGAAGCGTGCAATCGAGGTGAAGCGAATGCTCTTCAGTCGTTCTCGGCTGAGTACGATGGGCTCTTCCTTGACGAAGAATCGCAAGACACCAGTACAGTAGCGATAGGGTAGATAGTGGTAGCGGAAGAGTGCTAGGTCAATGGAGTCTTGTATGCCACGCCAAGCAGGACGCAGACAGCTCCACCCCACTCCCTCGGATTGGTGGAAGTTCTTATCTTTTAGTGATTTATTAACTTGGATCTCAAAGTCTCTCCAGGAGCCTGCTTGTCGGCTCTTACTCCAGTGGTTCAGGAGGTAGACGGTGTCCACCTCCTGAGCCCTGAGACTAGTGAGACAAAGGCAACCAGCTAGGAGTAGTAAGACGCTCCTTAGCCTGCTTGATCTTGTCCTCATACTCCTATCTTCATAAGTAGTTTTATCGTCAGGGATTCATTCCTATGCGACGGAGCCGTTTCGTAGCTGCATCCAGAGCCTTGATTTCCTCAGGAGTGAGATCACTTTTTGTCTTTTGGTAGAGGGATTCATAGCTGTAGGGATATCCTCCTATATAACACTCTACAATCTCAGATGCAACCGTAAAATCGAAGACGGGGTATAGCCAAGCTCCCTTAGGGGTTACATGGACGATAAATAAGGGCTTCCCCTTAAATCTCCGCTCGTAAATAGAATTATCGAACTCCTCGAAAGCCTCTGTGAAGCGCTTGATCGGGGTGAAGCGAATGCTCTTCAGTCGTTCTCGGCTGAGCACAATGGGCTCTTCCTTGACGAAAAAACGCAACACACCGGTAAAGTAGCGATAGGGAACATAGTGGTAGCGGAAGAGTGCTAGGTCGATGGAGTCTTGTATGCCACGCCAGGCGGGACGCAGGCAGTCCCACCCCACAGCTTCTGATTGCTGAAAGCTCTTGTCTTTCCAGGCTTTCTTAAATTGCATATCAAAGTCTCTCCATGAGCCTGCTTGTCGGCTCTTGCTCCAGTGGTTCAGGAGGTAGACGGTGTCCACCTCCTGAGCCCTGAGGCTGGTGAAGCAAAAGCAACAGGCCAGGAGTAGGAGGATACTACTCAATCTGATTGATCTTGTCTTCATACTCTTTCTTGTCTTTTTCTATCTGCCTTCGTTTTGGATCAGGGAGCTGTTTGTAGGCTCTGGTATCTTCTAGACCAATCCAGAAAAGAGCCTCACATTTATTCCTTGGGATCTCTCCACCGAAATGATTATAGATAATATCGACAAAGTCTTTCTGATAGTGAGGACCATAAAGTTCGTGGGTAAAGTGGTCTTTATTATCCTTAAACCTAGAGTAGTAGTCTGCTAGTCCTGGATAGTCTGAGGCATTGAATATCTGCTTTAACTCACCAATGATGGATGATCTCCCCCCACAGCGGGAAAGCATTGTTGCGAACAAATGGGCATGCAGATACTCATGTAAGATTGATGTCGCTAAAACTTCAGGAGGAAGTTGGTTCACAAGCCTAGCATTGAAGACAATCTTCACCATATAATCCTTCGGTGGAATGGTATGGGCAACTATAGTCTTCCGTTTTCCATCTTCGGTCTTGCTATCCGGAATGTCCTCAACCTCAAGCCGCAAATGGGCAACAGACTTCTTTCCATCAAAGAACCTAGTGAACCTCTTCATGAGTTTGCTATCCTTCAAGAGTTTGGTATAATGGGGCATTACCTTAGAATCCTTGAATGAGGGCGTTACAAAAATCTCATCATTGAGCTTGTCCTCTGGGTCTGGATCTGGAGCGGGAGGAGTATAGTCTCCTCCACCTCCTCCGCCTCCATAACCGCCCCCATCACCTGAGTCATCCACAGGAGGAGGGAGTTTTTGATTCTTATCATCCTCATCATATGGACCTGGTACCCATTCATACCAGCAACGTTCCTTCCACTCTAGATTGTCATCGCTTTCTGCACCAGCAGCATACTTGACGCATTTAGACCTAAGGGCTCTGAGGCCATCTTTGTCTGAGAAGATAGTTCCATCTTTGGGTTTTTTCTCGAGTGCGAATGTCGTGAAGTAGTCGAACCTCCACCATTCATCCTTCGGGAGATGGGACCTATGAATGAATTGGTATCGGAAAGTCGTATCTCCATGAAGGTGGAATACCTAGAGTAGGTTAATCTCCTCAGGGCTCTTGCGCTCAAACAAGGGGATGAATACGAGAGTATCTATCCCCTGATCTGCGATGATAGCAGAGCCCCAGAGGGGACTTATTCCCCTCTGTGAGAACTGGGAGGCTAGGTTGGTGGTGTCATCGCGAAGCTGGAGTTGCCGAGCGATAGCATATAGCCTAGCATCGAGATTAGTCTCGAGGTTAAACGGAGAGTTTACGGGTGTCTCCCCTTGGGTAACCTCATCTTTCCTACAAGAGGAAAAGAGGGTCAATGCTCCTAGTAGGAGGAGTGCTATCCAGGAGCTGATAGTTCTGTTCATAGGACTGATAGTTATATGTAGAGTTAGACATGTACGTATGGTCATGGGGAGAGTGCTACTCGAATAGCATCCTCTACGACTACAAATGTAGTAAATTCTTCTTCCCATTATTCCCTCTAGTACAAGGTTGGATGAATGGCTTGAAGGTGCTATATGTCAGGTAGTTGTAAATGCCTGCTGAGTATAAGCCCCCTGGGAGATAGAGGTCTCTCAGGGGGCTCGTCGTAGGTGTTGTTAGTTCAGGCTTCCTTGGAGGTCTTAGGGGATAGGGAGCTCTACCTGTAGAGGGTTTAGTCCCTCTCGCTCCACGAGAGGGTGAGCCTGCCCCACCTTAGGTTTTTCCTCGGGGGATTTCTTTCCCTAAGGATTCCTACAGCAAAGGGTAGAGGTGTGTCCCAATGCTTCGTCTATAACGAGTTCTGTATCAGAGATTCTAAGAGGGGCTAGAGGACATGCAAAGGAGCCCTAGAGAGGACATACTTAGAGCGAGGTAGTGTACACGCGTGTATACAGTTGTGTACACGTGGGTATACTATTGTGTACACACGTGTACACTTCTCCCTTCTAGGTAGGAGGTATATACTAGCTGAGTCACACCTAGGGTAGAGATACTTCTATCTTGGGTATGGGCTCCTCGATGACTTTGCCCTCGACCTCTAGTGGTTTCACGCGTCAGCCCTGTCCTAGTCCCCATAACCCATTTACTATACCCTAGGTATTCCTTATATTTGTAGAGATAAGTAACGAACGAACTAAAAGCAAAGCAAAAGATGGCACTTCAGATAGGGGATCTCGTCCCCGACAGCCTAGGACTAGACCAAGATGGTGTAGAGGTACGTCGTAGTGACTACCCAGGCAAGAGGATTATCCTCTACTTTTATCCCAAGGACAATACCTCTGGCTGTACCGCTCAGGCCTGCAGCCTGCGTGACGGATACGCAGAGCTCCGTGAGGCAGGCTATGAGATCATCGGGGTCAGCCGAGATAGCGCTCGGAGTCACAAAGGCTTTATCGAGAAGCATCAGCTCCCCTTCCGACTCATCGCCGACACGGATGTACAGCTCAATGAGCTCTTCGGGACATGGATCGAGAAGAGTATGTATGGGCGTCGGTATATGGGTACCGAGCGCACAACTTTCGTCATCGATGAGGCGGGGCGCATAGAGCGTATCCTGCGTGGTAAGGAGGTCAATACCAAGGAGCATGCCCAGCAGATCCTAGCGAGCAAGTAACACATTACATATATACAAGTAGCATGAGCGAAGAAATAAAGGAAAAGCCTACCAAGGCAAAGGACAAGGATAAGGGCCTCTCTCTCGAGGAGGCCAAGCGCAAGACCCTCAGTGTGGCACTGGCCAACATAGAGAAGGTACACGGCAAGGGCTCTGTGCTCAATATGGCAGAGCGTCCTACGGTAGATGTAGCAGCCATCCCCTCGGGGTCTATTGGCCTAGACGTCGCCCTCGGTGTAGGGGGCTATCCCCGTGGTCGTATCATCGAGATCTACGGCCCTGAGTCTTCGGGTAAGACCACGCTAGCTATCCACGCTATCGCAGAGGTGCAGAAGCAGGGCGGCTTCGCAGCGATCATCGACGCCGAGCATGCCTTTGACCCCGTCTATGCCGAGGCGCTGGGGGTGGATATGAGCAGCCTCTATATCTCCCAGCCCGACAACGGGGAGCAGGCTCTGGATATCGCCGAGCAGCTCATCCGCTCGGGGGCTATGGACCTCGTGATCATTGACTCCGTGGCGGCTCTCGTGCCTAAGGCCGAGATCGAGGGCGATATGGGCGAGGCCAAGGTCGGGCTACAGGCTCGCCTGATGTCGCAGGCCCTTCGCAAGATCACGGGGGCTATCAGCAAGTCCAATACGACCTGTATCTTCATCAACCAGCTACGTGAGAAGATCGGGGGCAACTCCTATGGTCCCTCGGAGACGACCACGGGGGGGAATGCCCTGAAGTTCTACGCCTCGGTGCGTCTGGATATCCGTCGTATCGGCCAGCTCAAGGATGGTGATGAGGTCTTCGGGAACACGACACGCGTACGGGTCATCAAGAATAAGGTCGCTCCCCCCTTCCGCGTCGCCGTCTTCGACATCCTCTACGGAGAGGGTATCTCCCGTATCGGTGAGATCATTGATCTAGCAGAGGCTGCTGATATTATCAAGAAGAGTGGCTCGTGGTATAGCTATGGCGAGACGAAGCTCGGACAGGGCAAGGAGAATGCCAAGCAGACCATTGAGGACAACCCCGAGCTCCAGGAGGAACTGACTCGCCTCGTCTTCGAGCGCCTCAAGGAGGGCCCCATCGGCAAGGACAAGAAGAAAAAGAAGTCCACGAAGGACGAGGACGAAGATGAGGAATAGAGTCCCCCTCCGTACGAAGCTACTATGGGTAAGCTAGTCGTCATCTCTGCACCCTCCGGCACGGGCAAGAGTACGCTCATCACACGCCTACGGGCAGAGCACCCCGAGCTGAGACTTCGCTTCTCTATCTCGGCTACTAGCCGTGCCCCACGGGGGACGGAGCGTGATGGGGTGGAGTACTACTTCTTCTCGCCCGAGGAGTTTAGGTCTCGGATAGAGGCAGGGGAGTTCCTCGAGTATGAGGAGGTCTACAGTGGTCGCTACTACGGCACACTACGTAGCGAGGTAGATCGGTGCCTGCAGGAGGGCGACAACCTCATCTTCGATGTGGACTATGTCGGAGCCTTGAATATCAAGAAGGCTTATGGAGCCTCTGCCCTGAGTATCTTCATCAAGCCCCCCAGCATCGAGGAGCTACGTCACCGCCTACAGGGACGCTCCACCGACAGCGAGGAGGTCATCGAGGAGCGTGTCGCCAAGGCTGCACTTGAGCTAGAGCATGCCGAGGCCTTCGACGAGGCGCTCGTCAATGATGATCTCGAGACCTGCTATGGCGAGCTCTACCGACTCATCCATACCTTCCTCTCCGCCTAGAGTATATCTGGCCTAGAGCTATTACGACCAGCCCCCTCATGAGCGAGACCTTAGTCTCGACCCATGAGGGGGCTGGTCGCTTTGTTGGGGTATGGCCTTCTGCCGGGGGCTACTTGTCGTACCAGACGACACCCCGCTGGTCAGTCAAGGTGAGTACGAGCTCACCGCCCTGCATCAGCTGGGTATAGGTGATATGGGAGCGATTGAGTGGACGACCATTGAGCTGTGCCGACTGGATATATCTCCTAGTGGAGGAGAGCCCAGGGGCGGAGATGGTGAAGGTGCGCCCATTCTCTAGGTGTAGGGTGAGGCGCTCGAAGAGGGGTGTCGTCACCTCATATTCGCTCGTGAGCGGATCGACCGGGTAGAGACCCATGGCGGTGAAGACATACCATGCAGACATCTGTCCACAGTCCTCATTGCCACAGAGCCCATCAGGGCGGTGCGAGTAGAGCGTAGAGCGTACCTGATGAATGAGGTCAGCTGTCTTCCAGGGCTCATTCACATAGTTGTAGAGGAAGATCACGTGGTGGCTAGGCTCGTTGCCCTGGACATACTGCCCGATCATACCTGTGGAGAAGATAGGGAGTGCTATCTCTTTGGGCGTCGTACGGGAGAAGAACTCATCGAGACGATCACGTAGCTGCTCACGTGAGCCCATGAGCTGCTCTAGCTGACATACTGCATGCTGGGCAGCGAAGAGGTACTGGTAGGCATTGCTCTCCGTGAAGTGCTTCGTGTAGGCAAAGGGATTGAAGTCTGGGAGCCAACGTCCCTTACCATCCTTAGGACGGAAGAAGCCCGTGCCCTTATCCCATAGGTTCTTGTAGCTCTCTGCACGTGCTCGATACTGCTCTGCGACATCACTATCACCCATCCACTCGGCATAGGCTGCGATGGCAGCATCGTCGTAGGCATACTCCAGCGTCTTGGAGACACTCTCATCCTGTAGGTCGGCAGGTACGTAGCCACGGCTCTGGTACTCATCTAGCCCACGGTAGTACTGTCGCTCGGCAGTGTTACGTAGGAGGTTCAGTAGGTCGGCAGGATCTGCGGGCTTATATACGCCCTTGAGTACCGCCTCTACGATGACAGGTATGGAGTGATGCCCGATCATCATATCAGTCTCAGAGGCAAACATATTCCATACGGGTAGGTGGAACATGTTCTGATCGCCGAAGTCAATGAGCGACTGAACCATATCACGGTTCTCCTTGGTGGCTATGAGATTGTAGAGCGGGTGTACGGCACGATAGGTGTCCCATAGGGAGAAAGTGCTGTAGGTAGCTGTGTTATCCTCCCTGAAGTGTGTCCTTCGGTCAGCCCCTAGGTAGTTCCCATCGGTATTGCTATAGAGCGTGGGACAGACCTGTGCACGATAGAGTGCGGTGTAGAAGGTCTTCTTGAGGCTGTCGGGGGCATTCTCGGGGATGGTGATCCTGCTTAGTCGTTCCTGCCAGAGGGTCTCGGCCTGGGTACGATACTTGTCGAAGTCAAACTCCTTCTCCTCATCCGTCCAGTTGCCCATGGCTCCCTGAGTGCTCGTACCCGATAGTGCCGTCTCGATGATGAGCTGATCGCCAGCCTTCACCTTGTAGTATAGGTAGGCAATAGCCGAGCGACCAGAGGCTTGTCCGTAAGGCTCTCCCTGACGATGCTCGATGAAGATACTATCGGGGGTACGTGAGAGCTGTGTGTAGAAGTACACCTCTTGGTCACGTGCCCAGCCCGTAGACTTGCGGTAGCCCTGCAGTGCCGTGGGGGTGACCTGCTCCACATCACTCTCTGTGGTACGATCCCAGTTCATCGCTCGGTCTAGGTCTAGAATGACACAGGCGGAGTCGGAGGCACGATTGAAGGTATAGCGCTGCACACCCATGTGGGGCGAAGCCGTGAGCTCCACTCGTATGTCGTAGGGCTCGAGGGTCACCGCATAGTAGCCAGCGTGTGCCTGCTCTGTCTCGTGTCTGAAGCGTGCGTGTCGCCCTAGGCGAGCTGTCTCCCCAGTCGCCTTGTCTATGGTGTAGGTTCCGCCCTCTAGGGCAGGCAGTAGCACGGGCATGAAGGGTATATCATAGAGGTCACCAGCCCCCGTACCACTTAGATGGGTGTGGCTGAAGCCCGCTATCGTGCTGTCGGGATAGAAGTAGCCTGCTATCCGATCCCAGCCTGGTAGCCCATTGTCTGGGCTCAACTGTACCATCCCGAAGGGGACGGTAGCGCCAGGATAGACATTGCCCACCCAGTCGGTACCGATAAGTGGATCGACGAGCTGGGCAAGGGGATTCTTGTCGTCAGTCTTACGATTGCTACAGCTACTGAAGCTGCAGAGGAGGGCTAGCCCGAGGGCTAGGATACAGAGAATAAGGGTAAGCTTTGTTTGTCTCATATTCATCACTGTCAGGAGCGACTTCGCCTGTATCTTAGCCCCCTCGCAGTGAGGCTAAGAGTGGTGGCGCAATCGCAGGGATGAAGATAAGGATAATTTTACACACTGCTCCCTCGTGTAAGGGCTGGGAATGCACTAATGCAAAAGCAAATGGGGCAGAGAGGGATATCCCTCTCTGCCCCATTCTGTGTATTGATGGCTCTCCCAAAAGGCTAGGGCAAGGCTACCTCTAGCGTGAGGGGAGGAGATGCGTTGGAAGTGCTAGCTGAGGCTCTTAGTGTGTAGGGTTCTGTGTCAGCTTCCCTGGGTAAGCATCGATCGCATTCTGCGGGATGAAGTACACCACTCGGTAGTCGGTGGGGGCTATGTCCTCACGCTGATGGTGAGCCCCGGGGTAGCGACGTATGAGTGAGCCCCCGTTGCGGAATACATCGTAGCTACGCTCAGCCTGGAAGGCAAGCTCCAGCTGGCGCTCCTTGTCGATGCGCTCAGGTGCATTCGTAGCATCAAGGCTCGTATACTGCGCGCCAGGGATGGAGCGTGTACGCACGAGGTTGAGGTCGGCAAGGGCTGCACTGTAGTGACCGAGCTTGGCCTCGGCCTCAGCACGATTGAGGTACACCTCGCCTAGACGTGAGATGACAGGGGAGTGTAGCTGGCTATTCTCACCCTCACGGGAGCACTTTGTGATGTAGAACATCGGGTAGGCTCTATTGAGTGCGATATAGGTATCCAAGACCCCTCGGTATGTCTTCCCGCCGTAGGTGATGCTGTAGATCTCCTGAGTAGCGTCTATAGGGGTCAGGGTATAGGAGGATGCTTGACCCTGATCCTTCTCCTCCTTAGCTATTATCTGCCCATTGGTGCGGGTGACGGGGAGCTGTAGGTAGTTCATATCCCCGGAGTCCTCCGTCTTAATGAAGCGGAATACCTCTCCCTTATCGTTGTCATACACGGGCTCGATGAAGGCTGCACGAGCATCTACGATACGCATCCTATTGGGGCGGTAGTCATTGCGCCCCGTCTCGTCTAGTAGAGCGAGGTACTTGGCACTGGCGTACATCTCGCCCCAGCCCATACCGCCGATATTGGCATACATCCCACCGATACCGTAGTAGTGGTCGTAGCCAGAGAATTCGGAGGCTAGACGACGGATGACGAAGATGGACTCCTTGTTGTTCTCGGGGAGGATCTGGTTGTACTTCATGAAGTCCTCACGGTCGAGGAGCTGATACTTAGCACTCGAGATCACCTTGGAGGCATATTCAGAGGCCAGCTGAGCATACTTAGTATTAGGCTGGTCATAGGTGCCACTCATATAGAGATAGAGGCGGGAGAGCAAGGCTTGGGCGGCACCCTTAGAGGCATAGAAGGGTGTGCCAGTGCGCTCGGGAAGGAGCGTCTCAGCCTGCTTCAGATCCTCGATAGCCTGTGCGTAGGTCTCAGCTACGGTAGCACGGTCGGGGAGAGTGAACTTACCGAAGATGTTCTTGGGCGCACTCTTGATGATCGGTACGCCGAGGTTCTTCTCGGGGTTTTGATAGTAGGGACGCCCGTAGGCTCTCACGAGGTAGAAGTAGAGGAAGCCACGTACGAAGTAAGCCTCTCCGACATGAGACTTGACCTCGGCATCGGTGGAGGAGCCATAGAGGTCGATGATGTTGGAGGCTTGTATGATAGCCTTGTAGCTATTGTCCCAGAAGGCTTGTAGGCGGTAGTTCTGTGGGGTACGGTTGAAGGTGATGAACTCAAAGAAGGCATCTGTCGAGGCACCACGTATCATGATGTTGTCCCCTGCGTACTCGCCGCAGCGGTGCATGGCATCACTCCAGGTCTTGAGCTGGGCATACATCCCGTGGGTCATCCCATCGATAGCCTCCTCGGGGTGATCGAGGATACGCTGGCTAGACATGCTCCCCTTGGGCTCTCTGTCGATGTTGCAGGCTACTAGTAGGCAGGAGGCCACTAGCAGCATAAGTATCTTGTTCATATCTGTATCGTGTAGCTAGAGTGAGAGGTTGAAGCCTAGGACGAAGCGGCGGACGGGGGGGTAGACACTGATCCCCGTTGTCCCCATGACAGAGCCGTCGGAGGCGGGTAGCTCGGGGTCTACGCCTGAGTACTTCGTGAAGGTCAGGAGGTTCTCAGCATTGAGGTAGATACGTAGGGTCTGTATCTTCAGCTGAGGGAGGGAGAGGTTGTAGCCGAGGGTTAGGGTACGTAGCTTGAAGAAGGAGTTGTTCTCTAGGTAACGAGAGGAGGCCTTGTTCCCATTGTCCTTATTGTTGTATAGGGCACGTGGGTGGGTAGCGATGTCTCCCTTCTTCTGCCAGCGTGACCAGCCCTTCTGTAGAGCCATCTGATTGCGGTCTGTGTAGGCGAGGTCAGAGTCTAGCTCCTGGCGAGAGTAGTTGTAGATCTGTCCCCCGAGAGCGTAGCCAAAGGTAGCTGAGAGGTCAAACTCTCTCCAGCGTAAGCTCGTCGTGATCCCCCCGAAGACCTTGGGTGCAGCAGAGCCGAGCTTGTAGTACTTGGCCTCGGCGTAGTTCTTGGTCGTGACCTTCTTGCCATCAGCATCCTCCTTGTACCATAGGGGACGTCCGTCCTCTGGGTCTACACCTGCCCACTGGGGCATATAGTAGGTGTCGATGGGCGAGCCGATCTCTAGGATACGAGTGGCTGAGCCTGCGATACCGCTCCCGTCGCCGATGATGACTGGCTTGGCGATGTACTGACCCGAGGGATCATACTGACGGAAGATGTCGGTGAGCTTATTGGCATTGTGTCCGATGTTGAGGTCTAGGCTCCAGGTGATGTCCTTGGTGCGGATGAGGTCACCCCCGATAGCCACTTCGATACCTCTATTGTCCATCTTACCGATGTTGCGGTAGACGTGGGTCACCCCTGTTAGGCTGGTGACGGGGACGTTGTAGAGGATGTTATCGGTCTTCTTGGAGTAGAGGTCGAGGGTGAGGCGTAGACGGTTCTCCCAAAGCGAAGCATCGAGCCCGATACCAGCTGTGTAGGTACGCTCCCAGGTTAGGTCTCTATTGCCTATCTGCGAGATGAGCATACCTGGCTGGCCATTGTAGTTGGAGGCTATGGAGTAGAGGTCATACTGAGGGTAGAGGGCAGAGGGGCGGTTACCAGCTGAGCCATAGGAGGCACGGAGCTTGAGCTGGTCGAAGGCCTTGACCCCAAACCATGACTCGCGGTGAATGTTCCACCCACCACTGATGGAGAAGAGCGTCCCATACTTGGCTCTTGAGCCGAGGTTGGAGGCACCATCACGGCGGATAGAGCCCTCGACGAGATAGCGGTTGTCGTAGCTATAACGAGCATTGGCGAAGACGGACTGTACAGCCCACTCAGCGATACCCCCCTTGGCTCTCTCGGGCTTGGCGGTAATATCGAGCACCTCAAAGCCGGGTACAAACCCCGTCCCGTAGACATCGGTCGATTTGCCCCAGTAGTCGTTGAACTCGTAGGCTAGGAGACCATTTAGGTTGTGTAGTCCCCAGCTATTGCTCGTCAGGAGCTTTTGGTTCGTATAGCGTCGGGCTACCTGTCCGTGATACTCGGTGATACGTCCCTGCACGCTCTCTCCACCGCTGGAGCGTGGGTCTTGATAGCCGTGGCTCGTGCTGTGGACGTACTTGTAGTTATTGACCGAGGAGAAGGTCAGCCAAGGAGTGATACGGGCATCGAAGTCGAGGTTGCCCATGAACTCATAGTTACGTCCCTCGGCATGGTTCCACTGCAGGTCTCGGATGTAGTTCGTACTGTTGCTGTTCACCCATCCAGAGTACTGGTGGGGGACGGGCTTGCCATCAGCATCATAGGGACTATCCCAGGGGAGCATAGAGTACATAGCGGAGACGGAGTACTCCCTATCATCGGAGGTCTGCATCGCACCACTGATCATGGGGCGGATGGTGAGCCAGTCGAGGGGCTTGTAGGCAGTCTTGAGGCGGAAGTTGTATCGCTTGTAGTCGAAACCCTTGACGGCGCCCTTCTCATCGTAGTAGCCTAGGGAGAAGAGGGAGTTCATCGTCTCGCTCCCGCCCTGTATCGTGAGGTTGTAGTCCTGTGAGATGCCCGTGCGTGTAGCTAGTGCCCACCAGTCGAAGTTATCGTTGCGTAGGGCGGGCTTCCATCGGGGGAAGGGGATGGTGCTAGCGTTGCCTGTGGAGGCGAAGTAGTCGTAGAGCTCGGCACCGTTCATCATGCGTAGGTTGCCATTGTTCAGGCGGCTAAGGCCTGCACGGACGGAGGCAGAGACACGGAGCTTGCCTGAGCGGCTGCTCTTGGTGGTGACGACGACGACCCCATTAGCTCCAGCAGAGCCGTAGATGGCGGTGGAGGCTGCGTCCTTGAGGATCGTTAGCCCCTCGATGTCCTGAGGATTGAGCTGTCCAGGGTCGTCCCCTACGATCACGCCATCGATGACCCAGAGGGGGCGTGTATTCCCATTGAGGGTGGCTTGTCCACGGATCACCACGGCTGCACTCGAGCCAGGTTGTCCCGATCCAGGTGCGACGTAGACCCCGGGAGCCTTGCCATTGAGGAGGTTGGAGACGGAGGGGGTGGTCATGTCCTTGAGCTTGGTATCCTTGAGACTGATCATTGCCCCCGTGAGGCTCTCCTTGCGCTGTGTCGTATAGCCTACGACGACGAGTTCGCTTAGGGTCTTTGAGTTTTCTGTCAGCTGGATGACTTGCTCCTTCTCGGTAGCTCGTACCTCTAGGGTCTCGTAGCCGATGTAGGAGATGACGAGTGTCACCCCGGGCGCAGCAGACAGGGTATAGCCCCCCTGCATATCGGAGACAGCACCGATACGCTTGTTGCCCTTGACATGGATACTAGCACCGATGATCGGCTCACCAGTAGCAGCATCCACGATACGCCCACGTACCTTCCCAGCTACTTGGGCTAGAGTGAGAGGGCTCGATGACGGCTCTTGCTCGGGGGCTGCACTTGCCGCAAGGGGCAGTGTGCAGATGGTGAGCAGGGAGACGGCAAGCGTACTCCGTAGCCGAGCCCGATGTGAAAGTGGTCTTTCGTTCTTCATTCTTTTGAGTCTTTATGGTTAATGAAGTAGTACAATTCCGTGGCAAATATAGAGCATTCCTAGGGGATACGTACCTAAACTAAGGTGTTCATACTTAATAAAATAATAAAGGAAGTCAGAGCTTTGTCTACCAGTGTTTTACCCAGTGCTTTGAATGATATTTAGGAATGTGTCTGTACCTCGCTCAAGGGGGAGAGTTGGGTGCGCTCACTCCTAAACAAACGATCTAGGTGGGGACTAGTACGAGACCCTCTGCTCCATAGTCATATCACGCTCCTCAATCCGACCCTGGTAGTGACGATACCTAGGGGGTAAAAACGAACATACCGAGAACGCTCATGCGCTCTCGGTAAGGACGCCTTTGCGTTCATACTAAGATCGTAGATGCGCTCTTAGTATGAACGCTGATGCGCTCTCGGTAAGAGCGCAAAGGGGCTATTTGTACGTGCATTGTAACCCCCTCATCATAAGCGATATGAGGGGGTCGATACCTCTCTGGAGGTGCGGGCTATTCGGTCGATGGGAGTTGCTGGGGCTATCTCTGACCTCGTGGGTCGGGATAGGATGAGCCAGCTCTCGGAGGGGGGGCTGATACTAGGCTAGAGCATCGGAGCGAAGAGGCGCATCACAGACTCTGCCATACGTGTCTGCCGACTGCGCTTCTCCCATTCCTCGGCAGTGAGCAGACGACAACGCTTCTTGTCAGCCTCGAATAGGGCGATGAGTCGCTTCGTAATGCCAGAGTCGTAGACGAAGCCCGAGATCTCGAAGTTGTGCTCCAGGCTACGGAAGTCCATATTGGCAGAGCCAATGGAGGCTAGGCTGCTATCGACCATAATGAGCTTGGAGTGAAGGAAGCCCTCGGTGTAGCGATAGATCTTCACCCCAGCCTCCAGCAGTAGAGTCAGATAAGAGTTGGCAGCGTAGGTCGTGAGTCGAGAGTCGGTACGCTCGGGGAGCATGAGCTCCACTTGGACGCCAGCTAGGGCTGCGGTGATGAGGGCGTTATTGAGGTTCTCGGTCGGTAGGAAGTAGGGTGTCTGGATGTAGATACGCTCACTAGCACGAGAGATCATATAGATGATGGCCTGCTCGATGGATCGCCAGTGACTGATCGGGCCACCCGAGACGAACTGCACGGAGGGCGAATATTCGTTGGCTGGTACGGAGGGGTCAAAGTAGCGGTCCATATTGACGACCTTGCGTGAGACGGTGTACCAGTCGATGAGGAAGGAGCTCTGCAGACCCGCCACAGCGACCCCCGTGATACGGAAGTGGGTGTCTCGCCATCGCCCTAGCTCGTTGCCCGTGAGGTAACGCTGGGCGAAGTTCATCCCCCCTACATAGCCGATAGAGCCGTCGATGATGACGATCTTGCGGTGATTGCGGTAGTTCACCGTCGTGGAGAGTAGCGGGAAGGCCACACGCATGAAGGCATAGACCTGTATCCCCGCCGAGCGCATACGCTGCCAGTAGGCCTTGGGGACATTGTACGAGCCGAGATGGTCGTAGATGATACGTATGGTTACACCCTCCTTGGCCTTGCGGATGAGTATGTCGGTCAGGCGGTCAAGTACAGCATCTGCCCCGAAGATGTAGGCCTGTAGGTGGATGTACTCCTCAGCCTGCTCTAGGTCGTGGAAGAGTGCCTCGTACATATCTGCCCCCCAGGCGTAGATCTCTAGGGACTGTAGCTGTAGGAGGGGGGTATTGGAGTTGCGCTGGATGAGCTCGATCAGACGAAGGTGCTCCTCCGTGATCTGTCGCTTGCGCTGTAGGTGCTTCGGTAGGGAGAGCTGCTGGGGGCGACGCATGAGTCGTCGGTAGAAGCGTCGACTGATGCTATGTAGTCGCCTCTGGTCTTGGCCGAAGACGATATAGGTCATGATCCCCACGACCGGTATTAGCCCGATGATGAGGATCCATGCCGATGCCTTCAGAGGGTTACGGTTCTCACTGAGCACCGTGCCGATGACCCCTAGGGTGGTCACTATATAGGCTATGATGAGCCAGCTAGAGAATGCCATAAGAATGAGAAACCAAAGGGCTAGATGAGCGCAGGGAACTCCCCGCAGTCAGGCTAGCTCGTGACGAGTAGGTGGTAGCGATCCATACGTACCACTCGGTAGCGTCTCAGGGGGGACTGGGCAGAGCCCTCCTCGGGGCGACCAGTACCCTGTAGCACCTCGAAGGCACTCCTGCAGCTCGGGCACACCAGTCGCATCCCCTTCACCTCCAGCTGTGCTCCCTGACTATGCTCCCCTGGGCAAGCGAGGTCAAAGGCGTAGAACTCCTCCGCCTGCTCGACAGAGCGTACCACCGCTAGCCCAGCATTGCCGAGACGATCCTGTGCCGTCTCGGGCTGGGTGATACGCACGATGCCCGCAGGAGAGAGTAGTGCCCTGTGGCGAGTATCCTGCAGGTGGAGGTGGTAGTACACCGCAGCCTGAGGTACCCTAGGCTCCACAGCTCTCGTACAGGATACGAGCCCGACGAGCCCAGCGAGTGCGAGGTAGTCACACAGACGAGCCATACTATCTAGGAGGTGTAGGGATCAGTGAGGGGAAGGGTAGGATCAGTAGGGGAGGATAGCCAGCATATCGGCTAGTCGCTCGATACCCTCCTCGAGCTTGCTCCCGATCATCTTCCGGATGAAGAAGTTTAGGTCGGCACGTAGGGTCAGCCTGAGGCGTGTATCGTTAGGTGCGGGCTCGAGTAGCTGTATCCACAGGGTGAGGTCTAGGGGAGACTGCTCGGTGGCAAGCTTGATCGTACCCTCAGGCTCACGCTCTATGACACGTAGCAGGAGTCTACCTGCGCCGGGGATGACGAAGGCACAGCTATCCGCATCGATAGGCTCTATCTGGATCTTCTCCTTAGCCTCCTCGGGTAGTCGATCCCGTACGGAGGCTAGACCATTGAGGTCGGAGAGACGCTCATAGACACGATGGCGGGGGGCAGCGATACTCTTGATCGAACTGGTATAGTCACTCATTGAGATAAGTCTAATGTATGAGGTGATAGGGGCGATAGGGACGGGGGCGCACTAGCATCTCCCCGTCCAGGTGTCTGGGCTCTGACGCCACTGCTTGAGTAGCGACTCGTCCTCGGGCGAGATGTAGCCCGTCGCAAGGGCCTCGGCGATCACGGTGTCGTAGTCGCTGAGGGTGACTAGACGCACAGAGGCTTCGGCGAAGGCCTCTACAGCCTGAGGGAAGCCATGGGTGTAGACAGCGACCATGCCGAGGACTTCGCTACCAGCCTGACGGAGGGCCTCTACGGCCTTGAGGCTGCTCCCACCTGTGGAGATCAGATCCTCTACGACGAGGACACGGCTACCCTCGGGGAGCTCTCCCTCGATCTGATTGCCCATACCATGATCCTTAGCCTTGGGACGTACATAGACGAAGGGGAGACCTAGGAGGTCTGCTACGAGTGCGCCCTGTGCGATAGCACCCGTAGCGACACCTGCGATGACCTCGGGCATCCCGTATTCCCTACGGATGGCCTCAGCAAGCTCCTCCTTGATGAGGGTACGTACGGCAGGATAGGATAGGGTGACACGATTGTCACAGTAGATAGGGGACTTCCACCCTGATGCCCAGGTGAAGGGTGCATCGGGCTGGAGCTTGACGGCCTTGACTTCGAGCAGGGCTTTGGCAACACGCTCAGCCGTGGTCTTTGTATTCATTTGTCGATGTATCTGATGTATATTGAAGAGTAGAGTCTTAGGGGAGGTCGAGGGTGAAGCTATCGGCATCCTCCCATACGGGGAACTTATGCCTTAGGTCAGCCAGCGGAGCATAGTCGAGTGTCGCTACGAGGACTGTCTCCGCACTCTCCTCTGCCTCGGCGAGGGCTTCCCCACGAGCGTTGAGTATCGCTGAGTCGCCCGTGTAGACGAGTCCCTGTGGATCGGTGCCTACACGATTGAGCCCGACCATATAGGCGAGGTTCTCCATAGCTCGTGCTCTGAGGAGGGTCGAGAAGACCCGACGACGAGGACGAGGCCAGTTGGCCACGCAGATAATGAGGTCATACTCATTATGCACGTTGCGACACCAGACGGGGAAGCGCATATCATAGCAGATGATAGGCAGTATCCGCCAGCCATGGAAGGAGAGTATCTGACGCTCCGTAGCTGCAGAGACGAACTCCCGCTCGCCACCAGGGGCGAAGAGGTGTCGCTTAGGCTGTCGCTGCATCTGTCCCTGCTCGTCGATGAGGAAGAACATATTATAGATCTTGCCATCGCTCGCCCGTGTGAGGTAGCTCCCAGCGATCCCTACTTGGTACTCCTTGGCTAGCTCTGTGAGGAGAGTACAGACCTCGCCTCGATCTTCGTCAGCGAGCTGTGCGGCCTCGGCAGAGAAGCCTGTCGTGATCGTCTCAGGGAAGATGATGAGCTCAGCCTCGTGGGCATGCTGGGCTACGTAGCTGCGGATGCGCTGGCAGTTGCCCTCGACATCATTCCATAGGATGGAGCACTGCACAGCTGCCACACGTAGGGTGGGGGAGGGAGAGAGG
>NZ_CAJPPN010000022.1 GCF_905372525.1 uncultured Porphyromonas sp.
TAGAGCAAGTGACTCTTAATCACTGGGTCGTGAGTTCGAGCCTCACCGGGGTCACCAGAAGGGGAAAGGTATCCGTGATACCTTTCCCCTTTCTCTTTATTATCCCGAGGGGAAGGTATCCTGCGATACCTTCCCCTCGTTCGTTCTCTCCTACACTCGTAGTATCCCTCCACCCTTAGTCAAAGAGCTCGGCGATGATCCCATCCGAGACGAAGATCCCGCTACGTGTTAGGTGGAGCTTGTCCCCCTCTAGGGCTAGGGTGCCTGCCTCGATGAAGGGCTGGGCTAGCTGGCGAAGGCGACTCGTGGCGACGTCCCCAAACCGCTCTCTGTATGCCATGATAGATATTCCCCACTGTGTCCTTAGACGTGTCATGATGTATTCGTGCTGTAGCTCCTCGGGGCTGAGGTGCTCCTCCGTATAGAGACGCTCTCCACGCAGTAGGGATTGGGTGTAGCCAGAGAGCGAAGGATTATTGTACGAGCGAGACCTCTTCCCATCATAGCTGTGCGCCGAGGGCCCAAAGCCGAGATAGGGGACACCCTGCCAATAGCCCGTGTTGTGGCGGGCATAGCACTCGGGTAGGGCAAAGTTCGAGATCTCGTAATGTTCGTATCCAGCTCCCTGCATTCGGTCGATGAGTAGCTCGAAGAAGGCTAGACTGTCCTCTTCGCTCACGGGCTTGACCCGACCAAGCTCTACGAGCCGTGTGAGGGCTGTCCCCTCCTCGTAGATGAGGTGGTAGGCCGAGAGATGGGGGGTACCGATGGAGAGGAACTGATCGACGTTCTCTGCCCAGCGGGATAGAGTCTGTCCAGGTAGTCCGTAGATAAGGTCTAGGCTTAGGTTCGTGATCCCTACGGCGCGTAGGGCAGAGACGGCTTCGTGTACCTGCTCGGGAGAATGCCGTCGCTGCAGGAAGTCCAGGTCATCAGCGTGGAAGCTCTGCACGCCCATGCTTACCCTATTGATGGGGAGGGCGGCCAAGCCCTCGGCATAGGAGGGCGTGACGTCATCAGGGTTGCACTCGATCGTGACCTCTCCACCCGAGGCTCGGGGATAGAGCCGATCGATCTGCTCAAAGATGCGCCCTAGCTCCTCGATGGTAAGCTGGGAGGGGGTACCGCCACCTAGGTAGATGTGCTGTACCTCCTCCCCCTCTGGTAGTTCACCCCGCTGTAGAGCTAGCTCTGTAAGGAGGGCTGTGACGAAGTCTACCCTCAGCCGACTGCTCGTCTGGGTATAGAAGTCACAGTACGAGCAGCGGCTAGCGCAGAAGGGTATGTGTAGATAGAGGTTCATCCCTGAGGCCTATCGCCGAGGGTGACGCATCTCCTCACGTAGGGCAGCGAGGTTCAGCTCCAGCCCCTCGGTGCAGGGCGTGGAGACCCCGAAGGCATTCACGGCCTCCACCCCTAGCTCGATGCAGTCGTAGTCGATGAGGTCACTCATCACGAGCAGACAGTGCGGGTCACGTAGAGTGGAGGAGAGTAGCGAAGCTTCACGGCGACCATGTGCGTCTGTCGTTACTGCCCACAGACGATAGGTCGTCCCATCGGCACTTGCCTCTCGGGGCATAGACCAGCGCACGAGGATCGTCCCGTCCTGCCCGACAGCGGCATCGAGGTGCTTAGGGGCAGCGGGCTTGTGTGCTAGTCCTCGGGGATAGGCTACGGGGAGTGCTGGGTGTCGGAAGGCCTCTTGTATGATCCTACGTACGGCGGGGAAACGACCGCCCGTATGTGTCTCTCTGAAGAAGCATACACCCGCTAGCCCCTCCTCACGGGCCAGGTCTATCTGTTCCTCGATGACCTCACTTGGCCAGCCGGTCTCCTCGATACGGTAGGGAGCTAGGCCTGGGACTACGGGGATATAGGGGGCGACGAGCTCCTTCCAGTCTCGCAGGAAGGGCTCGAAGAGTACATCACGGTAGTACATCATCGGCACGACGAAGTCTACGAGCCCCTCCTTGCCCCATGTGACGGGATCCTGATAGACGGACTCGTAGGCTGTCCAGCCATGGGGACGGCCGAGGTCAGGGATCTTCTGTAGCTTGCCTAAGGGGGCGACGCTGACTAGGGCTTGGGAGTGGATGCTCCTGAGCGAGTCCCGCACCTCACGGAGCTGTTGGGTGAGGTTGTCTCGGCGCCAGGCCTCCCTCGTGGGATAGCTGAGCCCGTGGGCGATGAAGCTAGCCTTGTCGTTGAACCGCTCGGCCTCCTCGGGGTACCTGAAGTAGTCGAAGTGGATCCCATCCACCGCATAGCGGCGCAGGAAGTCCGTGACGAGGTGGGCGACATAGCTACGTACCTCGGGGTTTCCGGGGTCGAGGTGATAGGAGCCCTTGTGGTGGATGGCCCAGCTGGGGTGATCTCGTAATATAGGGTGAGGGCTACGCTTCGAGGAGGCCAAGGGGTAGGTCACGAACCATGCGTGCATACTCAGACCCCGGCGACGGCACTCCGTGAGGGCAAATCGTACGGGATCGTAATCCCCGAAGTACCCCTCGCCCGCTAGACGGCTGGAGAGGGGCTCATAGTCTGTAGGGTAGATGGTCGTCCCACTGTGACGCACCTGTAGGAAGACCGTGTTGTAGCCGTCCTGCTTCAGTCGGTCTAGGATACGGATGAGGGACTCCTTCTGCCTACGTACTCCGTCGGGGGTGTCGGCGCGGTCCTTGGGCCAGTCGAGCCCGTAGACAGTAGTGAGCCAGACGGCACGCATCTCCTCACGGATGGAGTCTCCGGTGGGGCGTACCCAGGGCTTGTGCTCCACCATAGAGCTCTTGTCCTCGGGTTGCTGAGGGCTCGTCGGGTGGGGCTTCGTAGGAGGGATTTCCTCGGGCACGCTCCGCCTAGCTCCACAGCCAGTGAGAGCTAGAGCGAGCGTGAGGGAGGCTGCGAGGGCAAGGTGCTTGGGGTGCAGCATGCCGCTCTCTAGTAGTAAGGGATGTTGTCGATGAGACGTACCTCACCGCAGTAGACTGTGATACAGCCGTGGGGCTTCGGGCTGTCACTCCACTGAGTGATGGGCTGCAGGCTGTCGGTATCCACGATCTCGAAGTATTCTACACGGAGCTCGGGGAGGGCATTGATCTCCGCCGTGACCCGCTCGATCACCTGCTGTGGGGTATGGTCTTGTCTCCAGCTACGGCTCTCCGCTAGGATGCGGTAGATGTTGGGCGCTACGGCTCGTCCCTCCTTGGTGAGTAGGAGGTTGCGGCTACTCAGGGCTAGCCCGTCCGCCTCACGGACGATCGGGCAAGCGATGATCTCCACAGGGCTCTTGATGAGGTGACTCATAGCACGTAGGACAGCGATCTGCTGGAAGTCCTTCTCGCCGAAGTAGGCGCAGTCGGGGCGTACAATCTCGAAGAGGCGAGAGACGACCTGCATGACTCCATTGAAGTGTCCAGGGCGATACTTCCCCTCCATGACCTCGGCTACTGCGCCGACGTCGAAGTGGCGGGTGTCGGGCTCGGGGTAGATCGTCGAGACCTCGGGGGCAAAGAGTGCCGAGGTACCTACGGAGCTAAGTAGGTCGCTGTCGGCCTCTAGGGTACGTGGGTAGGTCTCTAGGTCACGAGGGTTGTTGAACTGTGTGGGATTGACGAAGACGCTCACGATGCAGCAGTCGTTCTCCTGTAGTGCCCGCTTGACCAGGCTGAGGTGTCCTGCGTGTAGCGCTCCCATGGTGGGGACGAAGGCAATGCGGTGTCCAGCGGCACGCTCTGCCGCTACGAAGGCCTGTAGGCCCTCGATGTGCTGATATATATTCATTACTGGTATAGTAATATAATAATGAGTAGTAGGTTACTTAGTTTACTTAGTGTCGCTTGCCGATCACTCCCTCGGCGACGAGGTACTCGGCGATCTGTACTGCGTTCAGTGCGGCACCCTTCTTGATCTGGTCGGCGACGCACCAGAAGGCTAACCCACGAGGGTTGGCTAGGTCACGGCGTAGACGACCCACGTAGACGGGATCCTTCTCCGCGATGAAGAGAGGCATGGGGTAGACCTGATCCTCGGGCTCATCCTGCAGGACGATGCCGGGGGCACGGCGAAAGGCCTCACGCACACGATCCAGCTCCAGAGCCTCCTCGGTCTCTACCCAGATCGCCTCGGAGTGTGCACGGGTCACGGGGACACGTACGCAGGTAGCGCTCACCGAGAGGGAGCTGTGCATGATCTTGCGAGTCTCGTGGTACATCTTGAGTTCCTCCTTGGTGTAGTCTTCATCGGCGAAGACGTCGATCTGAGGAATGAGGTTGTAGGCAAGCTGGTAGGCAAACTTCTTGACCTCGGGCTCCTTGTCCTGAGCTATGGCTCGGATCTGCTCATCTAGCTCAGCCATACCCCGAGCGCCTGCCCCGCTGGCTGCCTGATAGGTCGCCACGTGGACACGTGTGATAGGGGAGAGCTGGTGGATGACGTTGAGGGCGACGACCATCTGGATGGTCGTACAGTTGGGGTTGGCGATGATCCCACGTGGGCGGACGAGGGCATCGGCAGCATTGACCTCGGGGACGACGAGGGGGACATCCTCCTGCATGCGAAAGGCACTGGAGTTGTCGATCATGATCGCCCCATGGCGTGTGATCGTCTCGGCATACTCGAGGGAAACACTCCCCCCAGCAGAGACGAAGGCTACGTCAATATCACGGAAGTCATCGTTGTGCTGGAGCTCACGGATGGTGTACTCCTTGCCACGGAAGGTGACCTTGCTCCCTGCACTACGAGCCGAGGCAAAGAGCTCTAGGCGATCTATCTTGAGGCTGCGCTCGCTGAGTACTCGTAGGAACTCCCGGCCGACGGCTCCACTTACACCGACGATTGCTATGTTCATTCTTTTCTCTTGGGCTTATCTTTAGTTGATGCTACTTTAGGCGACAAAGGTACGAAGAAACGTACAGAGCCTCTTCCCCTTTTGCCTTTCTCGTCTGGGCTAGGGTAGGTGCCCCATTGTCAGAGCGGGGGGTGAGGACGAGAGCCTACATTATATATATGAGACCATTGCGCAAGCCCACCTCTTTACAGCTTCGACCTTCCACCGTCAAACTTCGGGGGATTTAGGCTGAGAAGTGGGATACCTGCACCTCCCCCTTGCCCCCTCTCGGGAGGATAACCCTTCCGAGAGGGGGCTTTTCTGGGCTATTTGATGCTTTGGAGTACAAGAAGCCTGGGCATACGCTTCAGATTGTATGCCATAGCTTCCAAGATATTCTGTGTATGGGTTCGCTCAAGCCCTCGGTAACGACATCGCCCTCCTGAAAACCACCTTCGGATACTCCCAAAGGTACGCTCGATTAAACAGCGCATTTTGCTGATGGCATTATTCAGCTCACGTTGTCGCTCTGTGAGCTTCATCCCCTTCTGCGCCTTGAGCATAATCCCATCAATCAAGCCGTGCTCAAAGAGACAAGCCGAGTTCTTCTTGCTACAATAACCTTTATCGGCAAGGACACTAACGCCCTGCGTAAGCTCAGCCTTCTCTATCAGCTCGGGCAATACCACCGTATCGGCACAATTGGCTGGCGTGGTAATTATGCTCTCCACCAACCCTTGCCCATCGGTCAGCACGTGCTTTTTGTACCCGTAGCGATAGTGCCTGGCTTTGCGCACCCACCGAGCTTCCGTATCGACCCCAGGTTTGCGACTTTTGAGCTCATACTGATAAGCCTGCTCTTGGGCTTGCTCTTCTTCGGTGCGCAAGTCCTCTCGGTCGTCTGCCACTTCGATGAGGATACTTCCATCGGGAGCGTGCGGGCTATCCACAATGCTCGCATCCACGATAGCCCCTTGGTCAATACGGCTAATCCCGTGCTTCTTGAACTGCTTATTCAGCTCGCTAAGGAGCTTGTCCATAATCCCCAAGCGCGTCAGTTCAGCGCGAAAGCGACAGATGGTGCTGTGGTCTGGAGCTGGAAGGCCCATATCCAAGAGGAGGAATTCGCTGAAGAGGAGGGAGTCGTTGATCCGTTCTTCGACTTCGTAATCACTCAGGCCGTACCAGGTCTGAAGCAGTAGGATCTTGAACATCATCAAGGCATCATAGGCTGGATTGCCTATGGCGTTCTGGGTCTTTGTATACTTCTTGTTGAGTAGCGTGCGAATACCTCGCCAGTCAACGCAAGCGCTGATCTGTCGAAGGAACGAGTGCTTCAGGCGCGCGACGCACCTGCGTATAAACTTGCAGGAAGCTCGGGGCGGATTCTGTCTGCTTAGTAGGCATAGCTATACGACTATTTTATCCATGAAGATACTAAATATCAGAAATATACGCAAATGGAATAGACCTGGGTCCCCTCCAGTGCCGTGCAATGGTCTCATATAGAACGAAGCTAGCCCCTCAGTGATAGCTCGTTCGTTATTGGCATCTAAGGCGTTGGTCGCCTCGTCCAAGAAGATGAATTGTGGATTTTTGTACACCATTATTGGCAAACTTCTTCTTATTTCCTTCACCTTTTCGATGACTTGCACAAAAAACCATAATGATAGACGATGGAAATTTGGGGAATTACATGCTATCATTATGGCTCTTTAGTTAGTTGGCATTTGTGGCCAGATTGTTATTTCAGAGTCCTAGCTGCATTCAGCACAACAAGCACCGTTACACCAACATCAGCGAATACTGCCATCCACATGGTAGCCAGTCCGAAGAAAGCGAGGATGAGCACTGACATTTTGATGCCAACGGCAAACCAAGTGTTCTCCCTTGCGATGCGCAGTGTGCGTCGAGCCTGACGGATAGCTACGGCTATCTTCGACGGCTTGTCGTCCATCAACACCACGTCGGCTGCTTCGATGGCGGCATCACTGCCCAGTCCGCCCATCGCAATGCCCACATCGGCACGTGCTAACACGGGAGCATCGTTGATGCCGTCGCCAACGAAGGCCATTGTCCCTTCTGCATTCTCTTTGAGAATTGTTTCCACTTGACTCACTTTGTCGCCTGGCAAGAGTTCAGCATGATATTCCGCAAGTCCAACGGTCTTAGCCACATCGGCAGCCACTTCTTCCTTGTCGCCCGTGAGCATCACCAATCTCTTCACACCTTCTGCCTTGAGAGCATTTACCGCATCAGCGGCATCCTCCTTAATTTTGTCTGACACTACAATATGACCTGCATATTCTCCATCGATGGCAATGTGGAGAATGGTACCCACTTTTTCACAGGGTCGCCACTTTGCGCCCACGCTCTCCATCAAATTCGTATTACCCACACTTACCGACTTGCCATTTATACGAGCCGTCACGCCCTGTCCAGCCGTCTCCACTACGTCCTTTACATCGCAGCCGTCGTTTTTGTCAGGAAAAGCCTTGCGAATGCTGAGGGCAATGGGGTGCGTGGAATATCGTTCCACATGAGCAACTAAGTGCAATAATTCATTGGGGGCAATATTTTCGGGATGAATAGCAGTAACGTCAAACACACCGTGTGTCATGGTGCCAGTCTTGTCAAAGGCAATCGTGCGCACCTTTGCCAATGTCTCCATATAGTTAGAGCCCTTAATGAGCACACCCTTTCGCGATGCTCCACCGATGCCTCCAAAGAAAGTGAGAGGCACGGAGATAACGAGAGCACAAGGGCATGACACTACAAGGAATGTGAGAGCGCGATAGATCCACACGCTCCACAACTGCCCATTGACGAGCAACGGTGGTATAACTGCCACCAACAAGGCAAGTACAACTACTATGGGCGTGTATATTTTGGCAAACTTGGTGATGAATTTTTCGTTCTTCGACTTATTTTTTGTGGCGTTTTCCACGAGGTTGAGCACCTTTGCCGCCGTGCTCTCGCCAAATGCCTTGGTTACTTTTGCTGTCACCACACCATTGAGATTTATACATCCCGACATGATGTCATCGGCAGGGCGAATGGTACGCGGTACGCTCTCGCCTGTCAATGCAACTGTATTCAGACTTGATGCACCATCGATAACGATACCGTCCATCGGTACTTTCTCTCCTGGTCGAATTACAACGATGTCGCCTACCTTCACCTCTTCGGGATTCACGTCCACCAGCTCTTCACCACGCTTTACATGGGCGATGTCGGGACGGATGTCCATCAGCTGAGAGATACTCTTACGGCTTCTACCCTCGGCAAAACTTTCAAAGAGTTCGCCCACTTGAAAGAAGAGCATCACAAACACCGCTTCAGTGAACTGTGGTTCTGCCCCCGGCATAAAACCGATGCAAAGGGCCCCTAATGTAGCTATAGCCATGAGGAAGTCCACATCCATGCCCTCGCCATGTGCAATGTCCTCGGCAGCTTCCGTTAGCACGTCGTAGCCCACAACCAAGTAAGGCACAAGATAGACAAGCAATAGTTGCCATATCAGCAGGTTCATTGTCCGTTCTACCAATACCGATCCTACTAAGAGTACACTAGCAGAGATTATCCTTATAAGTTTGTTTCTATTTTCCTTTTCCATAATTTCCACAACTTTTGTTTTTGCAAATATAGGATATATCTTTTGCAACTCAGTTGCAAAGATTCCCTACATCTGCACATTCCACCCTAAAGTGCAACAGTCTAATATAGGTAGTGCATGGGGGCTAATATAAGTATGATGTAGGGCGTTTGTGTCGATGCAGAGGAGACAATATGTATAGGTATAGTAGGGAGGGACTGTAATGTAGAGTGTTTGTGTCGATGCAGAGGAGACAATATATATAGGTATAGTAGGGAGGGGCTGTATGGGGAAAAGTGGGAGCGAATGTGCGCAAGGTCGTTCGTCTTGGGTAGGCTATCGGGAGAGGGGGGCGCGAGCGAGGTGCTGAGGCTGGTGTCGTTTGGTGTATTTATGTCGCTGTCGTATAGTGTGTTTTGTTCGTTGTTGTGCTGTGCCTGTGAGGTTCATTCCGAGGGGGTGTCTACACACTACTTGAGAGCCCTTGAGAGGACTCGGTATGATCGCACCAATCACCTTACATAGGTGACGAGGACGCTCTTACCGAGAGCGCAAGTGCGCTCTCGGTAAGAGCGTTTTGGCTCTCTCGTAATGCCCGATACAGAGCGAGTTAGAGAGGGGCTCGGGAGTACTCTTTGACCCTCGTGGCTATGTCACGCAGGAAAGAGGTCGGGAGCGCCCAGGCGAAGCCCCCGCCTTCCCTAGTGCCCACTCGTTACTCCGCCCTAGTCGGGAGGGAAGGGGGACTTTCTACGAATGCCTACTTGATCCTCTCGGGCGCCCCCTCCCTTCCAGCCAGCTCCGAAGAGGGTGGGGGCTTTCTGTGAATGTCTACTTTACCCCTTTCCGATACCAGCCCCTCCCCCCCTTGTGCGAGCTCGCTGCGGCATCTGTGTGGGGAAGGGGTGGGAGACGTGTGTCGAGCCTCCCTCCTCGGGGGCAAAGAGAGGGGTTAGGGGTGTCTTCGCAGGAGGGGGCACGCAGAGCGCCTAGGGGTACGTTATATAGGAAAGTAACAAAAGTCGTATCTTTGCAGAGCCCAGTCTATCTGGCTGTGCAGTGACGAGATAAATAAGTATGATCAAGAGACTTTGTGTAGCTTGCCTCGGGCTCATCCTCCTCTCCTCGTGTGGAGAGTACTATCGTGTGCAGAAGTCTACAGATGTGAGTGAGCGGTATTCCTACGCTAAGAAATGCTATAACGAGAAGCGATACGCACGTGTCGTCAGCCTGATGGAGGACGTCGTCCCCTCGCTGGTCGGGACGACCGAAGGGCCACAGAGCACCTACCTGCTGGCTGATGCCTACTTCAACGAAGGGCAGGAGGCCGATGCCGCACGCTACTTCCAGAACTACTATACGAGCTACCCTAAGGCTCCGATGGCCGAGGAGGCACACTTCAAGGCGGGCTACTGCCTCTACCAGGCTTCGCCCGATGCCCGTCTCGACCAGTCGATGACCCTCGGTGCGATCAAGGAGCTCCAGACCTACCTCGACCTCTATCCCAAGGGCGAGCATGCCAGCGCCGTACAGCAGATGCTCTTCGCCCTACAGGACAAGCTCGCCTACAAGGAATATCTCGCCGCCAAGCTCTACTACGACCTAGGCCTCTACCTCGGGAATAACTATGAGTCCTGTGTCATCACGGCGCAGAATGCCCTCAAGGACTATCCCTACACCAAGCACAAGGAGGATCTCTACTTCCTGATCCTACGTGCCAAGCAGGATCAGGCGGAGCTAAGTGTCCCCGAGAAGCTCCAGGAGCGTCTGCGTGACGTCATCGATGCCTACTATGCCTACGTCAACGACTTCCCCGAGGGTCGCTACCTCAAGCAGGCACAGCGTATCTACCAGCGTATGAACGGACGTAAGTCTGCCAACTAGTCCGTAGCCGGCAGCCTACTTTGTATCAAGACAATCGATAAATAAAATATGCCCAAGTACAGAAAGAATGTACCGACCACCACGATCAGCCGTGATATGGTCCGTCTCAGTCAGGATACTGAGAATATCTATGAGACAGTGATGATCATCGCCAAGCGAGCTAACCAGATCGCTGCCGAGACGAAGCAGGAGCTGGAGGCGAAGCTACAGGAGTTCACCATCTTCACTGACGATGCTCAGGAGGTCTTCGAGAACCAGGAGCAGATCGAGCTCTCCCGCCAGTACGAGCGTCTGCCCAAGCCGACCCTCATCGCTGCGAAGGAGTACGAGGACGGCGACCTCTACTACAACATCGCTGGTCGCACGAAGAAGTAATCCCTCCACGACTCCCCCTCCCCCCTCTCTATCTCTACGACTATGTGGCAACGAATACAGACCCTCTGGCTCCTCATCGTGGGGGTGCTGATGGCTCTCTTCGCCTTTCAGGACGTGGCGATCTTCACGCTCCCCGAGGGTATCTACTGTCTGCTGAGCAATTGGAGTATCTACAGTGGTACGGACGGTACTCCACAGCACAGTGTCTGGGCGATCGGTGCCCTGAGTATCCTCGTGAGCCTCGGAGCCTTTGGTCTGATCTTCCTCTTCAAGCGTAGGATGCTCCAGATGCGTCTGACGGTACTGCTACTGTGCGTGATCCTAGGTGAGCTTATCTATATCGCTTGGGTATGCTGGCAGTTCTGCTCGGCCAATGGAGCTAGCTTCGGGATACGCTTCCCACTCGCACTACCGATCATCTGCCTGCCCCTGCTCTATCTAGCAGCTCGCAGGATGATCTACGATGAGACCCTCATCAGAGCCTCCAGCCGTCTACGCTAATGCTCGCCACTGGCTCATCCACTAGATGATGCACCTCTACTCTCCTCATAGCGAAGCCTAGCCCCTCCCCGAGATGTGGGGAGCAGGTTAGGCTTCGTCACTTATGCTTGCACACACCTTTGTTTTAGTATTCTTCTCTAGTCATGCAATTAGATTCCCTACAGGCTATTTCCCCGATCGATGGACGCTACTGGTCTCAGGCCGAGGCACTCGTCCCCTACTTCTCTGAGGAGGCACTGATCCGCTATCGGGTACGTATTGAGATCCTTTACTTCATCGCCCTGAGCGAGGAGCTCCCCACACTCGGCAAGGTGCTCAACGAAGAGCGTATCGAGCACCTCCACGACATCTATCTGAGCTTCACCAGCCGAGATGCAGCACGTATTAAGGAGATCGAGCGTACAACGAACCACGACGTCAAGGCCGTGGAGTACTTCATCAAGGAGCGGTTCGATGCCCTCGGGCTCACCGAGGAGAAGGAGTTCGTCCACTTCGGGCTCACCTCGCAGGATATCAATAACACCGCCTTCCCGCTGATGATCCGGGAGGCGATAGAGCAGGTGTTCCTCCCCGAGCTCGGCGGGCTGATCGACCAGCTGAAGTTCTACGCTGGGGAATGGGCAGGGGTATCCATGCTCGCACGTACTCACGGACAGCCAGCCTCGCCCACCCGTCTAGGCAAGGAGCTAGAGGTCTATATCTATCGCCTAGAGGAGCAACTCAAGGGGCTCGATGCCCTACCCCACACGGCGAAGTTCGGGGGAGCGACGGGCAACTTCAATGCCCACTCGGTCGCCTATCCCGACCATGACTGGAAGCACTTCGCCACGGAGTTCGTCCACCGTCTCGGCCTACAGCGCGAGGCCTACACGACGCAAATCTCCAACTATGACCAGCTGGCCGCCCTCTTCGACATCCTTACCCGTATCAACGTGATCCTCATCGATCTGGCACGGGACTTCTGGATGTATATCTCTATGGAGTACTTCAAGCAGCAGATCCGCCCCGGAGAGGTTGGCTCGTCGGCGATGCCCCACAAGGTCAATCCCATCGACTTCGAGAACGCAGAGGGCAACCTCGGGCTGGCCAATGCCGTCTATGGCTTCCTTGCCCGCAAGCTCCCCATCTCCCGCCTCCAGCGAGATCTCACGGACTCCACCGTCCTACGTAATGTGGGCGTACCTATGGCGCACAGCATGATCGCACTGAAGAGCCTGCGCAAGGGGCTCGGCAAGATCCTCCTCAACGAAGAGGCTCTGCGCCAAGACCTAGAGAACAACTGGGCGGTCGTCGCCGAAGGTCTGCAGACCATCCTGCGCCGTGAAGGCTACCCCAAGCCCTACGAAGCCCTCAAGGAGCTGACTCGCACCAACGAGCACATCACCGAGCAGTCCATCTATGACTTCATCGAGTCGCTCGCTGTGAGTGCCGAGGTCAAGGAGGAGATGCACCGCATCACGCCCCACAGCTACACAGGCGTATAGCCCACCGCCGAGCCTCTCGGTGTAGGGTGTACTGTCCTTCGAGACCGAAGATCCCCCCTACAGCCTACGGGTATCCCGGCTACAGCGTGGATCACAGACCTCGTGCGGGGAGGGTAAAGCCCCCGGCATAGGGATAAGCCCAGCACCCGAATGCAGTGGGCATCATACTCCTAGCATAGGGCTCTCCTAGAGCCCATACCGTATAGGATACATATAGAGGAGGCTACCCCCAGGAGCATACTTGGCTCGGGGGTAGCCTCCTCTACTATTTGTGTTATCCCCACTCGGAGCCGTGTGGGGGATAAGTCCCTGCTGGGTGGGGATAAAGAGAGAGGCTATACCCCGATCTATGGGATATAGCCTCTACGGTGGTAAGAGAAAAATAGAAGTAGGGGGAGCGCGTCCTGCGCTCTATCCGAGGGTCTAGTAGCGAGAAGCGACTACCTCCCAGTCAATGATCGCCCATACGTCCTTGACGTGGTCGGCACGGCGGTTCTGGTAGCTGAGGTAGTAGGCATGCTCCCAGACGTCGATCCCCATGAGGGGGCGAAGGCCATGTACGACGGGGTTGCTCCCGTTGGGTTCCTTGGTGATCACGAGCTCGCCATCCTCCTTGGCGGAGAGCCAAGCCCAACCCGAACCGAAGAGGGTCGTGCAGGCTGTGAGGAACTCAGCCTGGAAGGCTTCGAAGCTTCCCCACTTAGCTACGATCGCATCGAGGAGCTTGCCCTTAGGAGCACCCCCAGCGTTGGGAGCGAACTGCGTGAAGTAAAGGTTGTGATTGAGGAGCTGACCTGCGTTGTTGAAGATCGCGCCTTCGCTCTTGCGCACGATGTCCTCTAGGCTAGCCTCGGCAAACTCTGTGCCTTCGATGAGGGAGTTGAGGGTATTGACATAGCCAGCTAGGTGCTTGCCGTGGTGGAAGGAAAGAGTCTCGGCGCTGATCGCTGGCTCTAGAGCGTTAGGTGCGTAGGGGAGCTGAATGAGTTCGAACTTCATCGATGATATTGCTTTTAAATGAATGATTGTGTTAGCTACTTGCCCCACAGCCTTGTGGGACTTACACCTTGATAACCGCCCTAGGTAAGCTATTGTTTCCTTGCGAGCATCGCATTGTAGTAGCGAGGGTCACCTGTGACCTCCTGACCGACCCAGGGGGGGAGATCATACTGCTCCCATACCGAGGAGAGCTCGATCTCCGCTAGGACGAGCCCCTCATGCCTGCCCGTGAAGATATCGACCTCCCAGGTGTGCCCCCGGTAGGGGACGAGGTGACGCACCTTGCTCAGGCGGTGAGAGCCACAGAGCTCGAGCAGTGAGCGGGCATCCGCTACGGGGATCTCATACTCATACTCCTCTCGGGCAAGCCCCGAGGGGTCACTGCCGCCCTTGATGGTGATGAAGCCCTGTTCGCCCCAGAGGCGTACCCTCACGGTAGGGGGCTGGGCATGTAGGTAGCCTTGGTCTATGGGGATGACCTCCGTGGCCTCACGGACGAAGTCCATGGAGGTGACGAGGTACTTGCGCTCGATCTCTTGCATCGGTGTGGGGACTAACGGATCGTAACCTGTGTAGCACCGAAGCCATATTCCCTAAAGGAAGCATCCTGATAGGTACAGCTCCGATAGCGTTGCTTCAGTTCGCGCTCCAGTGAGCTCCTGAGTACCCCATCTCCCTTGCCGTGGATGAAGATGATCTTCATCCCCTTCTGCCCGAGGTACTCCCGCATGACTCGGTGGAAGTACTCTACCTGATACTGGTGGATATCCGCACTGGACATCCCAGTGGTCGTCTCTAGGAGCTCATGGGCATGGAGGTCTATGACGAGTGGGCCTTGGGGGGTGGGCTTATTGCTCCCCTTCGCCCCCCTATCTGAGTGGGAGTGTCCCTTTGCCTTCGGTGTAGGGCTCTGTAGGGCTTGCTCGAGTTCCTTGGTCTCGATGGCGAGCTCTTGTGTGGCTTGCCCACCCTCTAGGACGGGGATGATGAGGGCTTCGTCCTCGAAGAACTCATTGCTCACGAAGCTACGCTGCTTGAAGAACTTCCTCCCGTCCAGCCTCAGCTCGACGAGCTGGGGAGCTACGAGGCGGAAGGGGCGGTGGTCGTCATACGGTGTGATCTGTAGGGCGAGGTGCTCGAGGTCGTTGAGCTCTGCTGGGGCAAACTCCTCGAGGAAGGCATCGCCATTGGGCTCGATCGTCCCACTGCAGCGGAGCTTGTAGCTACCTGCCGCCACTCGGCTGAGGTAGGTGAAGTGGAGGCAGTAGTTGCTCTTGTTGATGAGGTAGGCCTCATAGTTCGTCAGCCCCAGCTGGGTTGGGTCTATGGGGAGGAAGGCCAGCGAAGCGAAGAGCTCACCCCGATCCGGGAGATAGGTGTAGGGCAGATCGGTAGGTACGGAGGGAGAGACCTCACGCTTGGGGGGAGCAGGCTGTGGGGTAGGCGTGGTGGGGCGAAGCTTGTCTTGGATGACCTTCGGAGGGCGGATGGCTGGGATGAAGGTATCCTCGGCCTCTACGACGACGCAGTCCTTGAGAGCCGTGGGGATCTCGAAGCCGTCCTCGTCCTCTACCCAGGCAGTATCGCCCGTGATACGTGCTACTCGCCCCCCACCGACATCGTTGAGGAAGCGAACTTGTACGCCGACGCGTACATTCTGAGGATTATTCATTGGGATAAGTGATGTAGTTAGGAGAAGGTGATATAGTAAGCCTGTGCTAGAGTCATCCCCAGTAGGATCAGCAGTGAGATCGTACGGACGATACGGGCTGGACGGGGACGTAGCTCCCCGAACCCCTTGCCGAGTAGGAGCGATAGTGGGGTGATGATAATCACCAGAAGCTCCGGAGTACAAGGGCTGAAGATGGCGACGAAGGTGAAGAGGAGCAGGCAGGATACTTGGAGCGAGACGATCATTCCCCGCGAACGGACCTTCTCACGCTGGTAACGCCCCATGTACAGTAGACACCCCAGGGCAAAGAGCCCCACGATGAAGAGTGCATAGGCGATACTAATCCCCGAGATGAAGGGGAACCGTATGGGGAGGAGTCCCTCGATCAGCCCCCAGACATAGATGAGGTAGGCATCCAGCCCCCCCTGGTACCAGAGGACGAAGAGTAGGGGCGAGAGTATCCAGGCTGGGAGGGCGATCCCGAGCAAGACGGCCAGCACATTGCGTGGTGTGAGGGTGCGGACGAAGTACTGCGTCGTCAGGACACACAGCACCACGAGGAGGTAGATCGGGTGTACGAGGCACAGGATCCCGATCATGAGCCCAGTGGTGAAGTAGGGGAAGGGGGCTTCGCTCCGCCCCTCCTCGCCAAAGGAGGTGAAGAGGATGAGCGTCATCAGCAGGAGCGAACACCCCCTGAGGAAGGTCAGCTCTGGCTGGGTCAGTGTCAGCGCCGTGATATAGAGTAGGGCTGTGGGACGCTCCCCCTTGGCTAGTAGGATATATCGCTCACTCATATAGACCACGATGAAGTCGGTCAGGATGAGGGGGACGATAGCCAAGAGTCGTGTCGTGATGGCATCAGGTAGATAAGGGAAGTCGGTCAGGGGAATATAGCTCCTATCCCCTACGAGGAAGCTGAAGGGATAGAAGAGATAGATCCCAAAGAAGAGGATCGACCAAAGGGTAAATTCACGCCAGTTTACCTCCTGGTGGCGTGCAGGCAGTCTATAGGCCATAGAGGGTATCGCTAGGGGAGATCCCCCCCGTCGGAGCGAAGCGAAGCCTATGGACTAAGCCTAGGAAGGGGCTTAGTCCATAGGCTTCGCTGGGGGAGTCCCGAGATGATGGAGATGGGTGATCTGGGGAGAGGTGGGGCTAGAGGAGCTTCAGTAGGTCTTGTCCGATGTCTCGGCGGAGCGACTTGCCCTCGTACTGTACCTGCCCAGCTAGATGGTAGCAGGCCTTGAGAGCCTCCTGTAGGGTGGTGCCGAGGCAGCTGGCGGTGAGCACCCGCCCCCCGCTGGTGACTAGATGCCCCGAGGTGTCACGAATCGTCCCCGAGTGGAAGAGTGCCGCATCAAAGGTCGGCTCGTGGGGGTAGCTGATGGGGAAGCCCTTGGGATAGTCGTTGGGGTATCCCTCTGAGACGAGTACCACCGTGGCTGCATACTTGGGGCTCTCCTCTAGCTGGTAGTCGCCTAGGTGTCCCCGAGCCATACGCTCTAGGAGCTCCACAAAGTCCGAGTCGATACGTAGCATCACAGACTCGGTCTCGGGGTCACCCATACGGCAGTTGTACTCGATGACATAAGGCTCTCCCCCGACATTCATCAGTCCGACGAAGATGAAGCCACGATAGTCGATGCCCTCGGAGCGTAGCCCCTGGATCGTAGGGCGAATGATACGCTCCTCGACCTTGTCCATGAAGGCTTGGTCGGCAAAGGGTACAGGGGATACAGAGCCCATCCCACCGGTATTGGGGCCAGTGTCTCCCTCGCCTATCCGCTTGTAGTCCTTGGCTACGGGCAGGATACGGTAGTCGTGCCCATCTGTGGCGACGAAGACGGAACACTCGATGCCGGAGAGGTACTCCTCGATGATGACCCGTGCACTGGCCTTGCCGAAGCGACCAGAGAGCAGGAGCTGTAGCTCGTGCTTGGCCTCGCTGAGTGTCTCGCAGATGACGACGCCCTTGCCGGCAGCGAGCCCATCAGCCTTCAGTACATAGGGGGGCTGGAGCTGCTGTAGGTACTCTACCGCCTGGTAGTAGCCCGAGCGGTCGAAGGTGCGGTAACGAGCCGTCGGGATCGCATGGCGCTCCATGAAGGCCTTGCTGAACTCCTTGCTCCCCTCTATCTGGGCACCCACTTGGTCAGGCCCTACGATGAGGAGCTCGGTCAGTCCCTCCTTGAGCCGTAGATAGTCCACGATACCACGTACGAGGGGTACCTCGGGACCGACGACGAGCAGATCGATCGCTTGGCTCCGGATCAGCTCAGCGATAGCAGCGAAGTCGGTGACCCCGACCTCGGGGTGGCAGACGCCATAGCTATCCATGCCTGGGTTCCCCGGAGCTATGTGTAGGCGGTTCAGTCTTGGGCTACGAGCCATGCGCCACGCTAGGGCATGCTCTCGTCCGCCAGAGCCTAATAGAAGTATATTCATAGAGCTCACTATATATATGATGAGACCATCGGCCTAGGGGGGCTAAAGATGATCCTTGAAGAAGCGGGTGATCGTAGCGTTGAGGTGTACACGGTCTGCCCCTCGGACGTTATGCTCGTGCTCGGGATAGATCATGTAGTCGGGGTAGGTACCCGCCTTGACGCAGGCCTCTACGAAGAGCTGGGTATGCTGCCAGAGTACGACGGGGTCTATCGTGCCGTGGATCAGTAGGAGACGACCCTTGAGGTCCTTGGCACGCAGGGTGAGGTTGGAGGCCTTGTAGCCCTCGGGGTTCTCCTGAGGAGTGTCCATGTAGCGCTCTCCATACATCGCCTCGTAGCGACTCCAGTCCATCACGCCCCCGCCAGCGACACCGACCTTGAAGACCTCTGGGTGGGTCAGCAGGAGGTTGGTCGCCATGAAGCCACCATAGCTCCAGCCGTAGACTCCGATACGGGTAGCATCTACATAGGGGAGGGTCTTGAGGAAGGCCACTCCCTGCATCTGGTCAGCCATCTCGTTGACGCCTAGCTGACGATGGATGACCTGCTCAAAGGCTGCCCCACGGGCTGCCGAGCCACGACCATCGACGGTAAAGATCACATAGCCCTGTGTCGCCATATAGAGATCCCACCCGAGGCTCCCTGCGTGGAAGCGGTTCTGCACGAGCTGTGCATGAGGACCATTGTAGACGTAGACGATCGTGGGGTACTTCTTGGAGGGATCGAGGTGGGTAGGCTTGATGAGGCGATAGTGTAGAGGGGTCTTACCATCGGCAGCTGTGATGGTGCCGAGGACGATCTCTGGGGTATCGAAGCCTGCCACTGGATCCTTGGACGTGTAGAGGGTAAGTTCCTTGCCCGTAGCTGTGGCGACGAGCCTATTCTGACGCACCTCGTGGAGTGCCTCGTAGGTGTCCAGTAGGTAGCGTCCATTGAGGGAGGCTTGTGCTACGTGCCACCCAGCCTGAGGGGTCAGGAGCTTCTTGCCCTTGCCCTCGATGCCGATGCGGTAGACGACACGATTGATAGGGCTCTGCTCGGTGGAGGTGTATAGGAGGGTCTTGCCTCCGTCTGCGAAGCCTAGGAAGTCCGTGACCTCATAGTCGCCCCGGGTGATCTGCCCGAGGAGTCGGCCACTCGTGCTGTAGCGGTAGAGGTGCGAATAGCCATCTCGGCGGGTCTGCCAGATGAACTCCCCTGGACGCCCAGGGATGAAGTGTAGGGGGTGCTGGGGCTCGATATACTTCTCGTCTTCCTCTACGAAGAGGGTAGCGAGGTTTGCTCCCGTCTGTGGGGAGTAGCTCTTGAGCTCCATGCGGTTCTGCTCCCGATTGACCTCTGCGATGTAGAGGGTCTTGCTGTCGGGAGCCCACGAGAGGTTCGTGAGGTACTTCTCCTTGGGTTCGCCTGTCTGCAGGTAGGTCGTTGTACCCGAGGCAAGGTCGTAGATGCCTACGGTGACGTGGTGGATCGGCATACCAGCCATAGGGTAGTAGAGATCCTGTCGGGTCGCCTTGCGTACGTTAGTGTGTACGATGGGATAGGGGGCGACCATGCTCTGATCCATTCGGTAGAAGGCTAGCTTGCTCCCGTCAGGGCTCCAGAAGAGCCCTCCATGGATGCCGAACTCATTCTGATGCACTGTGCGTCCATAGACGAGGGTGGGACTACCATCACGAGTGATCTGTCGCTGCTGGGGCTCTAGTCCAGCGAGGTAGATGTTGTTCTCCTTGACTACGGCAGCTACCTTAGCTGTGGGGGAGAGGACAAACTCTTGCTCGCCCTTCGTATCCTGCTCGAAGGTAGCTAGGAGCTCACGTGTGCGAGGGTCGATGATGTGGTGCTTCTTGGCATAGGTGATGTGTAGGAGGTTCTGCTCGCGCCCTACGACTTGTAGGGGGGAGAAGTACTTGGCAGGTCGGTCTTTCTTCGCCTCACCGATTAGGGCGAGTAGCTCGTCTTGGTTGAGGAGGGTGTGCTCGGTGCGCTTGGCTCCTGGGGTACCGATCTTCAGGTCTGTCCCCTCGATGTAGATATAGTCATTGCCTAGCCACTGTAGAGCTCTCAGTGAGGTAGGACGTAGCTGGCTGGGGGCTCCAGAGGTGTACTCCTCTAGGGTGGGAGTACGTCGGGTCTCCTGGGCCGTGAGCTGGGGGCCCGTGAGGGTCGCGGGGATCATCGTGAGCAGCGTGACGAGCGTTCTTAGTTTCATTGTTCTTGAGCGTATGTAGTATTTGCGTATGAGCAAAGATAGCTATTCTCACTGGCTTATCCACGGGGTGAAGGTGGAGGAAAAAGCTTATCCCGGGTGACCGTCCTCCTACCGATAGTATGAATAAGGTATGCAGGGGCGGTCAGAGCCCCCGCCTAGACCTGCCGAGGGGGGCTGTTGCCTCCCCTGCGGGGCGAGAGCCAGCAGGCGGTGGGCTACTCTAGGGAGCAAGTAGCTGAGCACTTGCGGGTCTCATCCACCCGACACCTGACGAGGCGGATGCCTGTCCCCTCGAGCTGCTGTGGACCGATGACGTGGACGAGGTGGTGAGCGATGTGCTCGGCGGTGGGGTTGAAGGGCACGATGCAGAGGTCCTCTGCTGCGATGCGCTGGAGCTCGGGGAGGAGTGGATCCTCCTGCCAGATCATGGTACGATGATCCCAGTGCTCCTCGAGCCACTCGCACAGACGATCATTGATCTCGCCGAAGTCTATGACACGCCCTAGCGCATCGAGGCTACTGGCCTCACAGACGAAGTGTATGCGGTAGTTGTGCCCGTGTAGGTGTCGGCACTTGTTCTCGTGCCCTACGACACGATGCCCCATACTGATGTCGTGATAACGCTCTGCTGTGATCATTGATCGTCCTCCTTGATTGCTTGGTTACTAATCATTACTATCTGAGACACAAAGATACATCATCTGTACTACCTAGCGAAGGGGGGGAGTCTCGTGCGCCACCACGCACGCTCCTCTATGTGGGCTCCTCTCGTCCGTAGTGTCCTCGGGGAGGGGGAGGGGAAAAAAAGAAGACCCCGAGCTTGTACTTCGCTCGGGGTCTCTATGTCCTGTCCCTATAGTAGGGTACGGTATGTCTTACTTCTTACGGCTACCGTAGCGGCTCATGAACTTGTCTACACGACCAGCCGTATCGACGAGCTTAGCCTTACCCGTGAAGAAGGGGTGTGAGGTGCTAGAGATTTCTACCTTGATCAGAGGATACTCTACACCGTCGACGACGATAGTCTCCTTAGCGGGCATTGTGGAGCGAGTGATAAAGATGTCTTCGTTGGACATGTCCTTGAACACCACGGGACGGTAGTTCTCAGGATGGATTCCTTTCTTCATTATTCTTCGTTATAACGTTATTTTGTCTTGTCTCTTACTACTTTGTGGTAACTGTATAGGAGCGTAATGGACTGCAAATGTACAGATAATTTATTGAATATCAAAGCCCGTACCTGCACTCCCTCCCTCGGCGCACCCCTCTGTTCCCTCCCGAGCCTAGGGTCATCCTGGGGCTGGGGGCTAGGACTGATGGGGTACGTACTTACGCTTGCCACTCAGCTCACTGATGTCGATGCGAATGATCTCGGTGCGGTGGAAGGACTTCTCGACGTACTGCTGCCCTAGCTCCATATCCTCGGGGCAAAGCTTCTCCAGCAGGAGGTGAAGGGCATGCATACGCTCCTCGGCGGGGAGGTCTAGCTGTGCTCGACCACGGAGGATCACGCTCTCGTACTCGGTGGTGAACTTGCTCGGGAGCAGGTGTACACGTCCGATGATGCAGAGGGATACCTCGCTATGGGCACGTAGGGCACGTAGCTTCTTGCCCTCGGGGGCACAGTGGATATAGATGCGCTCCCCCTCGTCCCAGATGTGGTTGATGGGGATACCGTAGGGCTTCCCCTCCTCGTCGATCATAGAGAGGACGGCATACTCCGCAGTCCTCAGGAGCTCGAGGGCTCGGGTTTCGTCTAGGAGGCGATCCCGGCGCCTCACCTCATCATTGTTGTACTTCATCTCGATGTGATTTTGTCCCTGCTAAGGTACTAAATCCTCCTCGTTCTAGCTGGCTACGGCATCCCTAGATCGTCCCTGCCCGAGGGGCTCCCTATATATAATAATGTATAGGATATCTCAGAGACCCGCGAGGTGAAGGCGGGGAAATGTAGGGAGGCGGTAGCCCTCTCCCGCAGACGAGGGAGAGGAGTCTACCGCCTCCTTGGGCTTAGGATCGGGGCAAAGGCCTAGTCTAGGGTCTTCTTGATCTCGATCTCTTCGTAGGCCTCGATGATGTCGCCGACCTGGATGTCGTTGTAGCCCTCGATGTTCAGACCGCACTCCTGACCCATGACGACCTCCTTGGCGTCGTCCTTGTATCGCTTGAGTGAGCCGAGCTCCCCAGCGTACTTGACGATACCATCACGGATGAGGCGGATCTTGTTCGTGCGCTTGATCTTACCCTCGACGACCATACAGCCAGCGACGGTACCAGCACCGGTGATCTTGAAGGTCTGCTGTACCTCCAGATTGGCCACGACGTTCTCCTTGATCTCAGGCGAGAGCATCCCTTCCATAGCGGACTTGATGTCCTCGATGGTGTCGTAGATGATGGAGTAGGTACGTATCTCTACACCCTCGCGGTCGGCTAGGCGACGGGCGGCCTGACTGGGGCGCACCTGGAAGCCCAGGATAATAGCCGAGGAGGCAGAGGCTAGTACCACGTCGCTCTCGGAGATCTGTCCGACACCCTTGTGGATGACATTGACCTGGATCTCCTCGGTGGAGAGACGGATGAGGGAGTCGGAGAGGGCTTCGATAGAGCCGTCCACGTCGCCCTTGATGATGACGTTGAGCTCCTGGAAGTTCCCGAGGGCACGACGACGAGCCAGCTCGTCGAGGGTAAGGCCCTTCTTCGTCCGGGTATCCTGCTCACGCTTGAGCTGCTCACGCTTGCTGGCGATGCTACGTGCTTCCTGCTCGGTCTCCATGACGTTGAAGGTCTCACCTGCGGCTGGTGCGCCGTCCAGACCGAGGATGAGGACAGGTGCGCTGGGGCCTGCCTCATTGACCTTCTTGTCACGCTCGTTGAACATAGCCTTGACGCGTCCGTAGTGCGTCCCCGCTAGGACGATATCCCCCTGATGTAGGGTACCGTTCTGCACGAGTACCTTGGCTACGTAGCCACGTCCCTTGTCCAGTGAGGAGTCGATGATCGACCCTACGGCACGGCGGTTGGGGTTCGCCTTGAGCTCTAGGAGCTCGGCCTCTAGGAGCACCTTCTCCAGTAGGGCATCGATGTTGATCCCCTGCTTGGCAGAGATCTCCTGGCACTGGTACTTACCGCCCCACTCCTCGACGAGGTAGTTCATGGCAGCGAGCTGCTCACGTATGCGGTCGGGGTTAGCCCCGGGCTTGTCGATCTTGTTGATGGCGAAGACCATGGGGACACCAGCTGCGGCAGCGTGGTTGATTGCCTCCTTGGTCTGGGGCATCACGTCGTCGTCAGCAGCAACGATGATGATGGCGATATCTGTGACCTTAGCACCACGGGCACGCATAGCGGTGAAGGCCTCGTGACCTGGCGTATCTAGGAAGGTGATGCGCTTGCCGTCGGCGAGCTTGAGGCTGTAGGCACCGATATGCTGCGTGATCCCCCCAGCCTCACCTGCGATGACGTTCGTCTTGCGCAGGTAGTCTAGGAGTGAGGTCTTACCGTGGTCTACGTGTCCCATCACGGTGACGATCGGGGCACGTGTGACGAGGTCGGCCTCGTCGTCTACCTCGTCCTCGTGGGCAACGGCCTCGACGACCTCGGCACTGACGAAGTCCGTCTTGAAGCCAAACTCCTCAGCGACCATATCGATCGTCTCTGCGTCCAGACGCATATTGATCGATACCATCAGGCCAATGCTCATACACGTAGCGATGACCTGAGTGACGGGTACGTCCATCATGTTGGCGAGGTCACTGACGGTCACGAACTCGGTGAGCTTCAGTGTCCGGCTCTCTGCCTCGCTACGCTCCTGTGCGTCGAGGGCTGCCGAGCGGGCGGCATCACGCTTGTCACGGCGGTGCTTAGCGGACTTGGCTCCCTGCTGGTTCTTGCCCGTGAGGCGGGCGAGGGTCTCCTTGACCTGACGCTGGACATCCTCGTCGGTGACTACGGCCTTCTGTGGAAGTTCCTTCTGTCGCTTAGCCTTGCGTCCCGTCTTCTGTGCTTCGCCAGAGCCCTGACCTGAGCGTGGGGAGCGAGCGTTGGGGTCAGCGGAGCGACCGCCACCGGGCTGGTTGCCACCGCCCTTCTGTCCGGGCTTCTTTGCCCCGAGCTCGGCGGCCTTTGCGGCCTCGGCCTTGACGTCTACGGGGCCCTTGCCTACACGGGTGCGCTTACGGCTCTTGTCGTTTGCCTTGCTCTTCTTCGCTGGGCGGGTCGAGTCATTGATGGCGTTGAGGTCAATCTTCCCGACGACGTTGAAGCTAATGTTCACCGAGGCCGTCGAGGGGCGGAAGACCTCTCCATGGGGCTCTGTCGGTGTGGGCTTGTCCTCCGTGGCGGGCTTGCTCTCGGGGCTCTGCTTAGGTTCGCTCTTAGACTCGCTCTTGACCTCACTCTTAGGCTCGCTCTTTGGCTCTTCCTTCTGTGGGGCAGAGGGCTCGGCCTTCTTCTCGGGCTCGGGCTGAGGCTTGACCTCTGCCTTGGCCTCTGCCTTGGCCTCGGGCTTGGGCTCCGCCTTCTTCTCGGGCTTAGGTTCTTCCTGCTTGGCGACCTTAGCCTCGGGCTGAGGGGCCGGCTTGACCTCTGCCTTGGGCTCTTCCTTCGCCTCAGGCTGAGGGGCAGGCTTGGGCTCGGCGGGCTTGATAGAGCCCTTGATGTTGAGGCTCGGACGACGGTCCTCGGGGACGACCGTGTCGATATGGGTGACCTCCCGGGGCTTCTTCTCGGGGGCTTCCTGGGCAGGACGTGGCTCCTGAGCACGCTCCTTGGTAGGGGCAGGGCTCGTGAGCTTGGCGAGGATGGCCTCTAGGCGATCCTTACCGAGGTGCTTGCCGTGCTCCTGGATGAGCTGGGACGCTAGGTCCAGCGAGACCTTGGTATTGGGGTTCACGGCCTCTGCGTTGGGGAAGCCTCTGCGCTCCAGCGAGTCCTTCAGGGAACCAACACCCACGTTGAGCTCCTTAGATAGGATGAATAGCTTTATCTCCTTTGGCATATACTCTGTTCTCTTCCTCTTGTTTGGTTAAGCTTCTTCTCCCTCTGTGGCGGTGGTGCTGTCGGCATCTGCGCCCTCTTCTTCCTCTCCCTCTTCTACATCCTCATATTCCTCATAGCCCTCCTCTTCGGCCTCTTCGGCGAACTCAGTCTCTAGGACGCGCAGGACATGGTTGAGGGTATCCTCCTCTAGGTCGGAGGTCTCGAGGAGCTCCTCACGTCCTACTCGGAGTACGGACTTGGCGGTGGTATAGCCCTTCTCCTTGAGCTGGTTGATGACCCAGGCCTCGATCTCGTCGTCGAACTCATCGAGGTAGATATCTTCCTCTACTCCCTCCTCGTCTCTGAAGACCTCGATGCGGTAGCCCGTGAGCTGCTCGGCTAGGCGAAGGTTCGCTGCGTTCTTACCGATAGCCAGTGGTACCTGATCGGGGCGCATGTACACCTCGGCCTGCTTGCCCTCCTCGTCGAGGGTGATGGCGAGGGCCTTAGCGGGGCTAAGGGCACGCTGGAGGAAGAGTAGGGTGTTGGAGGTGAAGGTCGTCACGTCGATGTTCTCCCCCTTGAGCTCACGTACGATGCTGCGGATACGAGACCCATTGACCCCTACGCAGGCGCCTACGGGGTCGATACGATCATCGTAGGACTCTACGGCGATCTTAGCACGCTCCCCGGGCATGCGGGCAGCAGCACGGATGGTGATGAGCCCGTCGGCGATCTCGGGGACGTTCAGCTCCAGGAGGCGCTTGAGGAACTCGGGGCTGACACGAGAGAGGATGACCTTGGGGTTGCTATTCTCGTTCTCCACACGTGCGATCACGGCACGTACGGTCTCGCCCTTGCGGAAGAAATCGCCAGGGATCTGCTCGCTCTTGGGCATGAGCATCTCGTTGCCCTCGTCGTCGATGAGTAGAGCCTCACGCTTCCACACCTGATAGACCTCGGCAGAGACAAGCTCGCCGACACGGCCGATGAAGTTGTGGTAGAAGTTGTCCTTCTGCAGCTCTAGGATCTTGCTCGCTAGAGCCTGACGGAGGTTGATGACGGCACGACGGCCAAAGGCATTGAAGTCTACGGCGTCCACGAAGTCCTCGTCTAGGGTGACATCAGGGTCAATAGCCTGTGCCTCGCTCAGGGCGACCTGGTGCACAGGGTCGGTGACCTCTTCGTCGGCGACGACGTGGCGGGTACGCCAGATCTCGAAGTCCCCCTTCTTCTCGAGGTTGATGATGACGGAGAAGGTATCATCGGAGCCAAACATCTTGGAGAGGACATTGCGGAAAGAGTCCTCCAAGACCTGGATCATGGTGTTCTTGTCGATGTTCTTGAGCTCCTTGAACTCGGAGAGTGCCTCGATGAGGCTCGTTGTTTCTTTTTTCTTTGCCATTGGGCTATTTGGGGGTTATTTATACTCGTTAATTAGAAGTGTAGGACACGCTTGGTCTGTAGGACTTCCTCCATGGGGATGGTGAGCGTCTCCTCGACGCTGGTCTTGCGCTTCTTGCCCTCGAGGCGTACGAGGCGGGAGACCAGTAGCTGGATCTCGGTGGGGGAGGCTGCCGTGAGGACACCCTTCTCCTTGATACCGCCCTTACGTAGCACCTCTACCTCCTGGCCGATCGTGCTGGTGTACTGGCGGAGTACCTTCAGTGGGGAGGTGAGGCCTGCCGATCCTACCTCGAGCTCGAAGTCCTCAGCTTCGCGATCGAGCTGACTCTCGATGTGCTTGGTGAGGGTCACGCAGGCGTCGATATTGATACCGCTCTCTGAGTCGAGCTCTACGACGATGCGGTTGCCTGGGTGTACGGCGGTCTCTACGATGTAGTAGTCGGGGTGGTGCTCAGCGATGTAGGCTGAGACGATCTCCTCTATGGTCGTATGCTGGATCATTGACAATCTTCCTCCTTTACCTTAGTCTGTTCTATTGCTATGCTATAAAGCGAACGGAGGAAGCTCCCAGCCTCCTCCGTTGTCTCGTTTGCACTGCAAAGATAATAAAAATCTGTGAGATAACGTCCTCCGACTGCTGTCCCACTTACTCCCATCGCTACCCCTCTGTCCCCGTGCCCTCGCTCCCGATGGGCTCGCTGGGGTTGAGGGGGCTTTGGGCGCCTTTTCCCCTATGCCTGTGTCGCTCAGGTGTATATAGGTGTTATCGACTCCATAATTATATATATAGGCTACCGGAGGGTGGTGTCGTGGTTAGGGGGTGGAGCATGTCCCAGAGGCCTCGGATAGGCAAGTGTTAGCCCCATGGTCCTCTCCTATAAGTGTAATGAGTCCAATAAATTAAGTACATTTGTGCTGTCAGCTAAAGTAATCACATACAGACACAGCCTGCACATAGATCACCGAACTCAAGAAGAGATACAGACATGAAACAGATCGTACAAATAGCATTATCCGCCCTCGTCCTCGTGAGTGCGTTCATTACGTCAGGATACGCCCAGTCTACTGGGGAGAAAACCTCGCGGGTACAGCTCGGCTTCTTCCCTCCAATAAGCACTAACGGAGGGAATGCAGGAGCGTACACAAATACCGTTTCCTTTAGTACGCTGGTCGGCCTTTCGGGGAACGTACGAGCCTTTACCTTCGCAGGATTGGCCAATATCGTGCGAAACGATGCCCATGGCATTCAGTGGGCAGGGCTGTACAACTATATCGGCAATGAGGGCTCGGGTGCCTCCCTGGCAGGGGTCGCTAATATCTCGAAGACCTACTATCGTGGTGTCCAGCTCTCCGGCGTCCTCAATATGGGGAACGAAGTGGTCGGTGCGCAGATCACGGGGGTTGTGAATCTGGCTAAAAAGGTCTCCGGGGTACAATTCGCCGCTCTCGTCAATATCGCAGATGAGAGTGACTACCCGATCGGGCTACTTAACCTAATCAAAAGTGGAGAGTATGCCCTAGGTATACAGTATGATGAGGTCGGTACGACGGCGATCACACTGCGTACGGGGAGTAGATTTACCTATGGGATCATCGGGCTCGGGTACAACTATAGAGCGCATGAGAAGACTCTAGCCACTATAGCGGGTCTTGGGGTGCACCTCAATTGTTTCCCTTGGCTGAGGGTCAACAACGAGGTGACGGTACAGAATATCGGATTCTCGAGCAGCAGTGCGATCAAGGTGGGCTATGCCCTCCTCCCGTCCATCCGATTAGGACAGCACTGGGACCTCTGGGGCGGTCTTAGCCTCAATTACCTTCGCTCTGGGCACGGAGGAGATGGGCGGCTCCTCTCCTCCAGACCGATATGGGAGCATCAGAGCCCATCGCTACGACAGCAGTTGTACGTAGGCTACCAAGCAGGGATACAGTACACCCTCTAGGAGCCTATCGAGTCAAGCCCGCCTACGAGGCTGTCCGTGGCTATCATACGAGGCACCTGCGGAGCGACTGCCCCCTTCGGCGGCTCCACAGGTGCCTTTGCTCTGCCGTGCCCTTGCCTAGGAGCATATCCGTGTCGCACACGTGGCGACAGAAGCGAGTCTGATTACCTCTGCTCCTAGGTGCTCTCTGAGGACAGGCCGAGGGTATGAGATCGAGTTAGAGAGAGGCCAGCTCCATTGGGGGGCTAGGCCTCTTTCTGCTTCATGCCCCTATGTTCAACCCCCGTGGGATGGGGGATGATTACCTCCGTCTTGCCCCTCCTCGCTAACTCCCTCTGTATCGGTGGTATAGGAAGGGGGTCTGCGCTCTTACCTAGAGCCCTCTTGCGCTCTCGGTAAGAACGCATCAGCGCTCTCGGTAAGAGCGTGTGAGGGCTCTCGGTAAGAACGCAAGTGGGCTCTCGGTAAGAGCGCAAGGGCGGTATAAGTAATGAGTCTGTCGGGGGATGGGGAGTATGCTGAGTCCGCCTCGGAATAGGGGCTTTCGTTCGTGCCCACGGGGGCACTCACTTCTGTCTCTGGGAAGGCTTCGCTCGTGTCCCTTCAGAGGCTCCGTTTGTGTTCCTTCAGAGGCTTCGCTAGGGTCTCTGGGGAGGCTCGGCTTTGATCCCAGGGGAGGTCTCGCTGGAGTCCTCCGAGGGGGAGAGGCCTTGTGCCCCGAGGGGGGTATCGTCGGTCTCCGCTCGGGAAACGGGATGAGCGGATTGGGCAGAGTTCGTTATCTTTGTGCGCTACTTCGCTCTGTCTCGCCCGCTTGTGTGCTACACTAGGGGGGCGAAGGGGAGCGTTATCCTTGCAGATGTTCAGACGCAGAGACTCTAGTCGTAGGCTCGCTCTCGGGGTCGTCGCCCTCATGAGCCTAGTGGCCTGCGCTACCCGACATAGGACACCAACACGATCCACTAAGGCCTCCTCGGCTCTAGTGAGCGACACTGCGTCCGCACGTCGGGATAGCGTGAGCACGCTCGAGCAGCTCCGCTCCTTCCTCGGGCGGGATAGCCTTGGTGGGGATAGTCTGGGGCGTCTCGGTCGGCAGGGTGCCCTCGGGGTAGGTGATAGTAGCGTGGCTCGGGATAGTCTAGGGCATATCATTGATTCCCTCGTCGATAGCCTCGGGGAGGGGAAGGCGCTGGATAGCCTTCGCCAGGCACAGCGTCGCACGGACAGCCTAGAGGCGGTGCGTAAGCGTAAGGCCTCCGAACCCTTCGACGACATCATCGCCTACAAGGCGCAGGACTCGATGGTGCTCCTCGGGCAGAACCTCGCCTACCTCTTCGGCCCTAGCACCGTAGACTATAAGGACAAGGGGCTGGAGGGGAACTTCATGCGCATGAATACCGATAGCTCCCTGATCTTCGCCCACTATACGATCGACAGTGCTGGGAAGGCAACGGCCTTCCCCAAGTTCAAGGACGGCGGAGAGAGCTACGAGGCCAAGAGCCTAAATTACAACTTCAAGACCAGCAAGGGCTTCATCACGGGCGCAGTGACCCAGCAGGGCGAAGGCTACATCACAGCCGAGCGCACCAAGCTGATGGACAACAACTGCCTCTACATGGAGAACGGGCGCTACAGCACGTGTGACAATCACGAGCACCCGCACTTCTACTTCATGCTCACCAAGGGGAAGGCTCGCCCGCAGAAGAATGTCGTGGCAGGCCCTTCGTACCTCGTCATCGCTGACGTACCTACGCCGATCGGCTTACCCTTCGGCTTCTTCCCCTTTAATAAGAGCTATTCCTCGGGGATCATCATGCCGAAGTATGGGGAGGAGACCCAGCGAGGCTTCTACCTCCGAGAGGGCGGGTACTACTTCGCCTTCAGCGACTACATCGATCTGGCCCTCACGGGCGACTGGTATTCGCTCGGCTCGTGGGGCGCTAATGCCCGCTCCAACTACCGCAAGCGCTACCGCTACAACGGGAACTTCAACGTGAGCTACCTCGTCACCAAGACTGGGGAGCGTGACATAGCGGGGGACTTCACGCAGAGCAACGACTTCCGTATCAACTGGACACACAGCCAGGATGCAAAGGCGAACCCCAACGAGACCTTCTCCGCTAGTGTGAACTACTCCACCAGTAGCTACAACCACAACTCCCTGAGCACCCTCTATAACCCCATGGTCTCAGGGCAGAACACCAAGAACTCCTCCATCAACTATAGCCGTACCTTCGCCGGGACGCCCTTCCGCCTGTCGGCCTCGATCGATGCTACCCAGACCTCGGCCGACTCGATGGTTACGCTGAGCCTGCCGAATATCTCGATCAGTATGAACCGCATCTACCCCTTCAAGCGCAAGAAGCGTGTGGGGGCAGAGCGATGGTATGAGAAGATCAGCCTAAGCTACTCGGGGCAGTTCCGCAACAGCATCTCGACCAAGGAGTATCGCCTCTTCAAGGCTAACCTCATCCGAGACTGGCAGAATGCCTTCTCCCACAATATCCCTATCTCGGCCTCCTACAAGATCCTCGACTATATCGACCTCACGCTGAGTGCCAACTACAACGAGCGCTGGTACACCTACAAGTCCCACAAGCGCTACGACCCCACGACCAATAGTACGGTCTATGAGCGAGAGTATGGCTTCAATCGTGTCTTCGACTTCAGCACCTCGGCGAGCCTCAATACGACCCTCTATGGCTTCTACAAGCCGTGGAAGCTCTTCGGGGACAAGGTGCAGATGATTCGCCACCGTGTGACGCCCCGTATCGGGGTGAGCTATACCCCGGACTTCGGTGCCCATATGTGGGGCTACTATGAGACCCTAGACTATGTGGACAAGGATGGCCGTGCCCGTCAGGAGATCTATTCCCGCTACGGGGATAACCACCTCTTCGGTGCCCCTGGTAGAGGAAAGTCCGCCTCCATCAACTTCGGTCTCGATAATAACCTAGAGATGAAGGTGCGTCACAAGACCGACAGCGTAGAGGAATACAAGAAGATCAGCCTCATTGATAACTTCTCCCTCAACTCAAGCTATAATCTCGCCGCTGACTCCTTCCAGCTAGCAGATATCAATGCGAGCATATCGATCCGCCTCTCCCAATCCCTCAATATCAACCTGAGTGGCTCCTTCGACCCCTACCTCTACGGGCATACCACGGATGGTAATGGCTACGTCACCCCTCATCGTGTGAATAAGCTACGTATCTTCAACGGCAAGGGCTTCGGTAGCCTACGAGGGACTGGTACTTCCTTTAGCTACACACTGAATAACCAGACCTTCGAGAAGATCAAGAGTCTCTTCACGGGGAAGAAGAATAAGAAGGACAAAGACAAGGAGAGCGAGTCCGATAGCATACAAGGTAACCCGAATGGCCCTAGCCCCGACGGTAAGGATACCTCTCTAGCAGATATGGCGGCGAAGAAGCAGGCCCGTAAGTCCCTCTTCGAGAGCAACGACGATGAAGGGGAATACGATGCGGATGGCTATCTCAAGGTCTCCATCCCGTGGAATATCTCCTTCTCCTATGGGGTGAACCTCAACCGTACGACCTTTGACCCTCGCCGAGATGAGTACAACTATGGGCTGACGCATAGCTTGATGTTCTCGGGGAGCATCCAGCCGACAAAGAATTGGTCGTTCAACTTCAATGCGAGCTACGACTTCCTCGCCAAGCGCATAGCCAATATGACGATCGGTATCAGCCGAGACCTGCACTGCTGGAGTCTGTCAGCTAATGCGATCCCCTTCGGCCCCTACCGTAGCTACAGTATCACCATCGGGGTCAAGAGCAGCATGCTCCACGACGTCAAGTGGGACAAGCACGGCTATTCCTCGGGGCAGAGCTGGTAACGCACCCCGAGCCCCGAGCCCCCAGCGAGAATACTCCCTCCATATATACACCAAGCGAAGCGGGCAGGATACCACAGTATCCTGCCCGCTTCGCTTGGTGTATTTGCCCCCGTCTGAGGGGAAGGGTCGGTGCTACTCCTAGATTATATCCATGAGCTCATGAGAGGTGAAGGGGATCCCCCTCCCTGCTCAGCCGAGGCGGTGGTACTGCTCCTCGAAGGGGATACGGCTCCGCTCACCCAGTGGGACATCCGCACGACGGACTCCGCAGGAGACGATCATCGATACCTGTGCAGCATAGGGGAGATGCAGGGCATGCTTGACACGCCAGCTGTCGAAGCCCTCTAGGGGACAAGTGTCGTAGCCCTGCTCACTCATCGCCAGCATGAAGGTCTGCGCCACGAGGGCACAGCTCTTGTGTAGGACGACATCGTAGTCTGCCTCAGAGACCTGCCTAGGCACGGGGGTGAAGAGCCCGACGAGCTGTACAAGAGCCTTGCGTAGGAGCCCGACTAGGCCGAAGCAGCGCGCATAGAGGAAGGGGACAAGCTTCCCATAATAGGTCTCTTGGCGCTTGGTGTACTTCTCCCACTTCTCCTCTGGGTAAGCCTTGCGGATGGCTTCACGCTGAGCAGCTAGGTTGGCCTTTGCTCGCCTCCGTGCATAGTCGGGACGTACGACGAAGACCACAAGCTCTGGGGCAGAGGTGAGAGCTGTCTGCCCGAAGCCTGCCCTCCCGAGACGCCGGAGGAGGGTGGGGTCGGTGACGTGGTAGGCCTCCCAGAGCTGCATGTTGGAACTAGTGGGGGCAAGGGTAGCGAGCTCGAGGCAGTGCTTGACGCACTCGCTGTCGAGGGGACGAGTCTCGTCGTACTGACGGATCGCACGGCGGTGCTCTAGGGCGGCTTGTATACTCATCTTGGGATACTGTTGGAGGGGTGGGGTGGTGAAGGACAATTGTATGGGAGGCTCTCGGAGATTGTATGGGGAGGCTCTCGGAGATTGTATGGGGGAGGCTCTCAGAGCTTGTATGGGAGGCTCTCAGAGGGAGCACAGAGCTCGGTGAGTCACCCCCTAGGGGTAAAAGAAAGTACTCTCCCTAAGCTAGGCTCTAGGGAGAGTACTTGGTCGTGACGTAGACCCCGGGGGACTAGCCTCCGAAGTCGTCGAAGAAGAGCTGACTACGCTCTACCCCAAGGTTCTCGAGCATGACCTTGACGGCATTGGCCATAGGGCCTGGGCCACACATGTAGTACTCGATGTCCTCAGGAGCATCGTGATCCTTGAGGTAGTTGTCGTAGATGACCTGATGGATGAAGCCCGTGTAGCCTGTCCAGTTGTCCTCGGGCTGAGGGTCAGAGAGGGCGATGTGGAAGGTGAAGTTGGGGAACTGACGTTCGATCTCGCGGAAGTCCTCTTCGTAGAAGATCTCCTTCTTGCTCCGTGCCCCATACCAGTAGGAGACCTTGCGATCCGTGTGTAGGGTACGGAAGAGGTGCAGGATCTGGGCACGTAGGGGCGCCATACCAGCACCACCACCGATGTAGAGCATCTCAGCGTTGGTATCCTGGATGTGGAAGTCTCCGTAAGGGCCGCTCATGCGTACCTTGTCCCCTGGTCTCAGGGAGAAGATGTAGGAGGAGGAGATACCGGGCGATACGGGGAGCCACTTATGCGTAGCACGGTCCATCGGGGGCGTAGCGATACGCACGTTTAGGGTGATGATGTTCCCTTCGGCGGGGTAGTTCGCCATGGAGTAAGCACGGATCGTCTCGGTGTCGTTGTGGCAGGTGAGCTCCCACATATTGAAGTGGTCCCAGTCCCCACGGAACTTCTCGTCGATGTCGTAGTCGGCGTACTTGATGTCGTAGGGAGGGATAGTGATCTGTGCATAGCTACCGCTCTTGAAGTTCATCACCTCGCCCTCGGGGAGCTTGACGACGAACTCCTTGATGAAGGTCGATACGTTGCGGTTTGAGATGACTTCGCATTCCCATTCCTTGACCCCGAATACGGACTCGGGGACGATGACCTGCATATCTTCCTTGACCTTGGTCTGGCAGGAGAGGCGCCAGTGCTCCTTCTGCTCCTTGCGGGAGAAGAAGCCGGTCTCGGTGGGGAGGATCTCACCGCCCCCCTCGATGACACGACAGCGGCACTGACCACAGGAGCCACTACCACCGCAGGCGGAGGAGAGGTATATGTTCTGGCTCTGGAGCGTATTGAGGAGGGTACCTCCGATGGGTACCTCTAGTTCCTTCTCGCCATTGACGGTGAGCTTGACGTTCCCGGATGGTACGAGCTTGCTCTTGGCTACAAGCAGGATGACCACCAGGAGGAGTGTGAGCAGGAGGAAGACCCCGACACTCACCAGTATAATGGTTGTGTTCATTATGACGTTTACCTGTTCTATGTTAGTTCGCCTCTACCCCTGATGGTGCTTGGGTAGCCTCTACTTGCTCTGTCTGGCTCTGCTGTGCCTTGTCATCGGCAGCCTGGAGCTTGACCCCAGAGAAGCTTAGGAAGGCGATACCCATCAGTGCCGTGATGATGAAGGAAATCCCTAGGCCACGTAGGGGCTTGGGGATGTCAGAGTACTGGATCTTCTCACGTATGGCGGCCATACCGACGATAGCGAGCATCCACCCGATCCCTGAGCCGAGACCATAGACGGTGGCCTCGCCGATACCGGGGAACTCACGCTGCTGCATGAAGAGCGAGCCCCCGAGGATGGCACAGTTCACTGCGATCAGTGGGAGGAAGATCCCCAGTGATGCGTAGAGGGAGGGGCTGAACCGCTCCACGAGCATCTCGACGAGCTGCGTGAAGGCAGCGATCACCGCGATGAAGATGATGAACGAGAGGAACGAGAGGTCGATCCCCGCAGCCTCCGCACCGAGTAGCCACTCGAGTGCTCCCTGCTTGAAGACCTTGGTCTCCAGGAGGTAGTTGATCGGTAGCGTACAGGTGAGGATGAAGGTCACTGCTATCCCCAGTCCAAATGACGTCTTGACGTTCTTCGATACCGCTAGGAACGAGCACATCCCTAGGTAGTAGGCGAAGATCATGTTATCGATAAAGATCGACCTAAAGAATAAGGCTAATGAATCCATTCTTTCTTAGTTCTATTGTCGTGGGAGATTAGTGTTCCTGTAGCTCCTTGTTGTAGGAGCGGTGTATCCATATCAGTACGGCGACAGAGATGAGAGCCATCGGAGGGAGGATCATCAGCCCGTTGTTCACGTAGCCGTGGATACCGTCCATAGCGTAGACGCTCTTAGGGATGATCTGGAAGCCCAGTAGCGACCCCGAGCCTAGGAGCTCACGGAAGAAGCCGACAGCTACCAGTACGGCACCGTAGCCAAGACCATTACCGATCCCGTCGAGGAAGGACTCCCAGGGGCCGTTACCCAGAGCGAAGGCCTCTAGGCGACCCATCAGGATACAGTTCGTGATGATCAGGCCGACGAAGACAGAGAGCTGCTTGCTCACGTCATAGGCGTAGGCCTTGAGCACTTCGCTCACGATGGTCACCAGCGTAGCGGCCACGACGAGCTGTACGATGATACGGATACGATTGGGGATCGTCTTGCGCAGGAGCGAGATCACGACGTTGGAGAAGGCCACGACGACAGTCACGGAGAGAGCCATGACGATCGCGGGCTCCAGCTTGGAGGTGACCGCTAGGGCGGAGCAGATACCGAGCATCTGCACCATGATAGGGTTGTTCTTGCTCAGTGGCCCTACGAGTGTTTCTTTATTCTTCTTGTTCCAGAGTGACATGGCTACTGGGCGTTATAGGTTAGGAGAAACTGCTGAAAGGGTGCAAGCGAGGTGGCGAGCATATCGTGCACACCGTTGCTGGTGAGGGTACCACCCGAGATGCCGTCCACGTAGTCCTTGTCCTCGGCCTTCTGACCATTCTTGACGACAGCGATACCCGTGAAGACGCCTTCGCGGAAGAGGTGCTTGCCCTTGAACTGGTCGGCGAAGTGTGGAGTGGAGATCTCGGCACCGAGCCCTGGGGTTTCCCCAGCGTTGCCGAAGTCTGCTCCTACGACACTGGAGTGGTCGGCGGCATCGACAGCGATGTAGCCCCAGATCTTATTCCAGAGGCCAGCCCCATTGAGGGGGAAGACATAGACCGTCTTGCCATCTACCTCAGCGATGTAGACGGGTAGGGGACGCTTCTCGCCCTTGGCGATGAGCTTGTAGTCGAGCTCAGTATTGGCATTGAATGCCTTGCCCTTACCGATCTCGTCACCCTCATCCGTAGAGACGACTGAGCCGTCGGCATTGACCATCAGCTCCTTCTTGATGAGGCTCTTGTAGGTGGAGATGACGTTGGCCTTGTCGGGCTTCTGCCCTAGGGCACGTAGGATCTGCTCCATCTTGTCGATGTGCTCATTCTCTACCTGGGCAGGCTTGAGGAGTATATTGGCGCCTGCCAGCAGGACGGCAGCCAGGATGACCATCACAGCTGCGTAGATGATCACGTATGAATTCTTATCTCTATTCATCTTCGTAGCGTTGGGATTAGTTCTTTGCCTTGGCGGAGAGGCGGGCAAGACGCTTCTGCGCATTGCGCTCTACCACGATGTAGTCGATGAGTGGAGCGAAGGTATTCATCAGCAGGATAGCGAGCATCATCCCCTCGGCATAGCCGGCATTGAGCACACGGATGAAGACGACCATGACCCCGATGAGGAAGCCGTAGATCCACTTACCCGTCTCCGTGCGTGCTGCCGTCACAGGGTCGGTAGCCATGAAGACGATCCCGAAGGCAAAGCCCCCGTAGAGCAGGTGGTGTAGAGGCGAGAGCTGCATCGCTGCTGTCGCACCGATAGCGTTGAAGCCCAGTGCCATCACGACGGCACCGACGACGCCAGAGACCATGATCTTGTAGCTCGCTATGCCGGTGAAGATGAGGATAGCAGCTCCGATCAGGATCGCTAGGGTAGAGACCTCACCGACAGAGCCGGGGAGGAACCCGAGGAAGGCATCCCAGTCCGTGAGTGGGTTCCCGAGGGTATTGTGGATGTCTGCTACGTTGCCTGCAGCGACCTGCCCGAGGGGGGTAGCCCCAGAGAAGCCATCCACGACCTTGCCCTCACCGCCGAGACCGAAGGTAGAGCCTAGGCGTACCCAGACGCTATCCCCCGACATCGCTGCGGGATAGGAGAAGAAGAGGAAGGCACGGGTGATCAGAGCTACGTTGAAGACATTGTAGCCCGTACCCCCAAATACTTCCTTGGCGAAGACCACGGCGAAGGCTGTAGCGATAGCCATCATCCAGAGCGGGGTCTCTACGGGGATGATCATCGGGATCAGGATCCCCGTCACGAGGAAGCCCTCCTGGATCTCCTCATGCTTGAGCTGGGCGATGATGAACTCGATCCCGAGCCCTACGGCGTAGGAGACTACGATCTGTGGAAGCACCGAGAGGAAGCCGTAGAAGAAGGTGCTCCAGAAGCCTGCCGTTACCCCTAGGGCGATATTGTGCTGAAGCCCTACGTTGTACATGCCGAAGAGCAGTGCGGGGAGGAGTGCGAAGATCACGACACTCATCGTACGCTTGCTATCGATCGCATCATGCACGTGGGTCCCACGACGCTTAGACGTCGTATTGGGCACGAAGAGGAACGTCTCGAAGCCGTCGAAGACCGACTCCAGCGCCGAGAACCGTCCCCCCTTCGTGAAGGCGGGCTTTATCTTGTCGATTTGTTTTCTTAATGCGTTCAAGGTCTTTGTCCGTTTATTGTGAAACCTTTCTGTTTAGTTCATCTCCTTGTACAGCTCATCCAGCCCCTGACGTACGATCTGCTGTAGGGGGATCTTGGAGGTATCGACAAACTCGCAGACGGAGAAGTCCTCTGGTGCTACCTCGTAGATGCCTCGTGCCTCCATATCGTTGATGTTGAAGGTGATGATGCTCTTGAGCAGATACTCAGGGTAGATATCCATGGGGAAGACTTGGTCGTACTCGCCACTCATGATCATGGCACGACGTCCTCCCTTGATACGGGCATCTAGGGTATACTCTCGCTTGGGCATGAGCCAGGAGAAGTAGCTACGGCTGTGGCTATACTCCTTCAGTCGGGGCAGTGCCCAGCCGAAGAGCTCGTGCACATCATCACCCTCGGGGATGATGCTGATCTGATCGACGCCGAGGCTCATACGCTCGTGCTCCTCATCGACCTTGACGCCCGTGAAGACATCGCCCTCGATGATACGCTCGTGCTCTCCTCGCTTGCCTAGGCGACCTGCCAGCACCTCCTGGAAGCGTGCTCCAGGTAGGACCTTCACATAGCCGGTCTCCTTGGCCTCCGAGCCCGTGAGGGCGATCGTGCGGCTGTAGTCTACCTGACCGGTCTTCAGGAAGCGACCGATGACGAGTAGGTCGGTGGCCTTGAGGGTCCAGACGACCTCCTCCTTGTTCACGGGGGCGATGTGGTTGATCAGTACCCCGACGAGACCCGCGGGGTGGGGGCCACGTACCTCTACACGCTCTACACCCTGTAGTCCGGGGAGCTCCCCGGGGGCAACGCCTACGTAGACCTTACCTGTGGTCAGCTTGGTGAGGGCATCTAGGGCGAGCTGTAGCTCATCCTCCCGACCCTGCACGAGGTAGCTGAACTTAGGGGCGAGGGGGGCGGTAAAGTTCGCCGTGACGAAGATGTCCCTAGGCTCGGCATTGGGGTTGGCCAGACGGTCGTAGGGGCGCTGCTTGAAGAAGCTGAACATTCCACTCTCTAGCAGGAGGGACAGTACCTTCGAGCGTTCCATCCCCTTGACTCCTGCCGTATCGAAGTGCTTGTACTCGATAGTCGTATCGGGCTTCACCTCTACGCTCAGCACTTTGCGCTTAGCGCCACGGTGGACAGCGACCACCTCCCCGCTGACGGGGGAGGTTAACTTGAGCTCAGGGATCTGCTTGTGGTACATGAGGGTATCCCCTGCGAGCACCCGATCCCCAGGCTGAACGATCACTTTAGGGACAAAGCCGATGTAATCATCAGGCGAGAGGGCATAGGAGGAAGCACTTGCGGCGGGCGCAAGCTGAGTCTCCTGAGCCTTCCCCTTCAGATTCAGCGTTAGTCCTTTCTTTATCGTGATAATGTTCGGCATAACACGTGATTGATGATATGTTTAGTTAAATTATTATGGCTACAAAAGTACATAATCTTTGGCAGATAGTACCTATAATAAGGTAGCCCCACTAGGCACGACTCCCCATAGAGGGGGAAAGGCCTCACATGCCGATCCATACGAGCCCTCGGCGAAGCTCTCGCGCGTACCATTATATATATAGGCTGCCCCACGCATCGTAGGTTGGTCGCTCTACACGCCGAATATCAGTCACGGTACGGAGCGTGTAGGGGATGCCCTGAGGCTAGTGCTCTTCACCTCACGGGGAGGGCGCTCTCCGTAGGTCGAGCTTCCCGTCACTTGTCTTAGCTCCCCCAAGCGGGTTAGCCCCTCGTAGGGAGGTGAGGTAGATACCCTCATGCTAATCACCTCTGTATTAGTCCTCCCGAGGGAGCCTCAGTACCCTTGCCGAGGGGGGCTGGAACGCTCTTACCGAGATCGTCCTAATCACCTTACATAGGTGATGAGAACGATCCTTATAGGAGCGCAGAGACGCTCTCGGTAAGAGCGTCTCCGTCACCTTACATAGGTGATTACGGTGCTTTCTATAGAAGCGTCCCGAGGCTCCCAATATACCCCTCTCTGTGTGCTCGAATGGCTCGTCCCGACGCTCTCCGTAAGCCCGAGGCAAGGAGTACGAGCTTCCCTATGGAGCTGGGAACTCTTGAGCTGGCTAGACTGGTGGGGCGAGGGGGCTAGCTCTGGGCGCTGTGGGCGGCGAGGCAGGCTCCCCGCGGGCTCTAGGGCTTTGACCGCTGGGCCTCCTCATCCCGTGCACGCTACTCCACCTCGTCTCGTGCTCCCCCTCCTCATCCCATACGACCTACTCACCCCCCCCTC
>NZ_CAJPPN010000023.1 GCF_905372525.1 uncultured Porphyromonas sp.
GAATGAGATCAATCTTCTGATCCGGCTCTATGCCTAGAAGACGTTCAACTATCTTTTGGTGAGACCGGGTAGGCAGAGCCCTCTTCAAATCCTGTCGAAATGCGGGCTCACGACGAGAGGCAAGTATAGCCCTCTTGAGCTCTTCCCCACTCATCTTGTGACCACTGAAGACCCACTTGACCCTATTGCTCAGAATCATCACCACTAGACCCAGTGGGCGGACTTACCCGCTGGTAGATGCGTACCTCGTCATAGGAGTGGGCGATCATTCGGTCACCGATAATATGCACAGAGTCGATATCCCAACCGCCCCAGAGGTCGTGCCAAACAAACTCCTCCGTCTGCACATCGAAGGCCGCAAGGAAGAAGATCCCCGACACCCGCACCGAGACGTAGAAGATCCCTTCATGTAGCAAGAGGCTCGTATACTCTGCGCTATACTCCTTTCCTTCGTAGACAAAGTTATCCCTTCGCTCGTCACAGAGCATGCGCCCAGCCTCGAAGTCAAATACTGTATAGTAGCTACCGAACAAGGAGTATCCTAGTGTCCCCTTGATAAACATCTTAGGTAGTGTCTCATCTCTCCTCTCGAGCACCCTTCCCGGAGCTACATCTATACGATGTAAGTGCTTTTGGGTCGTCACCCACAGATCGGAGCCATAGAAGTTGATGAATTCGATTTTCCCAGGAACAGTTCCATTGTACCAAAGGGAATAGCCACGGCCGCTCTCGGAGAAGTCTAGCCGATAGACTTCCTCCAAGCCTAGGCCGTCTTTATCTCGCATGGCTACCAGCTGGCTCTTCCCTTCACAAGTGAAGAAGTGAAGGCCATGGTGGCTACCTTTGTAGAAAAAGGGATCTTTTAGTGGAAATGAACCTAAGTCTTGACACTCATGGGCAGAGAAGTCATAGCTAATGACACGGCGTTCATCTACTAAATAAAACCGAGGTTCTCCTTCGATAGCTACCTTGTCGAAGTAGCCATCTATATCTGTTATGAGCTGCTTACGTTCGCCGTCTAATGTGCAAATATCTAGCAAGGTCTCCGACGGTGTCCCCACCTCATGATAGATTAGCCATAAGCCTTGAAAAAGAACAGCTGTTCCCACATCTTCTTTGTGTGGGAATGGGAGCGCATCGCCTATTACTCCATCCAAGGAACAGGGGTGAACAGACCATCTCCCTTGAGGGATGGACTTAATTAAGAAGAGTCGCCCCTCATATACTACGACCCGAATGGCATTGAGCCGTGATATTACTTCGTACATAGTTAGATTATATCAGAGCCTTGATGACGTTCCTCTTGACCTCCTCTCGGCTTATCTCATGACCACTGAAGACCTGCTTGACTCTATTGTTCAGAATCATCACTACTAGACCCAGTGGTCGGACTTACCCGCAGGTAGATGCGTACCTCGTCATGGGATTGGGCGATCATCCGGTCACCGATGATATGTACGGACTCAATATCCCACCCCCCCCAGAGGTCATGCCAAACAAACTCTTCCGTCTGCACATCGAAGGCCGCAAGGAAGAAGATTCCCGAGACCCGTACCGAGACGTAGAAGATCCCTTCATGTAGCAAGAGGCTCGTATACTCTGCGCTATACTCCTTCCCTTCGTAGACAAAGCGATCCCTCCGTACATTACAGAGCATGCGCCCAGCCTCGAAGTCAAATACAGTATAGTAACTGTTGAATAAGGAATATCCTAGCGACCCCTTGATAAACATCTTAGGTAGTGCCTCATCTTTCCTCTCGAGCACTTTTCCCGTAGCTACATCTATACGATGTAGGTGCTCTTGGGTCGTCACCCACAGATCGGAGCCGTAGAAGTTAATGAAGTCAATTTCCCCAGGTACAACCCCATTGTGCCAAAGGGAATAGCCTCTACCACTCTCAGAGAAGTCCAGCTGATAGACCTCCTCCAGCCCTTGGCCGTCCTTATCTCGCATAGCTACCAACTGGCTCTTCCCTTGGCTGGTAAAGAAGTGTAGACCACGGTGGCTACCCATATCGTAGGAGGGTGACTTTAGCTGGGGAGGATCTAGGTCTCTGCACGTGTTGGTGGAGAGATCATAACTAAGTAAGCGGCGTCTATTGACAAAGTAGATCTGCCTACCCTCGTTGACTGCCAGCGTATAGTAGTAGCCTTCTCCTGGTATGGTTTGTAGTAGTTCGCCATCCCGGGAAAAGATATTTAGCATGTTGCCCAGTGGCGTGTCTTCATCATAGTAGGCAAGCCATAGCCCCTGGAAGAAGTCAATAGGCCAGATATACTCCCTATGTTGGAGTGCTAGTTCTTTCCCGAGGATACCATCTAGGGAACAAGGATATATGGACATCCCTCCTTTTGGTAGATTTCGTACTAAGAATATATCTTGCCTATCTACCACTACCCATACAGCAGGATGCTGTGCGATTAAATCATACATATCTATTGAATAATTTCGAAAACTACATCGAATACCTCATCTCGTTCAAGAGCCTGAATGAGATCAATCTTCTGATCCGGCTCTATGCCTAGAAGACGTTCAACTATCTTCTGGTGAGACCGGGTAGGCAGAGCCTCCTTCAAATCCTGTCGAAATGCGGCCTCACGAAGAGAGGCAAGTATAGCCCTCTTGAGTTCCTCCCTACTCATCTTGTGACCACTGAAGACCCACTTGACACTCTTGCCTTTAGCCATTGTGGCGAGGTCCTTTAGGAACTGATCTCGGAAGGCTTTGCCAGACCAACTAGACCAGTTAGACCAGTTCTTCAGCTCATAGCGTGTCCTCTGCCCCCCCTTTTCTGCCACGATATCATATATCCGGACAACGGTCTCCTTGCCAATTTCGACATCCTCCTTAACCTCAAACTTGACGATGTTTGTACCCTTAGCAAGATGGTTGGCAAAGTACTGCAACTGGAACTTCCCCCCTTGGAGCTTCCGCCAGCTCTGCGCCATATCATTTAGTACGATATCGACCCCTTCGATGTGAAGGAGTTTATCGAGCACTTCAGGACTGAAGCCCGAGAGGATTTTGCGAAGCTCAGCCTTGATGCTGGGAGAAATAGTCTTAGTGGTTTTTAGCTTCCCAAGGAGCAGGTTCACCTGAAAGGTGACGAATTGGGTTAATTTTTCCTTAGAGAAGAATTTGGAGCTGAAGACAGTCCCTCCTCCCTTGATCGGCTTAAAGAGCTTCCATTCAGGATCAAGTGACGATCCGAGGACCCTAAACACCTCCTCCTGCTGAGAGAGAAGTTGCTTTTCAGCTAGAGATAAGCCGTCGATTTTCGGGGAAACGATACGCTTCCAGTCCAAATATTTGGAGACCAAGAGGCTCCCAAGGGCTTTGTTCTCTTGCAGTAACTTCTTACTCTGCTCTGGTAGGTTCTTAACGAACTTATACCCCGCCTGCCCCGCATTCTTGAGGCCTATGATCCCCATCGCTGTATTGTAGATATCTACAGCTAACTTCAGCTCTGGGTCAGTGATCACCTGCGCATTCACTGCGATATTCCCCACAGCGCCCACAACTTCAGCTAAGGCCCAGGCACGGCGGATCCAGTGTACTTTCGTAGCCAATGCTGTACCTCCGCTGAAGGCTATCGTCGCGAGATCAAATGCCGTGACAACTCCCTTCGCGATATTGTCATTGCGGATCTTGTCTGCGCGATACTTCATGAAGATCGCAGGGACAACATACATCTGATCCGACAGGGCGTTGCCACCCAAGGCGGTCTCGATCAGCGGGAGATTATCTGTATCGGGGACGATGATAATAGGAGTAAGAGGAGAGACAATCCCCAACTCTTCTCTATGCTCTCGTGAATGAAGTGAGTTCCTTGTAGTGGTATAGGTCTTATATACATCCAACAGCTTTACCTCCCCGGTCGAGCTGATGTACTCACCTTGGTTATACTTCTCGGTGAAGGAGGCATCACCTCCTCCCATCAATTGGACAGAGCCATACTTAACGGGAGTTAAGTTGAGAACTATTCGGGCATAATCGTCCGGATCTTGAGGGAATCTCCCCTTGATACTTTTGCCTCCATCGGCATTGAACATCCACACCAGTGCTCCTATGAAGTTGGTATAGTTGTCCTTGTCGGTCCAGAAGTAGAGGGAGACATCATCTATCTCGGCTACAAGATGCCGAAGGAGCGCATTCTGATCAGCCTCTAAGTCGCGATAGAATCGAGAATAGTCCTTGCCATCCATCGATTGCATCAGACGCAGAATAGCTAACTCCTCGCGCTCCTTTAGCGTTTCCTTTTGAGCGATTCGCTTAAAGGTACGGATCAGCCATTCATAACTCTGACGCTTAAGTGAGCGGATATGGCAAGACTCAAGCGTGCGGAGCAAATCCTCATAGCTCGTCTTCTCTGATAGCTGGCGGAGCTTCAGGATATCTCGTTCTATCTGATCCTCATCATAGGATAGCCTATCATTAGCGAGGATGGTGCGGGCAATGAACTCAGCCTTACAAGACTCAGATGCAGCCCATAGATAATCTGTTCTCCAGCCCTGCTTAGGGATATTGAGTGATGATGGATCGGTAGGGTCATACGTGACATCATGGTACTGGTAGAGGCACTTTTCCCCTGAGGCCACACGATACAGTCGGGTAGTGACCTTCTTGGATGTCGAATTGTATGTCAGCTCGAGGTCTAGTGCATTTTCTATCAACACACCGCCAGAGGCATAGGTCTTCTTTTCTTCATCCCAAGAATAGCTCTTAAGAGGCTCACCTTCTCTGGAAGATAGTGTTATTCCATGGACGTAGTAGCTCCCTGGGATTATGGTCAGAGTAGCGATATGGTTACTATTCGTAGCCTTGACAGAGAGGATAACCTTACCATTAGGTGTAATCCCCCCATTTTTAGCATTTACGAGAGCCTCCTCTCTTCTTACTAAATCCCCTTGACTCTTATTATCTGCTGCGGTGAAGACGGCCGGATTAGCTAGGACATTCCACTGGAAGGCAGCAAGCTCCTTGCCCGTGGCGTAGTCCATCAGATTGCGCGTCTGACCCTGACTCTTTCGCCCGCCGTACTCGTCATCGAAGGTGTGCTGTAGCGTGAAGAGCCCGTGCCCAAGCTCGTGGGCGATGGTATAGCTTAGGTCGGACGTACCCCCATTGGGGCTATTCCCCGAGAAGATGTACCCGAAGCGACTCCGACGGGGCATCTCACCGAGCAGGCTCTGAGGCTTATCCTCCAGTCCCTGCGCTGCATCGACGACGAAGAGGTAGAGGCCATCTAGTGTACCGGAGAGCTGACTGTAGGCCTTCTTCAGGTAGTCCATCTCGGCACTCTCCTTCACCTCACGCACCCGACCGAAGAAGCTCTTGCCTACGATGCTGAGCTTGCGGTCTCCGTCCCGATCCCAACTGTAGTCCCCACGCATGCGCTCATCCACTTCGACGTCGAAGTGAATACCCACTGGGTTGTAGATACTATTCAGCTCCCGCTCTATCTGTGCCTTGTCGAGCTTGGTATCGCTGATAGGTACTAGGGTCAGCTTATGACGCTGCTGAGCATAGCTCGCCACACGGAGCTTGCCCAAGACCTCCCCCTCATAGACGGCAAAGACCTCATAGCTCTCCCCCGACGACACGGAGGGTAGGCGCACACTCCAGCGCTTGCTCGACGCATCGTAGCTAGCAGGTAGAGCCGTACTCCTCGGCTCAGAGGCAAAGCGAACCCTCTGTGGGTCGATAGCCTTACTCCCCGTGTATTCTGCCGTGACCACATCCTGCTTCCCCTCGGGGATCAGCTTCCATGGGGCAATATAGTCCTTGGCAAAAGGCTTGTAGAAGCGATCGAGCTTGACGGACTTCTGATACCAAGGCTCGCTCCCGGAGTCAAAGGCATACCTCCCCCCTTGCCTGCTGAAGCGTATCTGTCCATACTTCTTCGATAGGGCTTCGCTATCGAAGTCGCTCATCCGCTCTACACGCTCCGACTGGAGGGCAACCTTCCCATGGGTAGAGGAGGTATCGTGGTTGTCTTCGGTAGATGCTACTGCGGGTTGGATCCGATAGCTATTCCCCTCCTTGTCTGTGACCAGTAGAGGGAAGACGCTCTTGTACTCCTCGCCCTCAGGGAGCTGCAGGTCTATGTGCTGGGCATTGCCTGCAGCATCCTGGACCGTCAGCGACCCCGTCCCAGCGTCAAAGTGGAACTGTGGGCTCTCGGGCAGGGTGAAGCTAAGCTGCTTCTCTCTCAGGCGTAGGGTCGCAGGGCGCAAGTCCCTCCCTCCATCGTCGATATAGTCGGTGTTGGCTATCGTCCCTCGCTTCTCGTCATAGGAGGCTTCGACCAAGCCATCGATCTGGTACTTGTCCACATTGATGCGTAGGCGGTCGAAGCGTAGGGCTATGGGGGCATCGATGAGGGTTTTGAGGCGGGTCTTCCCCTTCCCCGAATACCAACCATCACCCAGAGCGGTGACTTCGGTAATGGTCATGGGATAGTCGCCCCCGATCGTCACGACATCACCAGCTCGGATACCCAGATGGGGCTCTCCTCGGAGATCCGTACGCACGGGCTCCTTACCACAGTCTGCTAGGAGGGCTTCGTTCTGCTTGCTCAGCGTAAACTCTCGCACGTCGGAGAAGACGGGGCGGTCGCTCGTGCAGCGAGTCCCCACACGCCACTCATACGTCCAGCCGGGCTTGAGCTGAGCCAGCGTTAGGCGCTCATCTACAGTCTCGGTGCGTGCCCATTCGTAGACGTTCAGCTTGGTCTTGGGGCGACACTCCACCACGTAGCCCGTTGTCCCCACGACCTTGCCCCAGGATAGATCGACCTTAGCATAGCGCGTCTGAGCTCGGAGTCCCCGAGGGGCATCACACTGGTCATTGAGGTAGAACCAACTGACCTCACTCAGGCCTCCGTGCTCAAACATCCCGACCTCCTCTACCCCGGAGCGCACCAAGGCACGCACCTGCCAAGCATAGCGACGATTGGGGAGGAGGGGAGGGTCAAGGTGCGTATAGCTGAGGCTCGTGCTCCGTGTATGGGTGCGGAAGATCTCTTGCCCGTAGGCGAAGGCCGACTGAGGAGCCGCGCCGTTGTCGGGGAGCTCCTTGAGGACAAACTCGTACTCTGTGCCACTGAGGCCTTGATGGCGAGGAGTCCACTGGAAGCGCAGGAAGAGGGGATCACGAAGGACGACCTCGGCATCCCGCTCGGGGAGGTTCAGGAAGGGAGGCTTCTTGACGTCGAGGTAGGCACGTGCTGTATGCCAGTCGGAGAGTGGACGCCCCGTATAGTAGTCGATGACCTGGAGCTGGAGCTCGGCATAGCCACTAGGTAGCCGTCCCTGCTCTAGCCGTCCTGTCATCTGTAGGTGCTGAGGCTGGAGATAGGGGGCGAGATCGACGCCCGTTAGGCGAAGGGGGACGCTGGTCTGTAGCTCGAGCTGAGGATAGCTGACGTCCTCTCGGCTCCTTGCTGTGAAGCTACCGGACTTGATCTGTAGGCGAAGCTTGGCATAGAGCAAGGGCTGCTGCAGGTCACGGTTTAGGAGTGTGACGATCAAGCGGTCACGACTCCCCGTGCTGTAGTCCGCTAGGTAGGGACTCTGAGGTGCTGGCCACTGAACTGTCGCATGAATAGGATAGTACTGTCCGAAGAGCCGACCACTGACACCCAAACAGACTGTCAGTAGGAGCACGAAAAGGCGGAGACTATGCCTGAGGCGATACATGCGATAAGTACCCATAGTAGCTATTAACCCTTGATCTTAATCTTTAGTTCTTCTTTGTCACCTTCAATAGGGACTTAACCTTACCTACAGTAAGCTCCACGCCAAAGACTCCTTCGGCCTCTCCACGTAGCTCATAGTGGAAGCTTTGACGTTGTACCCCCTTCAGATCCTTCCTGTCCATCTCGACAGCTGTCGGGGATAGCAAGCGAAGGGTAAAGTCACTCACTTCCTTCAGTTCGACGAGTACCTGGAAAGAGCCCGTCGTGGGATTAGGCGTAACGAGGAATTGGCTAATTGGGCTGTCGTCCTTGGGCAAAAGATTTCCCCCGGCGACCACTTCGATACGCTGAGAAATGAGGGTAGTACAGTCCCCGAGGTAACCTAAAAGTCGGACTTCATACGTCCCGGCACGACCGAGCTTAATAACGACCCCCTCATCGGAGCGCTGTAGGATCTGGGCTTCCTCTGGGAGTTGCCACTCCAGACGGTCTGCCTTCACGCGGCTGATATTAACCACATGGATAGGCTCATTCACAGAGACCGACGAAGGAGCGGTGATATCGATGGGCAGCTCCGTATTGCTTGCCTTAATCTCTACTGAAGCTACAGCACTACAGCCCTCTGCCGTCGTAGCCACTACCTCATACTTCCCAGGCTTATCGATGAGGAGACTTGCTCCCTCTTCATTTAGGGTCTGCCCGTCTCTCCTCCACTGGTAGCGAAGATTAGGGACATTGGCTCGTACACGCAGCAGACGTGACTGATCCTTGCAGAGCGTAAAGCCCTCATCTAGGGTAAGGACAATAGGGTCTGGCTCGTCCAAGACCACACGATAGTGCTGCGCACAGCCCGAACGGTCCTTGATATGAGCAACGTAAATACCCGCCTTTAAGCCCTCCCGTCGTAGGGAAGAAGTAGCACGGTCATCCTCCCAGCTCACCGTATAAGGGGCTGTCCCGCCCGATAAGCTCAGGCTAATGGATCCATTACTTGCACCGTGGCATGAGGGGTGGGTGATCGTAGGCTTCACCGATATAGCATCCGGAGCTGTCACTTCGGTACTTCCTGTGATACTACAGCCTCGGCTATCTTTCACTCGGACAAAGTAACTCCCAGATTCCTGTATCTTGAGCGTGGCATCGCTGGCACCCTCCTTGTTCCATTCGTAGCTATACGGCGGAGTACCTCCACGCACGTCAGCTACGATCACCCCTTCGGCATCACTGCACGAAGGAGGCGTCGTTCGGAATGATAGGCTTAGAGCTTCTGGCTGGCGGAGCTCAAATGTGGTAGACTCGACAGAGATCCCGTTAGCATCTGTGACCCTGACGAGGTATTGTCCAGCTTCTAGCCCCCGGGCGATACTATCACTCTGTAGGGTGAGGGATGTCCTTACTCCTCCCTGCAGACGATACCAATCATAGGTATAGGGTAGACGGGCGGCGGCAATAGGCTTTCCCCCTCGGGCATGAGCCACGATCGCCCCATCACTATCACCATGACAGGAGACATAGTGTGACTCTTCGAGAGCTACACTCAAGGGCGGGGGCGCTGTTAGGCTGAGCTCTAGCTTTGCGCTACAGCCACAGGGCTCTTTCTTATCCTCATCTGTCAGCAGACTGTAGCGCTGGTCTTCTGCAATGGCGGTGTATTCACCCTGACCGATATTAGCCAGTGTATAAATGATCCTCCCTCCGTCAGGATGCGAGGATGTAGGTGTGAAGATCTGACCATCACTCTTGCGCACAAAGCGCATATCATACCCCGAAGACGAAGGCGTCCCACCTGTAACAGCTATTTCCAGCAAGCCATCAGATGAGTTGTAGGCAAGTGGGCTTATCCTCTTGACAAGTTCTATTGCGACGGCTTCACTGGGCTCGGAGAGCTGTGTTCGCTGAATGAGCTCGTCACCAGACACAGTATGAGCCACACAGCCATTGCTATCCTTAACACGGACAGTATATGTCCCCGCGATGAGGCGATCGAAGGTAATACTCCCCGTAGAGAAGGCCTTAGTCGCAAGCAGACTCCCATCGGCTGCATACAGATCAGCAGTAAAGCTCCCTGTACCGCCTGAGACCGTCAATGTAATCGCACCATCACGACCACCAAAGCAACTCACATCACGATGCGACAGACTATGCGTGATGGCAGGGCGCTCGACCACCTGTGCGGTAAACTGATGCGTCGTGTGCTCCCCATAGCTCGCTAGGCCGTGATGGTGAGTCCCCTTAAGAATGAAGTGATATGAGCCTGCGGTGAGGTTGGGAATAACAGAGCTATTAGATGCATCTAATGCTTCGATATTACGAACTACCCCTCCGAGTGTAGAGAGAGCTAAAGCCTCCCCTGGGCGAAGGCCTCTATCCAGAGTGACCCGGATGGATGCATCATCCGATTGATGGCACTGCTCCTGCTCGATGCTATAGGAGGAGATATGAGGTAGAGAGTACGTCGGAGTCAGGACGATCCTCTCATAGTTCGCTTCATCCCGATGCTCCTCTGTGATTGCATTGATACGAAAGAGGACATTCTTCCCCGTCTCTATCAGACTATTGAATTCGGCCTGACTAAATAGATCTGTACCCCTAAACGTGATGACAGAGTTAGCTTCTGAATACCGTACTCGGCTAGAGACATCACGCCAAGCACTCTCCCCTGCGACCTGATACTGCCATCTATAGGTAGCGGGAACATACCCTTTGGTCGCCTTGAGGGTAATCTCATCATTGTCAGGGAGGAGGCGTAATGCAGACTCTCTCCCCTGTCCATCTCCGACATAGTAGTGTACCTTGATCGAGACCGGGATGATCTCTAAGGTCAATGTCGTCTCTAGTAGGATAAAGAAGTCGTCTCCATTGTCTCCCCGAGAAGTCGTAAGGTGGAGGTAGGGAGGAATATTGCCTAAGGATAGTACATTAGACCCCGACCTTGAATCGTCGCTGAGAAACTTTCTCCAAGTTCTCTTGCTCCAAAATTCTAGCTTCTTGGGGAGCTTATTTTCAGAGGCATTGATATATCGAACGATGGGGGCAGGAGGGGAAGCGAGCCTATTCTTGCCAATCGACCCAGTACTCCAGCTATGAAGTAATTCAGACCCAGCATCAGATATGCTTGAGACACGATACTCCGTAGATTTCATATCATTCCCCGTATTCTTGATGGAGCTAAAGGTTAGAGTCATCTTATAGCGCCCTTCTGTCTGCGCTTGTCCCCCACATATTCCCCAGAATATTAGTAGTAGTCCTAGGATATACTTTCTCATAGCTGCACCTCCTTTCGTACGCTTATTGGTTTGTTTCCTCTCATCTTTACTACGAGCATATACTCATTCTTCTTGCCTTGGGAGACCTCTGTGTCAATGAGCTCTCCCGCTTGGGGTAGATTTTCTCGACACACTCCCATCTTACCCGAGACATCCACCTTATATAGCGTCACAGAGATTACCCCCTGCTTAGGAGCTTGCCACTTCAGAGCAATACCTTCTGAGAGTAGTTCTGTCGTGAAGGATATGTCCCTAGATTTGGTTGATGCCCGCCTTGAGAGGAGCTTTACAGCTGGTGATGGGGGCGAATAAAGTTTATTTGCAGTATAAGCTGTCATCTGATAGATATAAGTCTTTCCCGCTTCTACCTCTTTATCCACATAGCTCACCGCCGTAGCATCCTCGAGTAGCCAGGACTTCCTATTCAGAGAGCCGTTTGGCTCAGTACGAGTTAGTAGAAAGCCCTGAAGGAACTTATCCCGCCCAGCTTCCCAGCGAATGGAATTGCCTTCTTCTGTAGCTTTTGCCTCCACAATAAGAGGAGCTGCGGGAGGAATGCAAGCGGGTTTGCGCACAACGATGGGGCGACTCATCTCTGATTGGTTGTAGCGCCCATCCAGAGAGGTAAGAGCATAATAGACCTCCGCATTTAGGTTATCTAAGCGTACACTATCGATGTAGCTTGTCCCGATAATAGCCTCGCTTGTGATGGGAATGAACTCCTCCCCCTCGGTCTCCGCCCGATAAAGACGATAGCCATGGAGATCGTCCTCCCGACCTGCCTGCCAAGAGAGATGTACCACCCCTAAGCTGTCGATGGTGGCTTTTAGCCCCTCGGGGACAGAGGGCGGGACGCTGTCTATGGGTTGTATCAGTACCTGAGATGAGGTTACGGGCATACCTCGTTTGACTTTGGCTTGTAACCTATAATAGGGATACCCCGTGACCTCAGCGATGGTGTACATACGCCGTGTGGCAGGGACACTATCCAAGGGGAGGTAAAGCTTATCATCTCTAGAACGTAGGATGCGGAAGCCCTCGATCAAATCTTCCTCCTCGGTGGCAAAGCTCCATCGGATCCTAGCGCCTCCATGTAGATCGAAGTGATAGTCCTCGATCTGAGGAGGCGACTTCACCGCCGGATAAGCTACCCCAGAGACGGTAGCACTATAGGCACCCTGAGAGCCAAAGGGCGTTAGGCCTGCGACTCGATAATAATAAGTCTTGCGGTAGGGGATACTATCCAGGTAGGTGATCGGAGCATGAGGATTCTTGTCAGTATCACTCATACGGGTGATGGGAAGCTCTGATATACGACTGAATGACACTCCATCCTCACTACGCTCTATCCAGTAAGCGGGATACAAGCTTGATAACCGGTTATAATCCCAGCTGAGATAAGCACCCGCAGGGCCAAACTGAGCGGATAGCTCCATGGGCTGTGGTAGTCTCACTGTATCTCCAACGACAACAAAGGCTGCCCCACCTTCGATAGCTAGCTCCTTCTTGGGGATGAGTGAACTCACACGATAGAGATACCTTTCTCCGCTCTGTAGCTGTACGTCCTCAAAGCCCCAGCCTACTTCTTTTGCTACAGGGAAACATAGGTCGGCAGCATACAAGGCAAAGAGATAGCGCTGCTGGCGCTCCTCATCCAGTGCTATGGCCTTCGATATCGGGCTATCCCCTAGGCTGACTTCGAAGCTATCGCCAAAGATTGCTTGAGCAACCACTGCACCCATAGGATACTTATCGACGAGAGCCTTGAGGCGATCTGACTCCATGGGTCTCAGGTGCTCTGCTAGGAGCATCACCTCGGGCTTGTCAAGCAACACTCCCTCACGGGCTACTGTCAGACGCTCCAGCTTGACTCCATATTTATTGAGCAGTTGCCAGCTCTTGGCATCACTGGCTACCCAGCGTAGGAGGACTCGGTCTTGATGCACTTCTGTCCGCACATGGATACGAGAGGGCACGAGTTTCTGTCCCGATCCGTATAGAAAGGAGAAGCAGCAGAGCAGTACAAATAGGGAGTACCTAGAGTATAGCATAGGCGGGCTATCTATTTAATTTCAGTGGATTATGGAAGAAGTACTCTACACGACTACTTACACTCCCATCGGGTAGGGCATAGCTAATCCAAGCCTTGTACTTCCCATACTTCAGGATAGGAAGCGTCCCAAAGATAAAACGACGATATACCTCAGGGCTTACTTGCCCCAAGCTGTTCACAATACTCCCCTGCAGATCTCGATAGTCTCGATAAGCCACAAGCCCAGCATCGTACGTGAAGGGGAAGCGGAAGAAAGCGACCCGAAGGCTCCCATCACTGAGCTTCGACAGATAAGTCTGACTGGGGCTAAATGCCCTATAGGGCGGGACTCCGATAGCGTCTTCGTCCCGGTTCGTCAAGCGAATAGCTCCATAGGGATAACCAGAATAAACAAGCGGAAGGACAGTCCCCGTGAAGTAGTCCTCCTGAAGTTCCGTCTGCAGGCTCAGGAGTGGACGTTGCTGTGTACTAGCGACACCTATAACCTCTGCCTCATCAAAGGCTTCCTTCCCCTGGACATCTACTCCAAGCGTAATAGCCTCTCCAGCATCCAGTGCCAGCTCTTCTCTTTGCTTAAGGCTCTTGATCTTCTCCATGAAAGTGGCGAAGCGACTTGTGCTAAAGTTATAGCTTAGGATCGACTGCTCTAGCTCCGTGTTCAGCTGAGCCCTGGCCTTATCTCCTCCAATATGCAGGGCGCCCTCCCCTCTCTCTGCAGACTGTGAAGCCTCCATCTTAGTCGTTGATTGCTCTTGCGGTCTATAGGATAGCTCTAAGCGGTAAGCTGTAGAGGTCTTCAGCTGAGGAAGGGTAAACTCTAATCGCTGCTCCGCCTCTCTATAGGTGAAGTCGCTAGTTATTGGGGTTTCCCCCTCCGCGAGGAAACTCAGTCTATAGGCAAAGCCCTGATCGAAAAGATACTTCTGTCCTAGCTGTAGCTGTATATACCCTCGTGAAGACTCCCTAGGCAGGAGATAGCGCTGATCTAGCACAGGGTAAGCGTAAACGATATTCTGAACAGGAATACTTTGAGGCGCTCCACCAGTGGTAAAGCTAACCTGCTTCTCTTCTACAGCAGGCTTACCCGAAGTCTGAACCTGCTTCCAGGAACCACCTACTAGTTCCTCGAAGGCTACACGAACCACAGCCGTCAGCTTACTGTTTGGTGGTAGCACCTCCTTGGGCTGAAAACGGACACTCTGTTGATCCTTGCTCCAGATAAGCTTCCCTTGGATAAGAGCTCCCTGCTGATCCTTCACATGGAAGTCTTGGAGCTGGATGCGGTACATCTTTTGCTCACCAGCATCATTAGATGCTTCGAAGCTCTTCCCCATAGCGACATTAAATGTGGCCTCGGGGGAAGTAAAGACGCTAACAGCCTCTTCACCCGAGGAAGGGGCAAGGTCATTGATCATAGGCTCATCTACGGGGGAGCTACCAGGGAGCGTGAGGTCGCACTCTTCCCCGATGGTTAGCTTAAAGCGAGCCTTACCCTTGAGAAGTCCAAGCACATTGAGGTCTACACCCAGGTAGCCCTTGAAGAAGGTCGGGTCTGGCAAGCCTGCCTGCAAAAGGGCTGCAGCACCACCCTTGATCACCGGAATACGTGTACGTAAGAACCAGAGCTTAATCTTCACCCCAAGCTCCCCTTGCAGATAGGCATAAGCCTGACCCTGAGCATACCAACCGTTGAGCCCAACTGAGCCCGAGCGTCCCCGACACTGTGCTGCCCCATAATCCTTGAGCATCACATCAAAGCCCAGACCAGCATTGAAGTTGGCGTACATCATGAGGAACTGCAGATCGCCTGTTCGGACAGCCAGATCCGAACCGAACGCAAGCCCTCTCCCACTACTCAAGGCTTCGAGGTTGCGCCCCAAGCGCAGTCGATCCAGATCCTGCCCGAGAATATCCGCTACTGCCTGAGGCGGGGTAGGCATCTCTGGGATACGAGAGCCCGCCATAAAGTAAGAGCCAGACTTCACAGCTAGGATATTCCCCACAGCGAGTTGTACTCCTAAGCGACGACTAGGATCCCCTAAGTGAAGATACCACTCTCGGGGATCAATGTGAAGGATGCCCCGACCTGCTTGTCCCCTATCACCTATCCCCCGGAGAAGGCCCCCGGGTGTATTGATATATACATCAGAGGTCGCATGGAATACTCTATTCTGCAGGTCCATCTGTACGCAGAGTGTCCCCGAGAGTCCATTATCCTTGAGGACCTCTGGGAGTTGTTTGAGAGACTGTCCTAGGGCCTTCCAGTCATTCTGCTTGAATTGCTCAGAGAGCGACGAGGGGAAGGTTCGTTGTTGTACCTTGAGTCGCTCCTCAATAGCCCCCCGGTTCTTTCCCCCTCCGTTAGGAAACTCTCCATAGCCATAGAGACCGACAGAGCCTAGTCCACCAGCTTTGGTGAAGAGCATCTCTAGGGCTGCTTCTGCGTAGCTGGCCTTACCAATTTCGAATATAGTAGAGGCCTTGAAGCCTAAGCCCATGGTGGCATCGGGAATATAATGGGCATTGGAGAACTTTCCCCCTTCTGGATGCGTTCCTTCGGCTCGAACACCAGAGGTCAATGCGCCACCAAGACCATTCAAGGTCATCACCCCTAGCAGAGGCACCCCTGGGCGGAAGCCAGCCATCCCATCGACGTACCAGTAGCGGTGACTATCTTTCCGCCCAAAGGCTGCTCTCGCTTTGATCTTTGCCGCTAGTGTGCTCTGGGCTTTAGATGAGTCAAAGGAAATCCCCATCTCTACATCTCCGGCGAAGCCATCGCCGTATTGGCTATCATCTCGATGCCAATTTAGCTCACCCTTGAGATTGATGACTTTAGCGATACTCGCATCGAGCTTAATAGCTCCAACTTCCAGCTTATCAAAGACCCAAGCCCGCTCCTCATAGCGGGCGAGTAATCCGATCTCAGTCTCCCCGGAGAAAAGCTTCTCACCCAAATTGATGCCAGCACCTATGGCCAAGCGGACTCTATCCCCACCCTTACTATCAAGGGCTAGCTTATGGATCGACAAGGGGAAGTTCCCGAGCTTAGCCTCCCCCTCATATCCCAAATAGTCTGCTGTGAGATAGGGGGCACTCGTACGTAGTCTTAGGTTGCGGAAGAGTAAGCGGTCCAGCTTAGGCGTAGTGCTGGATGAGGCCCCATCTCCATTGAGTGCCATATATCCATGTAGGGTAGCCTCTGGTAGGAACTTCTCCCCTACCAGTCGAAGGCTGACGTAGGAGTTCTTATCTAGGTATGCCTTGGCATTGAAGACCGAGAAGTCAAGAGCCTCCTCGGTCTTGACTCGCATAGCATATTCATTATCCGCCAACAGCTCTCCTTCATACCCCAGCTGAGTGTGCTCACCTCGGAAGGGGAGCTGTAGCCGACCTCGAAAATCAGCGGAGACTAACTCACTAGCGATTAGATTCAGCCCGAAGTGATCCACTGAGAAGCGCCAGCCACTAGCATCACCTCGCTCCAAGGGCAGGATACTATCCGCCGCAAACAGCCCCGTCACTCCGTAGTCATCGATAATCAGTCCACGGGCAGAAAAGCTTGCCCTCGAGAAGGCTTGGGGCAAAGTCACCGATACCTTATTCGCATAGACACCTCGCCACAGGACGGCATCCTCCGGCATGTATTGGCGCTGGTATTCTTCGGGGAAATGGAGTTTGTCATCATTGTGCTGGCTACTCAAATCAAGGCTCACTCCTTCCAGCGAGAAGATGTAGTCCTTGAGCCCCTTGATCTGGAAGCTCGGTAGGTCTACTGAGACAAGCAGGTCATCCCAACTGGTGACGACCGTGCGAAAATGTCCACGCACTTGTGGCTGGCCTGCATCAGCAGGTACCAAGAGCGACTTGGGGAAAAGCACCTCAGCATCTAACGATAAGCTCTGAAAACCATCGCAGCTGACTGTCATGTAGGTGTCACTCTCCGAGACACCCCGAGTCTTGCTCAGTGCGTGCCCCTTAAGGACAACACTCATATTCCCCCCACTGAATGGGATCTCTACGTCATGGAGCAGGGAGAGCTTCAGCTCGCCTACCAAGCCTCCGGAATGTGTCCCCCGGATTCCCTCTGCGCCGAAAAAGAGTACTCGACGCTTGCCTTCTGCCCCTTGGGGGATGACCGCCTTCGCATAGACTCCTAATTCTGTAGACGCTGTATGCAACGCAAAACGATTGACGGCTATGGTAATCTCCATACCGCCGATCGTTCGTTTCATCCCAAGGGGTAAGTGGACAGGAGCCTCCTCATTGAAGCTCAAATCCTCAACATAGGCATTGCGCTGGGCTAGATCTGCAAAAGTCTGTTCAATTGCCTCAAGTTGCCGTTGTGTATTTCCTGGGGATTGTGCATACCCCTCAGTGGTAATAAAGGAGATAAATAGAAGGACAAAGAACCTCCCAAGAGAGAGTACAAAGCCCACAGCATCTCTACGCCCTATACTTCTCGAATACACCTGCCAATTCATCAATCTAACCCGAAGCTAATAAAAATATAATTGTAGTACTTGCGTTACCCATTGCGAATTTACCTATCATTCACCGATTAGACAAGTTTTGAAGGGAGAATCTGGGTCGCAAACCAATATCTTCTCCTACCCTCATTTCCGATCGCACCACCCTCACCATATTGGGGCAAGCTCTCCCCCCGCTACCTCCTCCTAGCGGTGAAGCTACCGAGCTTTATCCGTAGGCAGAGTGTAGCGTGAGGCTGATGAAGCAAATGGTGTAGTGACCCTGCGGGGAGATGGTCAGAGGCTCCCCCTCTGAGATCGTCGTGGATCTCGGACTCACTCGAGGGGGGCAGACTCGGAGGAGGATACCTTGTAGACGTAGCGATAGATCTCGTCTCGTATCTGAGCGAAGGATGGGTACTCGACGGCTCTATTCGATAGTAGGTGAAGGTCTACCCAAGGCAAACCCTCGCCATAGGGAGGCTGTCGGTAGCCAAAGGGGAGAGGGCGGAGCCCCATACGTGCATAGAAGGCCAGCCTTCGCTCTGCCATCGGGCTATACCCCGCAGGCTCACACTCGAGCACGACAGGATACTCATCATCGTACTTGTAGCTGAGCATCTCGATGACCTTCGCCCCCAGCCCATGCCCCCGATAAGCGGGATCGATGACGAGGTATTCGAAGTAGTGCGCCGAGGGGAGCTCCCACCCGACAGCGAAGCCAATAGGCTCCCCATCCAGACGGATAAGCCAAGTGATATGCTCCCACTGAGCCATACCGAAGAGCTGCCCCCAGGGGCGGCGCTCCTCGATAGGGAAGGACTCTTCGTAGATGAGTCTGAGGTGTTCGGGGGGCTCATTGCCCCAGGTGAGTGCGGTTAGCTCTAGCTGTGCCATAGGTGTGTATTAGGAATATTTGCGTGGATAACGAAGGAGGATAGCCAGCAGTGCTGCCCCTCCCATAATGAAGGTATAGTAGAGGTAGGGGATGATCTCGATCGGGGAAAGTCCCGTAAGGCTCGCCGCCAGCAGGAGCTGTGCCCCATAGGGGATGATACCCTGGACGAAGCAGGAGAAGGTGTCTAGGATACTCGCCGACTTGCGTGGGTCGAGCTGATACTTGTCGGTGATCTCCCGTGCGACCTTGCCCGTAGTAAGGATCGCTATGGTGTTGTTGGCCGTACAGAGGTTGGCTAGCGAGACGAGGGCTGCGATAGCTAGCTCTGCTCCACGCTTGCCACTGATATGGCGGGTGAGTTTCTCCAGTAGGTAGTCTATCCCGCCATTGTAACGGATGAGCTCCAGCATCCCGCCCGCTAGTAGCGTGACGGTGATAAGCTCTCCCATTCCTCCGATCCCTTCGCCTAGAGCCTGCGTCCAGTCCCACATCGTGACATCATCTAGTGCGAAGACGAGGAGTCCACTCGATATGATCCCGATGACGAGGACCAGCAGGACATTGAGCCCCCCTACAGCAGAGACGAGTACGAGCAGATAGGGGATCATCAGCCAGGCAGGCTGCGTCATCTCCCGTGGAGTGGCAGGGAGATCCAGCCCCCGGACGAAGTAGATCCCGAGAGCAACGAGTGCCGCAGGGAAGACGATGATGAAGTTTACTCTGAACTTGTCCCTCATCCCACAGCCCTGTGTCCGGGTAGCAGCTATCGTCGTGTCGGAGATGAAGGAGAGGTTGTCCCCAAAGAAAGCTCCACTAGCCACGATAGCTACCGCATAAGCATCTGACACCCCGAGGCTCTCGGCGATCCCTAGGGCAATGGAGGCAAGAGCGACAAGTGTCCCGACACTCGTCCCGATGGAGAGGGAGATGAAGCAGGAGGCGAGGAAGAGCCCAGGTAGGAGCATCGAGGCTGGCAGGACACTCAGGATCACATCGACCGTAGCGGTGACAGCGCCGACACTCTTCGCCCCACCGGCAAAGGCACCAGCGAGGATGAAGATCCAGATCATCATCAGGATATTGGTATCGGCTGCCCCACGGGAGAACTGCTGGATACGCTCCATCAGCCCCAGGCCTCGGGTGATCGCCACGGCATAGGCCGAGGCTGCGAGGAAGGCCACTGCAATAGGCATCTTGTAGAAGTCTCCCGAGACGATCGAGGCTACGAGGTATACCAAAAGGAAGACGACGAGAGGGGTCAGTCCAAACCAACCGGGACGGCGAGCGGGAGTAGAGGTCTGCTGCATATACTTAACTAATATTCTATAGGAATGAAAGGAGGTGGTCAATATGGGTAGGCATCACTGCCTACCCCTGATCTCTCTCAACCCCTATACAGAGCAGAGGGAGCCAATCAGAGAGTCGCAAAGGTACGTAAACCTAAGCAAAACGCCCCAAGGCTCTACGCTGAGTCTTGGGGCGTCTGATCTAGTATGGGGGAGATGCTAGGCCTTCTTACCCTGGTTGGCTACGGCCTCCATGAGCTTCTTGATCTCCTCAGGGTCGCCGAGGAAGTAGTCCTTGACGAGGTTGAGGTTGTCATCGAACTCAAAGACGTAGGGCACTGCCGTGGGGAGGTTCAGCTCGACGATATCTTCGTCAGAGATCCCCTTGAGGACCTTGATGATACCACGTAGGCTATTGCCGTGCGCAGCTACTAGGACATCATCGTGCTCCATGAGCGAGGGGAAGATCTCACCCTCCCAGTAGGGGAGCGTACGAGCCACCGTGTGGCAGAGAGCCTCGGTCAGGGGAAGGTAGGCAGGGACGACACCAGCATAGCGGGGGTCAGCCTGGGGGGCACGTGGATCCGTAGCCTCTAGGGGTGTGGGGGGGACATCGTAGCTACGGCGCCAGATCTTCACCTGGGCATCGCCGTACTTCTCTGCGGTCTCTGCCTTGTTCAGCCCCTGGAGCATCCCGTAGTGCTTCTCGTTGAGGCGCCAGCTCTTGGAGACAGGGATCCAGTCGAGATCCATTACGTCGAGGATCTGGTTGAGTGTCTTGATCGCACGCTTGAGGTAAGAGGTATAGGCCTTGGTGAAGTGGAAGCCATGCTCCTTGAGGAGTGCACCCGCCTTCTTAGCTTCCTCTACGCCCTTCTCTGAGAGGTCTACGTTGGTCCAGCCCGTGAAGCGGTTTTCCTTGTTCCATACGCTCTCGCCGTGGCGTATGAGTACGATTCTCTTCATAATTATTCTTGTATTACGTTGATTAAGTTACATCAATACTGGGGCAAAGATAGTCAATTACCCTTGTTGGGCATTGAGTTCTCTGAGGAGCTGGCGGACGGGCTCTCGCCAGTCCTCACCATTCTTGGGACAGTAGGTGTGGATACCGAACTCGGCTGCCATCGCCACGTTGGCTGGCCCATCGTCTAGGAAGAGGGTCTCCTCGGGCTTCATCTCCCCTTCGCTGATCATTCGCTCGAAGATCCGGCGGTCGGGCTTCACTAGTCCGATCTCACAGGAGGCAAACTTCTTCACGCAGTAGGAGGAGAGAGGACGTCCTGAGGGGAGGAACCGATCACTCTCACAGAAGTCCATCACATAGGGGTTCGTATTGGAGAGGATGAAGATGCGGTAGTCACGTAGCTCCTCGTCGATGAAGTCGAACTTGTAGGTATCGACCGAGCGTAGGAAGCCGAAGTAGGCGTGGGCAATCTCGTCATAAGTGAGCTCCCGTCCAGCGGAGGCGCTGAGGGCTGCTCTGAACTCTGGCTCGGTCATCCGACCATCCTCCACCTGGAGGAAGTAGCCACTCTGTAGGTAGGGGTCGAGCATCTTCTCGACGTCCGGCACTCCAAGTGCCTCGAAGCGGCGGAGCGCCTCCTCCCTATCTAGGGTGAAGAGTACGCCACCGAGGTCTAGTACGATGTTTCTTATCATCTAAATTAGGAATATGAGTAATCTTACGTCGCTGACTACTTAGGCTGCATCGTGATCAGAGGGATGAGCATCTCCTCCATCGAGATCCCTCCGTGCTGGAAGGTATCCTTGTAGTACTGCACGTAGTAGTTGTAGTTATTAGGGTAGGCAAAGAAGTCGTCGTTGTAGCTGAAGACGTACTTATCGGAGAGGTTCGCCTGGGGGAGCCCGATCTTCGCTGGGACACTGACCTCATAGACCTCCTTGGGATTGTAGGATAGGGACTTGCCGACCTTGTAGCGGAGGTTGGTATTGGTATTCTTATCTCCGATGATCTTCACTGGGGTATTGACCCGTATGGTGCCGTGGTCGGTAGTGAGCACGACTCGATAGCCCATCTCAGAGATGTGCTTGAAGAGGTTGTAGGTCGTCGAGTGACGGAACCAACTCTTGGTCAGCGAGCGGTAGGCCGCCTCTGTATTCGCTAGCTCGCGGATCATCTTGCTCTCAGTACGTGCATGAGAGAGCATATCGACGAAGTTCAGCACGATGACGTTAAGGGGGAACTGCTTCAGTCCATTGAGCCCCGAGAGGAGACGCTCCCCGAAGCGTGCTTCGTAGACCTTGTTGTAGGAGAAGGGGTAGTTCTTGCGATAGCGCTGTAGGAGGGTCTGGATCATAGGCTCTTCGTTGAGGTTCTTCCCCTCCTCGCTCTCCTCATCGACCCATAGGTCGGGGAACATCTTCGCTATATCCAGGGGCATCAGCCCCGAGAAGATGGCATTACGAGCATACTGCGTGGCTGTGGGGAGGATCGAGAGGTAGAGATCCTCGTCGAAGGTGTAGAATTCGCTGAGCATCCCCTTGACGGTCTCCCACTGATCGTAGCGGAAGTTATCGATGAGGATGAAGAATACCTTCTCCCCTGCGTCCAGTAGGGGGAAGACCTTGGTCTTGAAGAGGTCTGGGCTCATCACGGGGCGGGTCGCAGGCTCGCGGATCCAGCCCTCATAGTTCTTGGCGATGAAGCGACAGAAGAGTCGTCCGGCCTCTGCCTTCTGCATCTCTAGGAGCTCACGCATCTGGGCATCACCATGCTCTAGCTCTATCTCCCAGTGCACGAGGCGACGATAGAGCTCCTTCCACTCCTCTAGACTGAGGCGGTCGCTCATCTGGGCGCTGAGCTGTGCGAACTCCTGACGGTAGTTCATCGTCGTGGCCTCACTGATGATGCTACTCTGGTGGAGGTTCTTCTTCAGTGAGAGCAGGAGCTGGTTGGGGTTTACGGGCTTGATCAGGTAGTCGGCGATCTTACCTCCGATAGCTTGGTTCATGAGCTCCTCCTCCTCGCTCTTGGTGACCATGACGATGGGGACGAAGGGGCGGAGCTCCTTGATGCGCTGTAGCGTGTCGAGACCCGTCAGCCCGGGCATATGCTCATCGAGGAAGATGAGATCGAAGCTCTGGCTCTGTACGGCATCGATAGCATCGTTGCCACTAAGGACGGGAGTCACCTCGTAGCCCTTGTCTCGCAGGAAGAGGATGTGTGGCTTGAGCAGGTCGATCTCATCGTCTGCCCATAGGATCTGATATGTCTTATTTGTACTCATTGTCGTATCAATCGGGGAAACACCTAGCGCTATAACGGAATAACCACCCGACTAAGATACATGTTTCACGGAAATAGTCTCTGAGGGATCACTCCCCAAGGAGAAATCCCCCTAGGGTATATGACTAAGGGGCGCCACCCCTGACAGCTAGCCTCACTCGATCCTAGTCACGGCTCTGGCGGGCGACATGTGCAAATCCCCCCTCTAGGGCAGGGCTGGGATATTATATGTATTTTTGTTACTTCATTGATAGTTTGTTAGCTGATGCAACAGATAGATATAATCAAGGCACCCGTAGCAGAGTATGTGGCAGACTTCCATAGCCAGTTCGACGAGATACTGGCGACGAAGTCCGAATGGCTCCAAGACGCTATAGAGCGGCTCAATGCCTCTACTGGCAAGAAGGTACGCCCTGTCCTCGTCGCCCTCATGGCAGGGATGATCCGAGGGGGAGAGCCCCCGAAGTCTAGTATAGACGCTGCTGTCCTACTGGAGCTAATCCATACGGCTACCCTCATCCACGACGATGTGATCGATGAGGCCTCCACCCGCAGAGGGCAACCCACGCTCAACGTCATCTACGACAATCGCGTGGCTGTACTCATGGGGGACTTCGTCCTCTCCTCTGCTCTCATCGGAGCGATCTCCCTCGGAGACCTCGAGGTCATCCAGATCATCTCCAGCATCGGGCGAGAGCTGACCGAGGGAGAGATACGACAGTTCGAGAGCGCCGACCGCCTCCGACTAAGCGAGGAGAACTACTATGACATCATCCGTCAGAAGACCGCTGTACTCTTCGCCAGCTGTGCTCGCATAGCAGGCATTATGACGGGGGCGAGTGCCCCAGACAAGGAGCGACTCACCCAGATCGGCGAGTACCTAGGGATGGCCTTCCAGATACGAGACGATATCTTCGACTACTATAGTGCCGACGTGGGTAAGCCTACGGGCAATGACCTCAGGGAGGGTAAGATCACCCTACCTCTGCTACACGCCCTCCTCGAGACCGAGGATACCCCCGAGGGGCAGCACTGTCTGGAGCTCCTGCGGGAGCGTCCCATCACCGAGACGGCTGTGGCACACCTCACCCGCTACGCTATCGAGCACGGAGGGATCTCCTATGCCGAGGCTCGTATCGCCGACTACCTCCGCCGAGCCAAAGAGCTCCTCCTCAGCTATCCAGAGAGCGTCTATCGTCACTCCCTCATCTCCCTAGCTGACTATATCGGCTCACGTACACATTGATCCTCCCTCATACGATCCACTCATGAACTCCAAGCCCACTACTGATCGCTCGATCACCTTCGCTGTCACAGCCTCCCTCTGGCTCCTCCTGATCCTCCTACAGACCCTCGTGACCCCCCTCGTGAGTCAGGGGATAGATAGCGTCTTCACACGTCCCAGCCTCTACTACTCCACGTGGCTGACCGACCTATACCTCATCCTACTCTTCTACCTCAACTACTATAGCTTCGCTCCTCAGCTGATGCGCCGACGCCTCTTCCGAGCCTACATCTGGCTCCTAGCTGTCGCCGCACTCATTGGGCTCCTGATCCCTATCCTCTGCTACAGCCTGTGGGATCTCGAGATGCCAGGCTTCGCCCCCAATACGCTCCCCCTCTCCTCGCTCGGTGTGATCGGCTCCGTAGCGGCCATCATGATCGGGCTAGCTACACGGGGACTACTGGAGTGGGATGCCCTGGGGGTAGAGAACCGTACCCTACATCAGGAGCTAGAGAGCCAGAAGCAGGAGATAGAGAGCCTACGCCAGGAACTGAGCGAGCGGAAGCAGGGCGAAAGCACCCCAGATACCACCCCACTCTCCATACCACAGGAGACACAACCAGAGCAAACACATGACGACCAAGTATAAGCCACCACGCCTACGTAATCTCAAGCCCGACAAGCGCAAGGGCCGAAAGAAGCGCTACCTACTGATCCCTCTATTCCTCGTCCTCCTACTCGGGGCGGGTGTCCTGCTGATGCTGCGCTGGAGGGCTTGGTTCGGCAATCCCCCAGAGGCTCCCTACCATACTCCTGAGGAGATCACCCGCGTCACGCTCACCCCCGGGAGTGACTTCACTACGGAGCGGACACTCTCCTGGCGTAGCGGGGAGTACCTAGTGCCCTCAGCCCTCACCCTGCAGGAGATCACAGCCCGGGGAGACACCCTAGCTGCACGGCGCATACCTGCCCTCGGCCGACTCGTGAAGAGTCGCTCGGGTAAGGGATGCTTCTACCACGTCAGCCTAGATAGCCTGCATGTCGGCTCTCGTTACCTCTACCAGCTACAGAGCGGGGAGCAGCGCTCGCCCGTCTACTCCTTCGCGATGCCTAGCGAGCGGGAGTGTGACACGACTCGCTTCGTCTACCTCGGGGACGTACAGGATCCCCAGGCACAGATGAGTACGACCTTCTTTCGGGAGCTCCGTGAGCGTTTGGCCGACTCCATCCAGTTCCTTGCTCTGGCAGGGGATCAGATCGAGGGGCCTACAGACCACTACTGGCAGTGCTGGTACCAAGCACTACAGGGCTGGAGTACACGCCTACCGATCATCGCTGCTCCCGGCAACCACGAGTACCTCAAGCGTGGCTTTGCCCGTGAGCTAGATGTGCGCTGGGTACCGCAGACCAACTATCCCCTCAATGGCCCCAAGGGCTTCCTACAGCGCAGCTACTATATCGACTTCCCTCTCATGCGTTTCATCGTCCTCGATACGACCGACATCATGTGGCTGGGCTCGATCAATAGTCACAAGAGCTGGCTGCGCCGTGCACTCTCCAGCTCTCGTCAGCCCTGGCAAGTCGTGCTCTTCCACCACGCTGTGGACTGTGTACGGGAGGGTCGCAAGAACATCATCATGCACCATATCTTCAAGGACGAGCTCCTCACCTACGGAGCAGACCTCGTCCTACAGGGGCACGACCACGGCTACGCACGTGCCACCACACGAGATGAGCGTGGGGATACGATCGCTCCCGCCTTCGTCATCAGCTCTGCCTCGCCCAAGGTCTATCGCAACGGCTTCTCCTCCGTCCACGATCGCCTCGGCTCAGGGCTACAGCTCTACCAGGACATCACGGTGACCAAGACGCAGATCCACTACACCTCCTACCGCTTCCAGCCAGACTCTATCCCAAGAGACAGCCTCCTCGATAGGTCTAAGCTCCTCTATGATGAACTCATCCTGCGCCGAGGTCGGGATGGAGCTATACACGTGGAGGACAAGGCGCGTACCCTACCCGAGCTCTTCCTCTACGAAGGCTTCGGAGCAGACTCCAAGGGACAGAAGAAAGCCGCCCAGTACGCCAAGGAGGTCAAGGAGCGCCGAGAGCGCAGGAAGAAGTAGCCCCTCCCATACCCTTGACACAGAAAAGACTTACCCCCGCCCGACTCTCTGAGAGACGTCGGGCGGGGGTAAGTCTTTTCTGTGAGGGACAGCCTAGCTGAGGTGGTCGAAGTTGCGACGGCGTAGCTGGAAGTCCTTACCGAGGTACTTCTCTCGTACGATCTCGTTCTCGGCGAGCTGCTCTGCCGTCCCCTCGAAGAGGACCTTTCCCTCGAAGAGTAGATAGGCGCGGTCGGTGATACTCAGCGTCTCGTAGACGTTGTGGTCGGTGATGAGGATACCGATATTCTTCAGTCGTAGCTGGGCTACGATCGTCTGGATATCCTGTACGGCGATCGGGTCTACCCCTGCGAAGGGTTCGTCAAGCATGATGAACTTCGGGTCAATCGCTAGACACCGGGCTATCTCGGCTCGGCGACGCTCACCCCCTGAGAGGCGATTCCCCTGGTTGCGGCGCACCTTCTCTAGGTGAAACTCTGCGATGAGCTCCTCCAGCCGTGCCTGCTGCTGTTCCTTCGTCCTATCCGTGAGTTCTAGTACGGAGAGGATATTGTCCTCCACGCTCATCTTACGGTAGATAGAGGCCTCCTGCGCTAGGTAGCCGATACCGGCACGAGCACGCTTGTAGACGGGGTACTTGGTGATGTCCTCATCGTCTAGGAATATACGTCCCTCATTGGGCACGACCAGTCCCACCGTCATATAGAAGGTCGTGGTCTTCCCTGCCCCATTGGGGCCTAGCAGACCGACGATCTCCCCCTGCCCCACCTGGATGGAGACGTGGTTGACGACCGTGCGGGAGCGGTAGCGCTTGACGAGGTTGTCCGTACGAAGGATCATTGTCTTGTATAGGGGCTATCGGAGATTACTTCTTCTCCTGACGGGCACGACGTCCCTCAGCGAAGGCCTCGATGGCAGCTGCACTCATCCCCATGGAGCTGAAGCCCCCGTCGTTGAAGAGGTTCTGCATCGTGATCTTGCGTGTGAGGTCACTGAAGAGGGTGATGCAGTAGTCGGCGCAGTCGTTGGCATCGGCATTACCCAGAGGGGAGAGGTCCTCGGCGAAGTCTAGTAGATCTGTCATCCCCTTGACCCCACTACCTGCGGTGGTGACGGTGGGCGACTGAGAGACGGTATTGATACGCACGCCCCGATCGCGACCATAGATGTAGCCGAAGCTACGAGCGATGGACTCCAGCAGGCTCTTAGCATCAGCCATATCGCTATAGCCGACGAAGGTGCGCTGTGCAGCGATGTAGGTCAGAGCTACGACCGAGCCACCCTCAGCGATAGCATCGAGCTTCTTGGCTACCTGGAGCATCTTGTGGAAGGACACAGCCGAGATGTCGAAGGTCGTCTGAAGCATCTTATAGTCAAGGTCATCGTAGCTACGTCCCTTGCGTACATTGGGGCTCATCCCGATGGAGTGTAGGACGAAGTCTACCTTCCCAAAGCGCTTCATGGCCTCCTGGAAGACGACCTCGAGCTCCTCCTCCTTGGTAGCGTCGGCAGGGACGACCTGGGCGCCTAGCTTCTGGCCCAGCTCGTTCAGCTGTCCCATACGCACAGCCACTGCGGTATTCGTTAGGAGGATCTCAGCGCCTTCTTCGACAGCGCGCTCTGCCACACGCCAGGCAATGGACTGTTCGTTTAGGGCTCCGAAGATGATCCCCTTCTTTCCTGCTAAGAGATTATAGCTCATAAGGCAATTGTTCTTTTAGTTAAGTGAGTGAAACTTTCAGCACAAAGATACAGCTTTTGTGCAAGTAGCCTTACATACACGAGCCAAAGGGGAGTAAAAGGACACAGAGGAGTACGTGAGACATGGTATCAAGCGAGGCTCTCACACGGGGCTGGTGTCGCCCCATGCAGATAGGAGCCACCCTATACGTGGTAGGTGGTGAGCACCGTCACCGAGACCCCGACGAGAGGTCTCTAGGATATGTGTCGTTCCATCCCTCGTGGGAGGGGAGGGGGGATGAGGGGCACTTCGCCTTGTATTCGCCTTAGTTCTGGACAAATAGGTTGGTAAGGGATGAAGCCATCGGTGGCACGGTGGCTAAAGACACCCTACCACAGCGTAGCAGTGTGCTCTAACCGACCCATGCACCTCTGACATGTCCTATGCATACGCTCGCCACCTACACCAGGCTACATGAGGAGCACCAGAGCAGAGAAGACGAAGGAGGAAGGGGTGGCTTTGGATAGGTTGGAGGAACATGAAGAAAACCCCTTCGCTGAGCCTCCTTGTCCTGCCCTTGGCGTAGAGCTCATGCCCTACTTATCACAAGCGAGTACACCTGAGGGACACCGAGGTGTCTCAGGCGTGCCGAGAGATCTTGATCACGAGATGTTATCAGGGGGGTCTCTCCTCGAGGAAGCTACTTAGATCACCTACCCCCGAGGGAGCGATGGTGACGTATGCACGACATGATGTCATCATCTGGAAGCCAATATTCGCCCTAGGGTCTATGGCGGAAAGACGTCCTCTGATCGAGCGGTTCATGCCGTCAGGAGGTGCACTTCATCGAGGAGGCGGTCTATAGCTCACACGGGGCTACATCGTCTCATGGATAGTCTTCCCAATCTTATTCCCGAGATTGTTTTACTTGGATCTTAGGAGCAGGTCTCCTGACTTATCACCCTGGTCTCTCCTCACTGGCATGCACCTTCCCAGGATCTATACGTCCCAGTGGTGGAGCCTTTGTCCAGCTCTATCCATGCGAGGAGCCCACACTACGTCAGCCCGAGGGTGACGTGATGGGGGATGACTTACAGTAGCGGGTACTGTGCCGGACTCACACCGGCTTCCCTTGCTGGCTCTCCTTCCTAATGGTCAGGATGCGCTTCATCCTATTTATAAAAGAGCCATACTCGTAAGACAGGACAAAGGTACAATAAAAAATCAAAAAACATAAAGGACTCCCGTCTCTCATCAGTACCGACATCTGAATTCTATTCGTATGCTCCACACACGCTCCACACGCTACCCCCTCCCTGAGAATATTCCTTCCCCCAAGAGGGGATCTATCCGTATCTCCTGAGTACCAACATACTACCCCCACAGGGTACACATACGAGGCAGCCCACGAAGGGATAATACTTAGAGCGAGGTTGTGTACACGCAGGTACACAATAGTGTACACGTGGGTACACTATTGTATACACGCGTGTACACATCTCCCATCTAGGCAGTAGGTATCTGCCGGGGGAGTCTACGCCGAGGGCGCAGATCTTTCGATCTCGGGATTGGCTCTCTAGGACCTATCCCCCACCTCTCGAGCTTGGATAGAGCAGATGGGGCTAGTAAGCTCTCTTTCGGGGAGGAGTGTAGCGCACTGGGGCTTCGATCTCCACGAGGTTCAGGTCTTGACCCTAAGAAGAAATGCAAGGCCTTGGTTTCTCAAAATAAATCGTTACTTTTGCATCGCATTTTACCTTACGGTTCTTATACAAGTATGAGTCTCATTAGGTAAGAGTGCTTATTTAGGTCGAATCGCTAGCTCAGTTGGCAGAGCACATCCCTTTTAAGGATGGGGTCCTGGGTTCGACCCCCAGGCGATTCACTGAGTGGTTATCGAGAGGTAGCCAAGTTCACTATGGTAGCGACTGTGTTTCAGCTGGTTACGTGTCTGTTTCGTTGGTTTGGAGCAGTATTGATAACCTGCAATTTTTGGGCTTTTTGCGCGCTATTTGCGCACGTTTTGCGCACGCCCCAAAAAACGTGCGCAAGAATTGAGGGGTGCAAAGAGCTCTATTGCATAAGCTGGAACGAAATGAACGAGCTACGTATTCGGCGACTCTTCGATAGGAGAAATGTCGCCACCAAGACAAAGGAAGCCCCCGTCGTCTTCGAACTCTATCGGGGAAAGTCTCGACGTTACCTAGACACAGGCATTCGTCTATGTGCAGGTCAGTGGAGTGCTGATATCGGGATGGCGTACAAGACACCACACGCTAGGGAGTATAATCGTACTCTTGACGAGATCGAGGAGCAACTTCAGCAGGCCTCGGGTAGTGCCTTCGAACGCTATGGGCAGGCCTATACCCTAGATCAGTTATTGGACGCCTATAGGGTGGAGCTCAATCGCCCACGTTGCTTTATTGACTTCGCTTGGGAGCGGTTCAAGGAACGGAGCGGTACCCCAGGTACTAAGCGTCAGCACTGTGCAGCACTCAAAGCCATAGAGGCCTCTGGGCTGTTCGTCTCCTTCGCCGACGTCACGCACACAAGTGTCGTCAAGTTCGATGATTGGCTTCGGAAGAAGCGCAACCTCACCCACCAAGTCACCATACACAACTACCATAAGAGGCTTCGTGTCTATATTCACGAGGCGATGGCTTTCGGCCTCATCAACAAAGACCCCTATGCGAGCTTCAAGGTGTCTCGAGGGGAGAGTAAGGGTCGGCGCTTCTTGAGCAAGGAGGAGCTGCAGAGGATCGTGGAGACCGAACTAGTGGATCCCATCCTACAACGTATTCGAGACCTCTTCCTCTTTCAGTGCTACACGGGGCTTGCCTACGCAGACCTCGCTACCTTCGACTACAAGAACACCGAGGAGCGAGATGGAATGCGCTATCTGCGTGCACAGCGACACAAGACCAAGACCGAGTTCTTCATCTATCTCCTTCCCCCTGCTATCGAGGTACTGAAGGTGTACGACTATAAGCTACCTATCCTCTCCCAGCAGAAGTACAATGTCTATCTGAAGGCTCTCGGGCAGGCTTGTGGGCTAACGCAGAAGATCTCCTCACACATGGCTCGTCATACCTTTGCCACGACAGTCACGCTGGCCAATGGTGTTCCCCTGCATATCCTGCAAAAGATGCTGGGGCACACTAGTGTCAAGACCACACAGATCTACGCTAAGACTCTAGCAGAGGATGTAGCGCAGGAGTTCCAGCGTCTGCAAGGCCTCATATAGAGAAGATGAAAAAGGCGACGCCCCCGACCTTTGTAGGATCGGGGGCGTCGCCTTTTGTATGGTGCAGATAGGGGCTATTCCTTCTTTCCGTTAATGAATGCTGATACGATCCCTACTATAGAGAGCGTACTGAAAAGACCTGCGAGCCAAGACTGCCCCAGATAGAGAGCCAAGGCTGTGACTCCCAAGAAAAGTAAGAGCGAAAGGAACGCAAAGATTTGCCCCCTCATACGCTCCCGATGACGACGCTCATTATCGATAGCAAGTAGCTCCAGACTCTGACGTGTAGCTTCGTGTCGAAGGTTTCGTTCTTCATCGGTGATCCGTTGGAAATAACGGACTAGGTCGGGATCAATCTCCTTGTACTTAGCGAGCTCCTCAGCTGAGGGCATCAAGCTATTGTCAATGACGATATGCTCCTCATTGAGTGTCCCGATCGTGTCAGCGCGCTGAACGGTGGCTTGAGTACGCTTAACGGTATTCTTACTCATATGAAGCTTGAACCTTCTGCCATGCGCGCGACATATCATGCTGGACAGCCTGCCAATCGCCTGCCAATCGCTCACGATCGCTCGTGGTCTGGTAGCTCTCGACAATCTTCTCCAGCTTCTCCAGTCCCGGGTCTCGCCTGCGAACTGAAGGATTGAATATTGAGGTGAATCCCTCAAGGAGGATCAGTAGCACACTCATTGTTGTAGGTTGTTACACATTTGACTTCACGCAAATATAACACTTTTACGTTTATCGGTAACCAACGGTGGTCGGGAATGCATTCACTCTTCGTTAAAGAGCGTGGCGGTGCGCTGAGCTGGTAAGTGCTCCTTAAAGCGTAGGACATGGTAGCCATCTCTCCCAATCACGTATTCTCCAAGGGTAATATCATAAGAACGAGTCTCCTCTAGGTCTACTAGCATGCGACTGCCCTTTGAAAAGCTCTCGCCTCGGTTGATGATCTTCAAGATTTCCTCGTCCTTAACGCGAGCTGAGATCTTACGCCCATCATAGAGGAAGTCCCAAGGGAGATTGGGGTCGAAGCTCGGACGAAGAATGAGGAGGCTTACGTTTTCTAATACTCGTATCTGTGGCTCAGGAGTTTCATCGCAGGTCGGGATAGGTCTACCCATAGCGGAGAACTCATCTCGGTCAGCACGTGTTGTCTCGCCCCCCCCCTCAAAGCGGAAGCCTGTGATATCGGAGTATTTCTCCAGCTCTTGAAATTGCTCCCGTACTTGTTTTCGTATATTTTCAGAGCTATTGAAGAGATGGTAGCTACGATTGTCCACGTAGTAGGTATCCCCAAAATGATTGATGATCTTTTTTTGGGAGCCTTCAGATGTTACCGACTTGGGGCGCCTGCCTTTGAGGTGCTTTGCTAGGGCATAAATCCCACTTGCGATAGTAACAATCCCCGATGCATAGGCAATGCCTTCAGAGGAGAAGAGCCAACCGAAAGCTCGCTCAACCAACTCAATATTGACCTGGAAACTACCCTGCTCGAAGGTCTTAATCTTAATATCAATCTTCTTCTCGGGACCGACTTCACGACTGATAGCGTGGATAATCTCCATGGTATGCATCAGGCTGCCAATGAGTAGCTCAGCACTGACTTCGCTTTGTTCATTTTCAAAGACGATGCGAAGGGTATTATCAGGGGAAGAAGAGGTAGTCATAACGATTACTATGTTACAGAATAGGGAGTATGCAAAGTTAAAGAGAGTTTGGGTAGTTATCCCTTCCTCCTTTCTTCTTCATCAAGCTTATCTTCAATATCTTCTCGTAGCTTTTGAGTGCTGGTGAAGGTTATGGTCATGTATAGAATAGATTCACAGATGATCAGGGTGACCACGAGAGGAATGTTGACTGAAATGAAGCCAATGATACTAGGCTCAATGGTACCTCCTCCATCAGGGATAAGGTAGATAGTTATCAAGCCTATCATGGCCATGATGAAGTGGAAACAGAGACCATTCCGCTGATCTCTCAGGTTGCGCCTAATCTCTCTTCTTGCTTCGGTATTCTTAACTCTGTAGAGATCCATCGAAGTGATGACCGCTAGTGATACGGGAAAGAAGATTCCAGCCACACCAAACAGAAGCTTTGCTATTTCGATATTAACGGTTAGCCTTGGGAGTAGACTTGAAATGACTATTCCCAGTACAATAACGACAAGGTAGCGAAGTAAATTTGCCTGGAGCTTCATCTGAGTTACTATCCTTGTGTGAGTTCGAGAAGATATCGCTCCATCTCTTGCTTGAGCTGCTCCTCGGAAAGATGTCCATTTTCTGTTAATTCTATCTTGACGCTCTTCTCTCGTTGCATATCTGAGCCTACTACATATTTCTTTCCCTTCTTGCCCCTAAATTGGACTTGATCTAAGCCAGATATAACCCTTAGACTCTGACCGAGCAGTCGCTCATAGTTCTGCGGAGTCATATTCTTAGGTCGTGTGAACTTTATATTAAGTTCAGCTTCAAGAATGTTGTTTGCTTTGAGCTCGTCTAGGTTCAAACTGTCACCGAAAAGGCTCTTGATCCTGTTCCAGTTTATCTTGTAAGCCCTTGATGCTTCCTCTGTATCTGCCTGACTATCCTCCGTCTCGACTGACCTCGTTCTGGGAGGGAGTATTGTCATCTCTTTAATGTCCTTAGGCTTGATTGGAAGTTCCGTTGAAATCATAGGGGTAAAGTTGAATAATGTCTCCCCACGGATTTCTTCTATCAACCAATTCAAATAAGTCTCTACTCTGCTGATAGAGGAGCTCTTTCCAAGAGTCGTCACGAGGGTTCTACTACTAAGAGCGAAATAGTAGCAGTGCTTATAGATGGATGAATTAGCATTAGCCTCCAAGCCTCCAAGCTCATCTATACTTATCATCGGCTGCGCAAACATCTCTGGGCGGATCTCCCCCATCTGAGTGCCTGGGGCAATGCATAATATGACACCAAACAAGCAGTTGTTAGAGTCTGCATAGGCGGAAAGCACATCTTCATCATCACTTGTAGGATTTAGAGGCATGCGTCGATCTCCAGCACATGTCGCGGGGAGACGTTGCCGGAGCAAATCTAAAAGGCTCAATGGTTCGCTTTCGCTCAAGGACATACCACTCATTCTTTCAACTGAGAATGCGCGCAATGTTAAGTCTTTCCTCCTCATAATCTAGCTGTTTTTTATCTCCGTGAAGGTACAGAATATCTCGGAATGGATAATGTAATATCTCAATGGTGGCCCATAGGCTGTCTTTAGAAGGAGAAGAGGGGCTCGACCTCGATGCGGGCAACGACCGCCGAGAGGTGGCAGATGTCCGAGACCGATACCTCGAAGTCGTCGTAGTCGGGATTGATGCTACGGGCAATGTAGGTAGTGTGCTCCTTCGCCTTGTCGGGGTGACGATGCAGGCGCTTGATGAAGTGTAGGGGAGGGTAGCCATCCCCTTGGCGTACCGCTACCGCATAGACCTCCCCGAATTGGATGCCTAGGGGATTGGCTGGACTGAACGGGTAGCGCTTGAGAGCGACACGACAGCCCGCTGGGAACTTCGGGGACATAGAATTACCATGGATGGGCACGATCATTTCCCCTTCGAGGTTGGGGATGCCCCAATAGGTGTCTATCGTCTGAAGCTCGTCTGCCTCTCCTTGATTGCCTCCACGGAAGGCCTCGGTGTACTCGGGGATGAGGCGTACACCCTCGGACTGGGCTCGCTGTAGATCCTCTTCGTGACCAACCTGCAGCGCCTCCGTCCAATACACACGATTATCCGTACCGACCCAAACGTCCGTACGACGACCTACGTCGGGCAGGCCTGCCCCGGGATTTGGCTCGCCACGTAGCATCTCTCCCTCTCCTGTGCGAAGCCAGGTAGAAGAGAGCATAGGCATCTTGCTTTCGAGAGATAGAATATATTCATCTATCTTTTTACCTAGAGACTTCTTCCCTTTGATGTATTCCGATAGGTTTCCTTCATGGTTTTCACCTATCAGGCGACCAAAGTGTGCCTGACTACTCACTAGCTTCTCTTCTCTAAGCCTCTTATATAGAGTTGATAGCAGTTGGTTGTTATTCATTTCTTCTACTTTTCTTTTGCGTGTAGAACGTTTTATTCTATCTTTGTACTGCAAACCAACGATACAGCCCCCGCAAAGGGGGGCGGCGTACACGAAGGGGGCGGCAACCAAAAGGAAGCGCCTGCTGGTCTTAGCATTCATCACTATTCACCTGCTAAGTTAGCCAATCCCTAGTGTATCGCCAAACCACGTAACCAGCTGGCACAAAAGCTAGCAGAGTATAAGAAGACAATGATGATGACAACACCTCAAGGAGCTCCACCCACGACCCTCTACCCCTCTCAGGAGGATCCCGAGGAGCTCTACCACAGCCTTCGAGCAAGGGCTATGGTATTCCTGGCGAACGAGGCTCAGGAACTAGCTCGAGGGGTCTACGTCCCCAACCTAGGGGCGGAGGCAGCTGGGGTACCGATCTTTCGGTCGATCCTTCCTGGTAGCTGGATAGCGGTACGCCACGATACGCTCGCCAATGCTCGACGCTCGGGACAGCACATCCTCCGTAACTCAGACCGGGAGCTGAAGCCCAAGGGGCAGCGTATCCGCTACTTCGTAGAGAAGAGCATGATATCGGGCTACCTACTCTTTCTCCTGCGTGTCCCACTTAGCCGAGCTCCCCAAGTGGCTAAGGCTGGGTAGCAGGCCATGGTATTAGATAGACGATATGCGTACGAACGAAGAACGCCTCGATAGCCTAGAGCGGGAGAACCGCCAGATGCGTGCCCTCTTCCTCCAGGTGGCCGAGGGGAGCGATGGCTGGATGAAGCCTAGGGAGGTAATGGCTCTCCTTAGGTGTAAGCAGCGGACGCTCACCCGACTACGGGTACCGCCCGTAGACAAGGTGACGGGTGAGCCTACGGGTGAGCCAGCCCTCGAGGCGATATGCCTACCGAGCCTCCGAGACCCGACGAAGGGGCGCTGGATCTACTCTCGTCGTAGCGTGCTTCGTCTGCTTGCACAGCGTCTGGGCGATGCGAGCGTAACCAACCTCTCTCCCGCTGAATGGCAACGACGTGAAGAAGCTCGCACCTTCCATCGCAAGCAACGCAAGGATGCAGGCCTCAGCAAGGAGCTTGTCGAAGCTCGTGTCTACGAGTAGTCAGAATACACGATCCACAACTACTATTATGAATATGCTAAGGAAATGTAGGGAGCTAGCGAAGGCTCCTATAGACTGGTTCCGGTATAGGTACATGCCGAGCCTGCTCGCAGGCCATCTCTGGGCTATGATGCTCTACGTCCTCTTCTGGTTCGTCGTCTGCGCTGCGACCTTCGTGACGACCTTCGATATCGGAGAGAATCTGTACCTCCGCTATATGGGGAGGTAGCACGACCCTCATGAATACTTCAGGTAGGCTAAGAACCACCCAGAGAGGAAACCAACTAAGGCACTCACGATGGCAACGATCAAGGGATTACGCAGAGTCTCTATCATGCGTATGCGCTTCACCTCCGCTTGCTCCTTGGCGACGATAGCGGTAAAGCCACCCTTCTCCATCAGCGCCCTGCCTGCAGGTGTGATGTCCCGGATAGCTCCGATGAAGGAGTCCTGTGAACGGATGAACCCCTGCTGGGCAAGGAATGAGGAGCAAGCAATAAGGGTGTCGGTGGAGACTGGGCAAGATCCCTTCTCGCCATTGGCGATAAACTCAAGCGTCTTATCTAGCTCCTCGGGGGTAAGCTGACTGGGTATATTCATATCTCTAACAAATGTAACTAGGTGTTTCAGTGACACAAAGTTACGACAACGATAACAACTAAATACGTACACTATAATGAACCTTCCACAGATCGTAGGTATCACCCTCCTAGGGCTATGTTGCCTCCTCCTAGACGTACTCAATCATAGTATCGGCTTCTGCTTCCTATGGCTCCTGGGCCTCGGGGTCTTCGGTGTCACCATGGCTAGCCACTGGAAGTCCGAGTACGAGAAGCTACAGCGCAAGCAAGACAGGGGACAGTACCGTCCCTGATCACGTGGTACGATGAACACGCAGTCAAGCCACAACTAATACCCACCACAAGACTATGCTACCCTCCCTATCTCGACACAGAATGGAGCTACTGAGCGCCTATCATCTCGTGCTACTTATCTCCTTCTTGATCATGGAGCACTATGGTATCGGGATCCTAAGCCTATCAGGCTGTATCTCTATCCTAGCAGCGACTATCGCTCCGCACCTACTACTCACTCTCATCTCCGATCTATACGACGAAGATGAGGCAGGCCAATATTAACGCCACTACAACTCAATGGACACAACCACACCTCCTCAGTCTCCACACCTCATCCATCGGAAGACTATTCCTCTGACGGGCTATGTAAGTCTCTTCGGCGTCGAGGAGCGCCCGCTACGAGAGGGAGTCAATGCCCTCGGATACTCCTTCCACTACGCTCAGAGCTGGAAGTTCTACGTCAAGCTCTCCTCCCCTGGGTCTCGTCATGGTGGAACCGAAGTGCACTACGGGCTTAACCTCGTCACCAGCGATCCCTCGGAGGCGACACGTATCACCGAGCGTCTTGCCTCACTCAAAGAGAGTCGAGAGACCCTATCCTTCTCCGCCCCTCTGAGCTTCACCAACTGGACGTCACGTAGTACCGACCGCTTCGCATGTGGAGAGGTGCTTGGTCTCCCCATCTCGGTACTATTCGCCACGGATGGGAGTCTCCCGCTTGATCCCCATCACCCCAACTCTGCATCGAGGCTTACGGTCCCACTCACTGGGCGGGTGGAGCTCTTCAGCGTAGAGCCCCGGAAGTCTATGACGATAGCCACTCCTATCGGATATAGACGCTCTGCCCTGCGTAGTGGGTGGAGGATCAACGTCCTCTTCGCCGAGGATGGATGTACCCCTGCAGGATCCAAGGGACGCCACGGCCTACACTTCTACACCTCTGATAGGAAAGAGCTCGCCTATGTCGAGCGTGCCCTATCACACCTCCAGGAGACGAAGAAGCTGCTCACTATAGAGGCTCCCGTGAACTACTATCAGTGGATGGACAAGAACACGGGGGACTTCCGTTGTGGGACGATCCTCGACCTCCCTATAGAGATCTTCGACGACTGTCCTATCGACCTATAGGCCTATTCACTCCCATCTTCACATCTAATAGATCCCTACATCATGTGTCGCTATTACTTTGCCCACGACATTACGGCTGGTAAGGACCTCAAGCTTCAGCGCCTCCGTGCTACCTATGGGCTGGAGGGTACAGGTGTCTTCTGGGCTATCCTAGAGCTCCTCGCAGAGGTCACCGTGGAGGATGCTGGATCACCGGGCCTACCCCTTGATCCGAAGTTCATCGCTCGTATGATTGGCTCCCGTAGTCCCAAGCGAGTAGAGAGCGTGATACGCGACTTCTCGCTATTCGTCATCGAGACGAATGAGGCGGGTGTAGAGACCTTCTACTCCCGACGTCTCCTCAGACGCTTCACTCATGATGTCCTCCTGAGAGAACAGAGTGAAGCAGATGAGGAGGCAGAGGTGGGGAACAAGCCTACCAAGCGCAATATCTCTCCCGAGGCTCGTCAGCGTATGTCTCTTGCAGGCCGTAAGCATAGACCTTCAAGTAAGGTTACGACCAAGGTAGAGGAAGGTACAGAGGAAGGTACAAGTAAGGTTGCGACCAAGGTAGAGGAAGGTTCAGAGGAAGG